>CAYTEK010000012.1:16195-34944 GCA_964436715.1 uncultured Verrucomicrobiota bacterium | reverse complement strand
TTGGGCGGGGCCGAACTGTATCAAGGCGGGGAGCGCGCCGGCGGCCAGCAGGCCGCCGGCGGCCAACAACAGGTCTCGGGGGCCAAGCCGGCCGCCGTTTTTCTTGCTTTGCGCGATGGCGCGCAGGCATTCCGCCGTGCCTAGCCAGCAGAGGGCGTACAGGGGATGGTTGACTTCCAGCCGCATGGCCATGTGGTGGGGCGCATATTCCACGGCATAGAACGCCAGCGCGACGATGGCTCCGGCCCCGCCCCACCAGCGCCACAGGTCCGGACGGATTTCGACGGGTTCTTGGGCGGCGGGCGACCGGAGGAGAAACATCGCGGCCGCCGTGCCGACGGCCGATGCCGCCAAGGAGAAGAAGAAAACCGTGGCGCCGAACCAGAGTCCGCCGCCGCCGAAGATGCCCGCCGCGATGAACCAGCGGCGCGCGCGTTTCAACGGCGGAGGATCGAAGGGACTGCGGGTCGCCGGCGGCCGGGTCTGGATCCAGCCCATGCCCCCGCAGGCGAGACTCAGCCACATGCCGGCGGAACAGGCCAGCTGGAAGCCATGGTGGTCGGGCCGCAGCGTGTGGAAACTCCAGTTCAACATGACGGCCAAGGTGGCCGTGGCCAGCGCGGCGACGCGCCAACCGAGGCGGTGTCCCAGCACGAGATACAGGGCGGAGAAGAAGATCCAACCCCAGAGGGGCAGCAGGATGCGGCCGGCCAGCTCCAGCGCCAAGGCGGGGGATGCGCCGCCGGCGATTTCAAGGAACCGCGAGATTCCCATCAGAGCCCAGATCGGCAGGTGGGACCAGTGCATTTCGCGGCCGTTGGGCGCGTTGTCGGCGCGGGTGAAGCGGAGCCGCCATTCGCCGGAAGCCCGCAGATCGCGAGCGTAGGAGAGCCAGTCGTAGGAATCCGGATCGACGAAGAACCGCGTCGCGCGCCAAGGCTGGGGTGCGGCGGGCTGGGTCGGATCGGACACGACGTGGGCTTCGAATTTCCGGATGCCGGCATCGGTGGCCCAGGAAATTCCGCCGTACCAGGCGGCCAACGCGAGCACGCCGGCCAAGGCGGGCAGAAACGTGCGGCGCAGAAATGGACGCAAGGACGTCGACATGCCGACCAAGTTAGTCCAGTGGCGCGGCGGGGAAAAGAGAAAAGCGGCGTTTCATTTCCTTTCCGGCCCGGCTTGCCGGCCCGGCGGCGCGGCGGCGGCGTCCGGTTGGACGGAAAACACTTGGAACTGGAGCCGTTCCTTGGCATAGCCGGACGGCGTCTTGAACACGTATTCGCTTTGGCCGATCTTGGAAAGCGGCTCGTCGATCGCGAGCCAGGACGGCAGGCCTGCGACGGGCGATTGCGAGAGCCGGCCATCCAAGGTGTGGAGCACGGCATAACGCGGATCTTCGAGTCCCTCCGCCACGTAGAGATACAATTCCGGATAGGTGGAATTCAGGACGGTGGCCACGTGGGTGATGCCGCGCTCCCGGACGATGGCCTGGGCGCGTTCCGCCTGCGACGCGGCGTCCGCCAGCATGGTCGCTTCCGCCTGCGAGCCGGCCGCGTTATCCCTGTAGTAGGACGCGACGGAGGGGATGCCGGCGTAGTAGTAGAGCAAGGGCGCCATCGGCGCCATGCCGACGAACCTCCATTGGTTGGTCCCGGCGGCCAAGCCCCATTGGAGCGCGTTTCGCTTCTTCAAATTGTATTCGATCCAGTTTTGGGGAATGGCCGCGTTGGTCGAGATGCCGTTTTCCAGCCGGAGGCGCGAGGCATCGGAATGGAGTCCGTCCACCAGGATCAGCGCCAGCAACACTCCGCCGAGGATGCGCGACCGGGGCGCGCGGACGTGTTCGCCCGGCGCAAGCAGTCCCGCCAGCAACATCAGCGTCAGCCACACCAGCGCGGCCGCCAGGCTGTATCCCCAGCGCTGCTGGGACATGGCGGCGGCCCAAAACAGGCCGGTGAAGAGGAGGGCGGTGGCGAACAGGCGCCGCGCTTGCGGCGTGCGGACGCGGCGGAGGAACACCAGGGCGGCGACCCCGGGAAGCGAAAGGGAAAAGCTCCGGAAAGCGAGAAAATAGTCCCCCCAATGGCCCGCCTGGATCAGCCCGGAGGGGAGGAATTCGGTGATGTATTTCGCGTGGAGACGCTTCAGAAACGGATCGTTCATCTGGTGCCAGGCCGCCGGCCCCAGCATGACCGCCAGCGGGAGCGCCAGCGCGAGCAGGCCCGCGCCGGCGAGCCGCAGCGCCGTTGCGGAATCCAAGGCCAGCGGGCGGCGCAACCGCGCGAGCTGTTCGAGGCCGAGAGCGACGCCCAACCAGGAAATCCAGTAAAGGGGATGGTTCACTTCCAGCCGCATCGCGAAGTGGCGCGGAGCGTATTCGAGCAAATAGCAGATCAGGCCGGCGGAGATGCCGGCGCCCGCCCACCAACGCCAGAGGGTGGGAGCGTAGGTTTCGTTCTTGTCCGCCGAGTGGAACGGCGGCAGCGCCGGCAACGTCGCGAGCGCGAGGATGGCGAGCGCGATCAGCCACACGGTGGCGCCCACCCACAGGGCAAGTCCGCCGAAAATGCCCGAGGCGATGAACCAGCCGCGCGCTTCGCGGAGTGCGGGCGCCGCGGGCAATCCGATCCAGCGCGGCGCGACGGCGGGCGGTCCGGCGGCGCGGGTCCAGCCCAGGCCGCCGAATTGCAGGCAGGCGAACGCGGCCAGGATGAAGAAAAACTGGAAGGCGTGGTGGTCTGGTTCGAGCGGATAAAAGGCGATGGCCACGCACTCAAAGGTCAGGAAGGCCAAAACCAGCGTTGCGGCCGGGAGCCACCCCATTTTTCGGGAGACGGCCATCCAGGCCATGGCCGAAAACAGGAATTGGAAGAGAGGCATGGCCCAAACGCCGGCCAGTTCGACGGCGCGTGCCACGGGCCAACCGGTGGCGGCCATGATGGCCGTGGCCAGGCCGCGCAGGGTCCAGATGAGCAAATGAGACCAGTGCATTTCGCGCCCGTGCGGCGCGTTGTCCATGTGCGTCCACCGCAGCCGCCAATCGCCGGAATTCATCAGATCCCGGACGTAGGCCAGCCAGGCATAGCTGTCGTTTTCGGTGAAAAAGCGTGGTTCGGGCACGCCGGCGATGGTGTTGGCCGGAATCGTGGAATGGTTGAACGCCTGCGCGGCTTGGTCGGTGTGCCACGTGGAATATGCGACGTGGGCGGCCAGGAGGATCAAGCCCAGCACGAGCCAAGGCCATCTGGGAACGCGTTTAGGCGCCGGAGGCGGAGGGGTGGCCGGCGCTTCGGATTTCGGTCGATTCATTTTCATATCAGCATGGCATTCCAGAGGCGCAGGAAGGCGTTCTCGCGATGCGGCCGGCCGGCGCGGTATTCCGCCAGCCGCGCTGCGATGGCTTGCGCGAGTTCCGCTTTTTCCGGCGTCTCCGGGGGCAGCGCGAGAACGAGCAGCGCGGCTTGGGCGCTTTGGATCGCGCCGGCGAAATCGCCGGCGTTGGCCTGGGCCGCGGCGAGGGTGTCGAGAATGCCGGGGTGGGGCGCCGGCTGGAGCTCTTGCGCGCGCCGGGCGAAGGCGAGGACTTCTTCCGGCGCCGCGGGCGACCAATCGGCGGTGGCCAAGGCCCAGGCGAGGTTGTTGAGGAGATCCACGCGGTCGGGACAAGCGGCGAGGATGCGGCGGAATCCGGCGATGGCTTCGCGGCGTTCCGAAAAAATCCACAGCGCCACGTAGGCGGGCAAGAGGTCGGGCGGGACGATCTCCGTTTTGGCGCGGTAAGGCAGGAACTGGCGGGCATAGGCCAGGGCGCCAGCTCCGTCGCCTTTTTCGAAAGCGGCCGCCATGGCGAGCAGCACGAGGGTGTTTCGGGTGGAATTGAAAGTCGGCATGAGCCGCAACGCGGTTTCCGCATGCGCGATGGTTTCCTCGTAGCGTTTGGCCGCGAAAGCGAAGATGGCCAAGTTCCAATCCTCTTCGCCCGGATTCGAAAGCGAATTTCCGGCGCGCCGCCGCAAGAGATGTTGATAGGCCGCCTCGGGATTTTCGCGCTGCGACAGGCACAGGGCTTGGATCTGGGCGACCGCGACGGACTGGGGATCGATTTCGGCCGCTTGGGAAATGAAGCGTTCGGCCTCGTCGAAGTCGCCGCGCTCCACGATGCACAGTTCCGCCTTCTGGCACAGGGCCATGAGGTTGTCGGGAAAATAGCGGAGCACGTTGTCGTAGAGCGCGGAAGAATTCCGCCAGGCGGGCAGATAGCGGCACGACAGGATGGCCAGCGCGGCCAGCAGGGCGGCGGCGGCCAGCGCGCGCAACGCCGCGAGGGGACGGGCCGCCGCCGGTCGGCGACACGTCGGCCAGACGAACAACCAAGCCGCCGAGAGGCCCATGGCGGGCAAATAGGTGAACCGATCGGCCACGGACTGGACGCCGAACCGGACCAGGCCGACGACGGGCACAAGCAGCCCGAGGAACCACAGCCAACCCACGAGCTCGTTGGGGCGGCGCCGGAGGGACCACCAAGTCCAGAGCGTGATGCCGGCCAGCAGAAACAGTCCGACGGCGAAGTCGGCGCGGCTGAAAAGGACTTCCTGATAAAGGGGCGTGAGGTTGCGCGGCCGGAAGATCTTGAAGAGATAGAAGCCGTAGTGGATGGGCAGGGCCTTCAGCCGCAATCCCAGCGGGATTTCCGCGAGCGCGCCGGAGGCTTCGTGGGCTTGGGCGGAAAGAAAAGCGGCGGCGCCGGCCAGCAGGAAAAACGGGATCTTTTCCGCCAACAGGCGCGGTGCGGCGCGGACCAGCGATTTCGCGGCGGGTGCCACGCGGCGCAGCGGCCAGAAATCGAGCAGCAGAAGCAGGGCGGGCACGGGCACGAGCGAGGGTTTCACCAGCAAGCCCAGGCCGAGGAACAGGGCCGAACTCCAATAGGCGCAGACGCGAAAGCCGTTCATTTGCGGCGCTGCGCCGGAAGCGGCGTCGGTTGGCCGCCGGGCGGCGCCATAGGCGGCGAGGCAAAGGAGAAAAAACAGGCCGGAAAGCACGTCCTTGCGTTCGGCGATCCAGGCGACGGATTCGACGCGCAACGGATGCCACGCCCAGAGCGCGGCGAAGAAGAACGCCCGCCACGGCTTGCGCGTCCACGCGAACAGCAGCAGGAACAACAACGAGGCATTGAGCGCGTGCAGCAGCACGTTGACGAAGTGGAAGCCCCAGGCGTTTTGGCCGAAGCACTCGACGTCCAGCATGTAGGAGACCCACAGGAGCGGGGCGTACATGGCCGCATAGGTCTGGGTGAAGACCAGCCGGACGGCAGGCCAATTCAAGCCGCCGAGGACCACGGCGTTTTGGCTCACGTAGGCGTTGTCGTCGAGATCCACCAGATCGTAGCCGAGCGTCGGCGCGAACAGGGCGAAGGTCGCGGTCGCCAACGCGACGGCCAGCGCCGGCGCCAGCCAACGCGGGGTTTTGCGATGCGGGAGGGCGTCGGAATTCATGGGTTCACCAAACCGGGGAAGGTCATAAGCCTTTCGCCGTTTTTTGGAAAGAACTCTGTGCCGGCGGCGGCGCGATGGGTTCGCGCCACGGACGATTATGCCGATAGGCGGCGAGGTGGGCTTCCATTTTGGCGGCCAGATCTTCTGCGCCGCCTCGGCGGGCGAGGTCGATGGCTTGCTGGGCGGTCGCGGCGGCCTCCGCGAATTGCCCGTTGGCGGCGAGGGCGGCCGCCAAAGTGTCGAGCAGGCCGGGGTGGGGAGCGGGTGCGAGTTCCGCCGCATGGCGGGCGAGACGCAAGGCTTCCGTCGGCGGCGCGGGAGGCTGTTCCGCGGTCGCCAGCAGCCAGGCGGCGTTGTTGAGCAGCACGACGTTGTCGGGTTGCCGCCGCAGGTTGTTTCGGAAGAAGGTCCAGCCCTTGACGGCGTCGCCCAATTGCCACACGCCGGCATAATGCGCGGCCAAGGTGTCGAAATCCCGGATATGGGTCACGCCGAGCGCTTGCAAGCCCCGGATTTCCTCCTGTGCGGCGGCCGCATCGCCGGCCTCGAACAAGGCGCGGATCAATTCGACGCGCCAGGCGGGCAGGTTTGGACGCCATTGCACGGCCCGGCGCAAGAACGGGACGGCTTCCGCCGGGTGGCCGGCCCCGAGATGGGCGAGCCCGAACAGGGCTTCGATTTGGATGATGTCGGGGAAGCCCTTTTCGCGCGCGGCTTGGAGCCATGCCAGCGCCTCTTCGCAGCGCCCAAGCCGGATCAAGGCGTCGGCGTAGTTGAAGACGGCCGGCGACGTCTTGGGGCGGAGCGCGGCGGCGCGCGCGAAATAGGGCATGGCTTCTGCGATCCGGCCTTGGATCAGCAACTCATGGCCATAGCCGTTGACGACGTGCGGGTCGTCGGGCGCGTAATCGATGAGCAGGCGGAACATGGTGGGCGAGTCTTTCCAGGCCGGCAAGCGGGCGGCGCCGCGTCCCCAGCAGGCGGCCAGCGCCGCCAAACCCAGGACGACGAAGACCCCGGCCATTCCGCGCCGTTTTTCCGCCCATTGGCCTACGCCCCAAACGACCATCAGGCCGAGGCCGATGGACGGCAGGTAGGTGTAGCGGTCGGAAAACGCCGATTGCTCGTCGAAGCGGATGCCGCGGACGACCGAAAACAGCGCGCCGAGGAACCACAGCCAGCCGACAAACAGCGCCGGGCAGCGGCCGCGCAGGCGCCAGAACAGCCAGGTTGGCGCGACCAGGCCGGCGGCGGCCAACAGGCGCAGGGCGCCGGAAGGATACGTCGGCGGATGGAACAGCGAGAGATCGGCCGGCCAGAACGTCCGGACGAGATAACTCCAATAATTAGGCGCGATCAAGGTCAGCCGGCTCCAGAGCGAGCACGCCGGGGCATTTTCGTTGGTGGTGCCGTGCGTCCACAACGTGAGGGCGATGAACGCGAATGAAAGTCCGAACAACAGATGTTTTTCCGCCAGCAGCGGCTTCCATTGCGCCCAGGCGCCACGGCCCCCGAGGATGCGGAGCCGGCGCAGGGGCCAATAATCGAGCAGCAGCAGCAGAAACGGCAGGACGACGAGCGACGTCTTGGCCATCAAGCCCAGCAGCATCGCGGCGTGCAGTCCCCAGAAGCTCGCCGCCGTCGGGCGCGCGCTGTGGCGCAGGTACGCCAGCAGGGCCAGGCAGAAGAACAGGCCGCTGAGCACGTCCTTGCGCTCGGTGATCCAAACCACCGATTCGATGCGCAGGGGGTGGATGGCGAACAACGCCGCGACGAAGAAGCTTCGCCCGCGCGAGCCGGTCGCGCGAAACAGGAACCAGAACAACAGCGCCGCGTTGGCGGCGTGCAGGAGAAGGTTGGTCAGGTGGTGGCCGAAGGGGCCAGGGCCCCAGAATTCGACGTCCGCCATGTAGGAGATCCAGAGCAGCGGCAACCACCACAGTTCGTGGACGGTCGTGAAAGCCCACCGGATGCCGTGCGAGGTCAGACCCTGCAGCACCATGGCGTTTTCCGAGACGTAGCGGTCGTCGTCGAGGTTGATGAATCCGCAGCGCGTGGCGGGCCAGAAGACGGCGATGGCCAGCAGCGCGACGGCCAGCGCCAACCCGATCGCCGGCCATGGGGATTTCGGCGTCGCGTCGGGCGCGGGGTCGTCGAGGCTCGGGGAGTCCGCGGTCATGCTCAGGAAACCTATTTTTCGCGCCAGGGTTTGTTTTGCCGGTATTGTTCGATGCGCCGCTCCAGCCGGCGCGCCAGCTTTTCCTGGCCTTGGGCCATCGCGAGATCGCGGGCCTGGGTCGCTTGGGCGACGGCCTCCGCATGCAAGCCGGCGTTGGCGCAGGCGGCGGCGAGGGTGTCCAGCAGGATCGGCTGGTTGCCGCCGAGTTCGACGGCCTGGCGCGCCAGCGCCAAGGCTTCTTGCGGCGGCGCGGGCGACCGTTCCGACACGGCCAGCAGCCAAGCGAGGTTGTTCAGGATGGCCGGATCGCCTGCGCTTTCGGCCGCCAGCTTGCGAAAATAGCGCAGCGCCCGCGGCCGTTCGCCGGAATCCCAGACCCAAGCGTAGAAAGACAGCAGGTCGGCGTAGGTGCGGGCGGGGGCGGCGGACGCACCGCCGTCCGCCAGCCGCAGTTGTTCGTTCGCCGCGACGGGATCGCCATCTTCGAAGCAGGCGCAAGCCAATTCGTTTCGGCACAGGGATTCCAGATTCTTCATGCCGGGCGCGGCTTGGGCCAGGCAGAGGCGGGCTTGGTCTGGTCGGCCGGCTTGCAGATGGGCGAGGCCCAGCGCATAGGCGAGTTCCGGTTCGTTCGGCGCGGCGGCGCGGGCTTCCTCCAGAACGGCGAAGGCTTCGGGGAGGCGATCCATGTTGACCAGCGCAAGGGCCAGATTCACCCGATAGCGGACGACGCCGGGCGCTTCCGCTGCCGCTTGCGCGAACAAGGCGCGGGCTTCTTCCCAGCGCTCCGCTTTCTGCAGGGCGACGCCGCGGCCGGTGATGCCGAGATAGTTGGTCGGATCCAATTCCCAGGCGCGTTGAAACAACGTTTCCGAATTGCGCCAGAACCGCAGGTTGTAAGCCGTCGAGATCGCGCAGGCGGCCAGCGCCAACGCGGCCATTCCGGCCAGCCACCGCCGGCGGCCCGCCGTCCGCGGCGACACTCCGGCGGAGAAGCCCCAGGCGAGCGCGATCGCCAGGCCGATCGACGGCAGATAGATGAAGCGGTTGGCGTAGTCGGCGATGCCGAGCCGGATGCCGCGGATGATGGGCAGGGCGACGACGAGGAACCACAGCCAACCCATGAGCACCCCGGGCGCGCGGCGGCGCAGGCGCCAGCAAGCGCCGGTGATGGCCAGCAAAGCCGCCCCGGCCAAGACGAACGTTCCCCACTGGACGGCGTCGCGTTCCGGATAATAGATCGAAAGGCGCGTGGGCCAGAAGAATTTCGCCAGATAGGGGAAGTAGTTGCCGGGAACCAGGCTCAATCGTTGCCAACCCGCCACGGCGGAATGTTGTCCGCCGCCGCCCACGTGCGTGGCCAGCGTGATCGCCGCGAAAACCGCGGCCAAGGCGAACAGCGGGATTTTCTCCGCCAGGCACTTTTTCCAGCCCGACCGCGTGGCAAGGCGGCCCAGCGGCCAATAATCCAGAAGCAGGAGCGCCGCCGGCAGGGCAACGACCGACGCCTTGGCCATGAGGCCGAGCGCCATCCAAAGCGCGAGCAGGATCATCTTCCCGGCGGCCGGCTTTTCCGCCTGGCGCAGGTGGGTGGCCAGCGCCAGCATCCAGAACAGGCCGCTGAGCACGTCCTTGCGCTCGGTGATCCAAGCGACGGATTCGACCCGCAGCGGGTGGATGGCGAACAAGGCGGCGGCGAAGGCGCTGGCGCCCGTGGCGCCCGTGGCGCGCCGCAGCACGCCAAACAGCAGCAGCGCGTTTGCGACGTGCAGCAGGACGTTGACCAAATGGAAGCCCCACGGCTCCTTGCCCAGCAGGCTTGCGTCCGCCATGAAGGAAATCCACAGCGCGGGCAGCCACCAGGATTCGTGCGCGTGCGCGAACGCCCAGCGCGCGTTGTCCGCGTTCAGGCCGGAAACGACGCGCGGATTGGCAAAAACGTATTGGGGATCGTCCAGATCGACGTAGTCGAAACCGATGGACGGCGCAAAGACCGCAAACGTCAGCAGGGCCAGTCCCAGGAACCAGCCCCAAGCTTCCGGTCGCTTCGATTGGACGGCGTCCGCGCTCATTGCTGGATCAATTTATCGGTTGCGGCGGCCGAAGGGAACGACTTTTTCGGAAACCCATCGACACCCGCCGGCCGATGGCCTACTATCGGGACCACACGATCAAGGCCGGAACCCACACGATGAACGACGCTGCTCTCCGCGACCGAAATGCGATTTTCCTGATGTTTTTGGCATCCGGATTCTGCGGATTGCTTTACCAGATCGTCTGGATGCGGCTGGCGTTTGCGGCCTTCGGCGCGATCACGCCCGTTTTGTCCGTGGTGATTTCGGTGTTCATGGGCGGGCTGGCCATCGGTTCGTGGGCCGGCGGGCGGTGGATCGAAGGCCGGGGGCGCGGGGCGCGCCTGCCCGCGCTCGGGTTCTACGGCTTGGCGGAACTGGGCATCGGGATCGGCGGCTTGTCGGTGCCGGCGATCTTCGCCGCCGGAGAACGGGTTTTGCTTTCGTGCGGATCCATGGAATCCCTGCCGTATCTGGCGGCTTCGGCGGGAATTCTCGCGATTTCCATCCTGCCGTGGTGCGTCGGCATGGGCGCCACGTTTCCGTTCATGATGGCGCACATCCGCGCGACCGCGCCGGCCCAGCAGCACGGGTTCAGTTTCCTGTATCTCGCGAACGTGGTCGGCGGCATGCTCGGCACGCTGCTGACGGCGGCCGTGCTGATCGAATGGCTGGGCTTGCGCCATTGCCTGGCCGTGGCCGCCGCCGGCAACTTCGGCATCGCCGTGCTGGCCTTCGGGCTTGCGGTCCGGACGCGGCGCGGCGCCGCGAGCCGCGTCGATTCGGTCGCCGCGGCCGACGCCGCGGCCGCCCCCGGCGATCGCTGGACTCCCGGCATCCTGTTCATGACGGGTTTCACGTCCATGGCGCTGGAGGTGGTGTGGACCCGCCTGTTCACGCCGGTGCTGTACACGACGATCTACGCCTTTGCCTCCCTGCTGGCGGTCTACTTGTGCACGACCTGGATCGGCTCGCTGCTCTACCGGCGGCATTTGGCCGGCGGCCGCGCGGCCCGCCCCGCAACGCTGCTCGGCGGTCTGGCCGCGACCGTGCTGTTGCCGTTGTTCGCGAACGATCCGCGGCTGGTCATCCGGCTGGCCGCCCTCGCCAGGGGTTTTCATCTGCCCGTGGCGGCGACCGTGCACGTGGCCAGCGTGGTCCTGGTGCTGGCTTCCATCGCGCCGTTCTGCCTGTTGCTGGGCTATCTTCTGCCCCGGCTGATCGACGTGTTTTCCGGCGGCGCCCCGCGGGCCGCGGGCCGCGCCTACGCCATCAACATCGTCGGCTGCATCCTGGGGCCGCTCGTCGCCGCCTATGGACTGCTGCCGTGGCTGGGCGTGAAGTTCGCGTTCTTGCTGTTGGCGCTGCCTTACGTGTTCTTCGCCTTTGCGGCGACCGGGGACGCCGGCGCGCCCAGGCGCGGCGGCCGGCCGCTGGCCGTCGCGGCCGCGGCGCTGGTCGTCTTGTCCGGCCTGTTCAGCCGCACCGACGAGGACGGCACGTTATACGGGCCGTGCGAAATCCGCCGGGATTACGCGGCCACCACGACGGCATTCGGCACGGGCTTCCAAAAGCAGCTGCTCATCAACGGCTACGGCATGACGGTGCTGACGCCGGTCACCAAATTCATGGCGCATTTTCCGCTGGCGCTGCTGGATCGGCCGCGTCCCGCCGTGCTGGCCATCTGCTTCGGCATGGGCAACACCTATCGTTCCGCGCTCACGTGGGACGACACGGACGTCACGGCGGTCGAATTGGTGCCCGGCGTGCGCGACGTGTTCGGATTCTACTTCGCCGATGCGGGCGAATATCTGCCGCATCCGCGCGGCCGCGTCGAGATCGACGACGGCCGGCGATTCCTGCGCCGCAGCACGCGGCGCTACGACCTCGTCACGATCGATCCGCCCCCGCCGATGGAATCCTCCGGCAGCAGCTTGCTGTACTCGCGCGAATTCCTGCGGATCATCCGCGAGCATTTGACCGATGGCGGGATTTTGCAGCATTGGTTTCCCGGCGGCGAAAAGGAAACCGCGCAGGCCGTGGTGCAGTCGCTCGCCCGGGAATTTCCCTACGTGCGGGTGTTCCGCTCCGTGGAAGACTGGGGTTTGCATTTCACGGCCTCGGCGCGGCCGATCCCCGCGCCGACGGCGGCCGAACTGGCTGCGGCCATGCCTGAAAACGCCCGTCGAAACCTGCTCGAATGGAATCCCGGCTGCTCGGCCGAAGAATATTTCGGACGCCTGTTGGCCAACGAGATTCCGATCGCCGACCTGTTGCCCGCCGATCCGCGCGTGGAGATCACCGACGATCGGCCCTACAACGAATATTTTCTGGTCCGGCGCGGTCTCAGCCGGCTGAGGGGCAGCTATGCGGTGGTCTTCAACGAGGAACCCGCCCGCTAGCGTCCGGCGCCCGCCGCGCGGCTAGGGGATGCGCCACGCCGCGAGTTGCTCGTCGGCATGCGCGGGCGCGCCGAGGCGGTCCGTCAACAGTTGTTCCAGTTGGGCGGGCGGGCCGTAATTGGAAGGGCCTTCTTCGCCCAGCGTTTCCTTCATCAGGTCGCGGTGGAGAACGAGCCACCAGCCGGAATGGGTGCGGTGCAGGCGGTCCGCATCGGTCAGGGGGAGCAGATTGGCGAAATGCATTTTTCCATCCAGGCCGAGCGTTCGGGCCCGGCTGAACACGTAGTCCACGGGCAAGGCCTGATAGATGAAGCCGTCCTGCGAAGGCAAGGGCGGAAACACGACGTTCGGCACGTAGCCGATGGCCACGGGCTTGCCGTGGACGTGCTGGCAGAAATAATGGAAATTCAGCGAATCGCCCATGTACATGGGGAATTCGACGAGGCCGGGAATGGCGGGCTGGCGGGCGAGTTCGGCGTAGAAGGCCGGGATGCGCTCCCGCGGCATCTGCGGCAAGGCGGCCAGCGTTCGCACCCGGCTCGCGGACCAGTCGAACGGCGCATAGGAATCCTGAAACGCCGAATGGTGCATGAAATTGTTGGGCGGGGCGAAGGTGCGCCACAGGGGGCTGCCGGCGGCCAGGCCGCCGACCAGCAGGAGTCCGGCGGCGAATCGGCCCGGCGCCGGCAGGCGGGCCAGCGGCCGATCCAGCGCAACGGACGCCAGCAACATGGCGACCGGCAGCAGAATGATGTTGAAGCGGGCCAGCAGAATGCCCGTGTGGATGCCGTCTTGCGTGGCGAAAACCAGCAGGGCGCCAAAGGCGATCCAGACGGAAAGAAACAGCAGGCCGACGGGGAATTCCGTTCGCAGCCATTGGCGAAGACCGCACCCGACCAGCGCGGCGAACAGCAGCTTGGCCGAGATCCAAGGCGTGCCGGCCAACAGCGAAAGAAACTCCCAGAGGCCTTGGAGGGAAACGCGGTCGCGCGCCAGCTCGTGGAGCCACCAGGGATTGCGGACGTGGGCCGGGCCCAGCAAGAGCGCCAGCAGCGCCGCAATCAGAAAGCCCGCGCGAAACAATCGCGTCCGGGTGATCCACGGTGCTGCGGCGAAGGCGGAACGGCGAACGCACGCGGCGAGGAACAGGCCCGCCAAGGGCGCCAGGATCGGGAGGGCGGCATAGGGATGGAAGTAGACGGCGGCGACGCCCCCGGCGACGTAGGCGGCCCACTGCCGGGGCCGGCCTTCGCGCGTCCAGAGCGCCAGGCACAGCAAAGCCCAAAAGCCGAAGAAAACGACCATCGCATATGGCCGGGCGATGCGAGCGTAGTAGATCACGCAGGGCGAGATGGCGAACAGGGCCATGAAGATCGTCGCCGCGGTTCGGCCCGCGAGGCGCGCGACCAACCGGGGAAACGCGATCAGACCCGCCAATCCGCACAGAATCGGAAGAAGATGCAGCGTGAATTCCGACCAGCCCACGGTGCGTAGAAGCGCCCAGTTGACGAGATTCAAGGGGATGCTGTTCGCCCCCAGGCCGTGCGTGGTCAGCAACGCGAAAGGGGATTTGTCCAAGACGAAATTGAGGGAGTGCCATTCGTCGTCCAGCAGGATTTGGCCGGGCAGGCCGTAGAGCCGCAGGCCGGCGCCGAGCAGGAAGAGCGCGACGAACGTCGCTCCGAGCGGGATCGAACCGCTTGCCTGCCGCTTGGCCGCGTCGTCCATGGGGGGACGATTCCTATTTCCAAAACCACAATTCGCGCCAGACCTGCGACATGTAGGCGCCGCCCCAGCGGAACGGTTGCAGCTTGCGCTTGCCGCCGATGCGCGCGGGTTCGTCTTCCGGGATTTCCCCGATCTTGACCTTTTTCTTGGCGGCGCGGATGGACAGCAGCGGCTCGATGCCCAGGATGGTGCCGAACCATTTTTCGGGGGCGTAGCTTGCCTCCTTGTCCAGATCCAGTTCGTAGAACAGCTGCGTCCGATAGATGCGGTACATCACCATGGCGTCGGTGTAGGGACGGCTCCAGGCGCGGCCGTGCAGCACGTTGATGGCGTGCGTGAACAGCCAGTTGCCGAACGCGGTCATGGGATCGTCGTCGTCGCTCTTGGCCGGCGGCAGATAGCGCGAGGCGATGACCATGTCGTAGCCCGCCTTCATCTTCTCGATCAGCAGCGGAATGGAGCGCACCGGCGAATTGCCGTCGGGGCTGAACGTGATCACCCAATCGCCGCGCACGTGCGGAAAGCCTTCGATGAAGGCCCAGCGCAGGCCCTTGCGCTTCTGGATCACGACTTCGCAGCCTTGGGCGCGGGCGTAGTCGGCGGTGCCGTCGGTCGAACCGTCCACGACGAGGATCTGGTCCACCCACGAACGATCGATCTGCGGCAGGACGACGCGCATGGCTTCGAGCTCGTTCAGCGTGGGAATGAAGAGGGTGGTGGTCATGGAGGTTCGGCTTTCCGTTGAAGTTCCTCGACAGCATACCGATTCCTGCGCCCGGGGAAACTCCATTTTGCGCGCCGGCGACGGAAACCGGCCGTTTCGCCGGCGGCGCCGAGTGCGCGCGTCCTTGATTGGCGGACGCGGCGCAGGGCGGAACGCGGCGCCGCTCCGCCGGCCGATTGAGGCTTGCTTTTCGTCCGGTTTGCCCGAAAATGCCGCTGTTCGATTGGATTTTGCCTAGGTATCGCGAAAGGAAAACGACATGACGCAATTCGTTCGGTGGATCGGGGCGGCGGCGCTGGCGCTGGCGGTGGGGTGCGGCAAGAAGGAAACCCAGACGGTGCAGCCGCGCACCGCCATGGGAACGGAAGTGCAGGTGTGGGTCGATCAGGCGGGCATCACCGGTTCCCAGATCCAGCAGGAGGCGAGCCGCCTCTTCTCCCACGTGCCCAAGAACACGCCCGCGGAACAGATTCCCGCCATCCAGGCGCGCCTGCTGCAGCAGGCCGTGGACAACCTCGTGGTGCGCCAGCTCGTGCGCAGCGAAATGGAACGGTCTGGCGTCATCATCACCCGCGAGGAAATCGAAAAGGGCAAGCAGGATCTCGAAAAGGCCTTGGGCCCCGGCGGCTCCTTGGCCATGCTGCTCGCGGACGCGAACGTCCCCATGGAAGAAATGGAGATGAACCTGACGCTCGACTTGTTCAAGAACAAGATGATCAAGGACAAGCTTCAGGCCGCCGTCGATGCCGTGACGGAAGAAACCGCGAAGACCTACTACGACGAGCACGCGAAGGAATTCACCCAGCCGGCCGGCCGGACGGTGGCGCACATCCTCGTCCGCTTGCCGGCGGGCGCGTCCGACGAAGTCAAGACGGATGCCCGCGCCAAGGCCGAGGCCATCCGCCAGGAACTGCTGGCCGGCGCCGATTTCGCCGCGCTGGCCGGCGAAAAATCCGAATGTCTCAGCCGGTCGCGGGGCGGCGATCTGGGCGTGATTCCGCGCGGACGCGAAGCCCAGGCCTTCGAAGACGCCGTCTATGGCCAGGAAATCGGCGCCATCGGCGAAGTGGTCGAATCGCCCGTGGGTTTCCACGTGATCAAGGTGACCGGCGAACAGGAAGAGAAACGGATTCCGTTCGACGAGGTGAAGGACCGCCTGCTCAACCTCCTGAAGGGCCAGGCCCAGCAGAAGGTCACCGCCGAATACATCCAGGAACTGAAGGACAAGGCGACGATCAAGCTGGATGGCGCTCTCGCGGCGGCGGCTTCGACGTCGCCCGCGTCCGCCGCGGCTCCGGCGGAAGCGCCCGCGGCCGTTCCCGCCGCGGCGCCCGTGACCGCGCCGGCGCCGGCGCCTTGACGAGGAGTGCGGCGGGTCTCCGTTCTGCGCGGAACCGCCGCTTGCCGAACAAGTCCGCCCAACGCGCCGGATGATCGCGCCGATCCAAGCCGGGCATCCGGCGGATCCGCGCTCGCTGCGGGAAGCGGCGGGCGCGGTTTTCGCGTCCGGCGGCGCCTTGGCGCGCGCCGCCGAGGGGGATTTCGAATACGAGGCGCGGCCCCAGCAGGTCGAAATGGCCCAGGCGGTGGCCGAGGCCTTGGAGGGCAACCGCCATTTGGTCGTGGAGGCGGGCACGGGCGTCGGCAAGAGCCTGGCTTATCTGGTGCCGCTGATCCTGCACGCCAAGCGCGCCGGCGTCCGGACGCTCGTTTCGACGCACACGATTTCCCTCCAGGAGCAGCTGGTCGGCAAGGATTTGCCGCTGCTGGAAAATCGCCTGGGCGTCGCCTTCCGCGTTGCGCTCGTCAAGGGGCGCATGAACTACCTGTGCCTGCGCCGCCTGGCCCGCGCGCGCCAGCACCAGCGGGAACTGTTCGCCGAAGGCCTCGGCGAGGAACTCGAGCGCCTGCGCGCCTGGGCCGACGAAACGGCCGACGGCAGCCTGCAGGAATTGCGCCGGCCGCCGGCGCCCGAGGCCTGGAGCGCGGTCTGCGCCGAACACGGCAACTGTCTCGGCGCGAAATGCCCCGAGCGCAAGCGCTGCTTCCTGCAGCGCGCCCGCGCCCGCATGCAGGACGCCGACGTGCTCGTGGCCAACCACCACCTGCTGTTTTCCGATCTCGCGCTGCGCCGCGAAGGCGCGTCCTTCCTGCCCGATGCGGCGGCCGTCGTGCTCGACGAGGCGCACACGGTCGAGGACGTCGCCAGCGAACATCTGGGCCTGCGCCTGTCGCCGCACGGCTTCGAGCATTGGCTGCGCCGGCTGTTCGCGCCCGATTCGGGCAAGGGCCTGCTGGGCTACCTGCGCGCCGGGCCCGCGGCGCAGACGACGACGCGCCTCTGGGATGCCGTGGCGGACTTGTTCCACGAAGTGCCCCGCGCGGCGGGCCTCGCCGCGCGCGAGAGCCAGAAGACCGTGCCGGGGCCGCTGGCCGTGGAGTCGGCGGTGCCCGATCTGCTGCGCGAACTGTCCGCGCAGCTCGGCGCCCTGATCGACGACCTGGCAGACCAGGACGACGAGTCGCGCGCGGAGCTGCGCCACCTGCGCGGCGTCGGCCTGGCGCTGGGCGGCATGCTGGAGGCCTTCCTGGCCCAGTCGCTGCCGGACCACGTCTATTGGATCGAACGCGAAGGCCGGCGCCGCCAGCTCGTGCTGCACTCGGCGCCGATCGAGGTCGCGCCGCTCCTGCGCGACGCGCTCTTCGGCCAAATTTCCAGCGTGACGCTGACCAGCGCGACGTTGGCCGTGGGCGGCCGCCTGGACTACTTTCGCGACCGCCTCGGCGCCGGGACGGACTGCGCGACCCTGTGCCTGGGGTCGCCCTTCGACCACGCGCGCCAGATGCGCCTGCACGTCGCCGAAAACGCGCCGGATCCGAAGGACAAGGACGCCTTTGCGGAAGCGGTGGCGAAGGGCGTGCTGCGCTGGGCGCTGAAGACCCGCGGCCGCGCCTTCGCGCTGTTCACCAGCGACGAATTGCTCAAGCGCACCGCGCAGGCCCTGCGCGCGCCGCTGGAAGACGCCGGCCTGACCCTGCTGGCGCAGGGGGAGGGCCTGGCCCGCCGCGCCATGCTGGAAACCTTTCGCAAGAACGAAGGCTACGTCCTGTTCGGCCTCGACAGCTTCTGGATGGGCGTGGACGTGCGCGGCGACGCGCTGAGCAACGTGATCCTCACGCGCCTGCCGTTCGCGGTGCCGGACCATCCCGTCGTGGCCGCGCGCCTGAAGCGCATCAAGGAAAAGGGCGGCGATCCGTTCCGCGAGTATTCCCTGCCCGAGGCGGTGCTCAAGTTCCGCCAGGGGTTCGGGCGCCTGCTGCGGTCGCAGACCGACGAAGGCATCGTCGTCGTGCTCGATTCGCGCCTGCTGACGAAGTGGTACGGCCGGGTGTTCCTGCGGTCGCTGCCGGAATGTCCCGTGGAGACGTTCGAATTGTAGGCCGGCGGCGGCTAGATCAAGCCTTCGCGCTTGTACCACTCGGCGGTCCGCCGCAAGCCTTCGTCGAGGCCGACCTGGGGCTGGTAGCCGAGATCGCGCTTGGCCTTGGCGATCTGGAACGCCCGGTTCTGGCGGTACCAATCCACCCGGCGCGGGAAAATCGGCGGCGTGACGTGGAACGGGGCGCAGACTTTTTCGCAGACGTGGCCGACCAGCACCACCGGCCAAATCGGATAATGCGGGATCTTCACGTCCACGCCCAGCGCCTTGCCCACGCGCCGCACCAGGTCTTCGATCGGCACGTATTCCTCGTCGGCGATCAGATAGGCCTGGCCGTTGCCCTTCCGGAGATCCATGGCCAGCACGAAGGCGTCCACGAGATTGTCGATGTAGAGCGGGTGGTACAGCGTCTTGCCGTTGCCGAACATGGGGAACTTGCCGCGCGCCACCCGCCGGAAGATCATCTGGAAGCGCTCCGGATCGCCCGGGCCGTAGATGGCCGACGGCCGCAGGATCGTCACCGGCAGGCCGGTCTTTTTCATGAACTCGAGGCAGACGGGTTCGGCCTTGTACTTCGTGCTTTGGTAGTAGTCCGCCGGGCTGATGTTGTGCTCTTCGTCCGTCGGCGGATTCTGGACGTTGCCGTGGATGCCGCAGGTGGAGCAGTAGATGAACTTCTTGACGCCGGCCGCATGGGCGTCCTCCAGGC
>CAYTEK010000012.1:0-16185 GCA_964436715.1 uncultured Verrucomicrobiota bacterium | reverse complement strand
CACACTCTCATGAGTAAAACGAAGATCGCCACCAACCTGTTTTTCCTGCTGGGAGGAACGGCCGCATGGGCTTCCTCCAGGCAGATGCGCGTGCCGTCCACGTTGACGTGGTCGTAGTGGCTCTCGGGCACGTCCAGTTCGCGGAAGGCCGCCGCCAGGTGCTGGACGATTTCCACGCCTTGCATGCAGCGCCGCACGCATTCCCGGTCGACGACGGTGCCGATGACGACTTCGGCGCCCCACTGGCGCAGCTCCTCGGTCTTCAGGCCTTCCTTGTAGTCGAGGGCGACGACCTGATGGCCGTCGTTCAACAAACGCCGCACCAGCGCCTTGCCGGTGAAGCCCGTTCCGCCCGTGACCAAAATCTTCATGTCGTTCTCCTTGTGATCGTCCTGTCAGACAACGGGGCGGACTTTAGCGAACTTCTGCCGGCCAGTGCAAGACCGCTTTCGGCGCGGACCGGCGCCTAGGTGTTGCGGTGATCGGGGCCGACGCCGTGTCGCGGCGTTTTCCAGCGGATGTTGTCGAAGGGGCACTTGCGGGTGCAGCAGCGGCATTGCAGGCAATTTTCCGGCCGGACGCGAATGGCCTCGGCGGACGCATCGGCCTCGTAGACCCCGGCGGGGCAGAACCGCAGGCAGGGGGCGGCGTAGCGCCGGAAACATTCGCGGCACGTGGCGGCGTCGCGGATTTCGATGTGTTCGGCGCCGGTCAGATGGCGCAGGTGCGCCAGGTAGAGGTCGGAGTCGAGCCCGAGATCGAGCGGTCCTTCGGGGGGCGGCGCGCCCGGCGGGAGGGGACCGGCGACGGGCCGCAGGCAAGAGCGCTCGTCGCGCTGGGGGAGGCGGCCCCACGGCACGCGCCCGCCGCTCAGCCACGCGAGGCCGGCGGCGGCCATGCCGAGCGGCAGGCCGGCGCGGAACGCGGCGCGGTAATTCGCGGTGCGCCGCAGTCCCTCCGCCCCGGCCACGTCTTCCAGCCGCAGGTCGCGGCCGTTTAGGATCGCTTCGGCGGCCGCCTGGCCGGAGGCCACCGCGAGATGCAGGCCTTTCAGTTCCATCGCGTCCACGAGCCCGGCGGCGTCGCCGACGATGAACGCGCCCGGCGCCGCGAGGCGCGACAGCGAATGCCAGCCGCCTTCGGGCACGAGCCGCGCGCCGTATTCCACGACCTGGCCGCCGGCGATCCGGCGCTGGACGAACGGATGCCACTTCCAGCGCCGGAACAGCTCGTGCGGATCCAGCGCCGGTTGGCGGTAGTCGAGGGCGATCGCCAGGCCGAGGGCCACGTGCGTCGCATCGACGTGGTAGACGAAGCCGCCGCCGTAGTCGCCCAGGCCCAAGGGATAGCCGAACGTGTGGACCACCGTGCCGACAGCCGCCGGATTCTCGGGGATCTCGACGATTTCCTTGAGGCCCAAGGCGTGCGTTTGGAGATTGGGCCCGGCCAGTTCCGGCCGGCGCGCGAGCAGTTCGCGGGTCAGCAGGCCGGCCGGCCCTTCGGCCAGCACGGTGGCGTCGGCCAGGATCCGTTCGCCGCCGGAGACGACGCCGGCGACGCGGTCGCCGTCCCAGACCAGCGCGTCCGCCGTTTGGCCCACGAGGATTTCCGCGCCGAGATCCGTCGCGATCCGGCCCAGGCCGCGGCCCAGCTGGGCGACGGAAACCAGCGGCAGGCCCCGCATGCGCATGTTGGGCGGCACGAACGGCAGTCGGATCGAGCCGCGCGGCAGCAGCGCATGGAAGGTGTCGCGGACGATGGCGGGGCCCAGGGGCAAGCCGGCGAATTCTTCGGGCGTCAGCAGGCGCCGCAGCGCTTCCGGCCGCAGCACCGCGCCGGACAGCAGATGGCCGCCGAGCTGCGCGGCTTTCTCCAGCACGAGGATTTGCCGCGTGCCCGCGGACCGGCGCGCCAACTGGATCGCGCAGGCCAGTCCGGCCGGCCCGGCGCCGACGACGAGCGCAGCCACCTTCAACTGGGCGGACTCCATGGACATGTGCGCCATGCTAGCACGCTTGGTCCCGGCGCAAAGCGTAAAACGCGGGGCGTTCGTCGCCGCGCGAAAAGGTCCGCGCCCGCAAGTTGGAATTGTCCGCGGGCGCCGGCGTGTTATGATGCCGCGATATGTCGAACGAGCCCCAGGCCCCGTCGGTCGGAGAAGCGGATGCGCGCGCCGGCTGGATTTTGCCCGCGCTGGCGGGCGTGCTGGCCTTCTACGTCCTGTGGATGGGCGAAACGCTCGCGTGGAACCATCAGGCCGGCCACTACTGGTATTTTCTGGCGCCGTGGTGGACGCCCACCAGCCTGAAGTTCCTCGCGATCGCCGCGTTGGCGGCGGCGGGCTTCCGCTTTCTCGGCGCGCGCTTCCGCGGCGGCGCGGCGTGGACGCTGGCGGCCGTGCTGCTGGGCGGGCAGCTCTGGTGTGCTCGCGCGGCGTGGCGCGTCGTGGGCGGCCAGGTGCCGTGGGGGTTCGACCACCCGTCGTTCATGTTTCGCCTGAAGGAATTCGGCGACCTGTTTCCGTTCGCGCTCGGCGGCTACAGTCCGTGGTGGAATGCGGGCACCGAGCATTTCGTGGGCGTCACCAGCGGCGCGCACGGGTTCGGCCTGTTGATCCTGCCGCTGCTGAAGATCTGGGAGCCTCACGTCGGCGACGGCGCCGCGCGGGTTTTCTGGTGCGGGGTCGGGGGTCCGGGGCGCGGTGCGGCGGCGGCGCGCGCCGCCGGGGTCGGGCGCGAAGGCGCGCTGTGCGCGGGCATCCTCGCGTGCGGCGCCAGCCGCAACGTGTTCCTGTGGGCGTGGCATTTCGGCACCGTCGGCGCGATGACCTCCGCCATGATGGCGCTGCCGACGATCGCGCTGGCCTATCGCCTGGCGATCCTGCGGCGCGGCGGGTGGGGCACCGTGCTGGCGCTGGGCGCGGCGGCGTGGCTGACGTGCTTGTGGACGCCGGGCGTCTTCGTGTGCGCCGGCCTGGCGCTGGGGTGGCTGTGGAATTTCCGCGCGTGGTCGTGGCGCGCGAACGGGCGGCTCGTCGCGGCCGGCGCGCTGGCGCTGGCGCTGCTGGCGCCGTGGTTCTGGACGACGCTCTTCCCGTGCCGCAACGTGGTCCAGTACGTCGGCCGGGAAGCGCCGCTGGCGGATTGGCGCACGATCGCGGCGAACGGCGCGGAACGCCTGCTGTCCGCCACGCAGGAATTCCATCCGGCGATCGCGATCCTGGGGCTGCTGGGCGCGCTGGCGGCCGGCCCGCGCGAACTGCGCCGCTGGATGCTGCCGATTTTCGCCGTGCTCGGCGCCATCGCCGGCTGGAGCCGCGAACTCAAGCCCTTGTCGCAGCTCGATCGCATGGCGATTCCGCTGGCCGTGGCGGCGATCTTCCCGGCGGCCGCGACGTGCGGCCGCCTGTTCGGTTCCGCGCCGGCGGAAACGGCCGGCCGGCGGCGCCGCTGGGCGTGGGCCGCGGCGCAGGGCCTCGTGCTGGCGACGCTGCTGATGGGCTATCGATCCGTGCATCTGCACTACGCCAACCGCAAGCCCGGCCCGCTGCGCGTCTTGCCGGCCGAACTGCGCGGCCTCGCGGATTGGATCCAAGCGCACGTGCCGGCCGACGGCCGGCTCGCGTTCGCGGGCCGCGCCGTGCACACCTACGGCGGCGGCAACGTCGCCTATCTGCCCGTGCTGGCCGGCCGCGAAATGATGGGGGACGACTACTACGGCTTCCCGCACGCCACCATCGAGTACAATTATCCGCCCGCCTTCTACCGGCGGAATCTCGACCGCTATCTGTTTTTCTCCCGCGCCTACGGCATCACGCATTGGATCGCCTCGCAGGCGGCCGACCGGGACTTCCTGGCCGGACGTCCCGAGGCCTTCGAACTCGCGCTGTCCACGCAGGTCCTCGGCCGCACCCTTCAGGTGTTCGCCTTGAAGGATCCGGGGCCGGGCACGCGCTTCCACGAAGGCGCCGGTCGCGTCGCGGCGCGCGAAAACCGGCTGGAAGTGACTTTGGCCGACCCCCACGCGGAGCGCGTCGTGCTGCGCTACAACTGGCGCCCCGGCCTCGTCTGCCGCACGCCCGGCGCGACCATCGCGCCGTTCGCCGTGGACGAGAACCTCCGGTTCATCGCGGTGCATCCGGGCGGCAACGAACGCGTCGCGATCGGCTATCGCCCGCACGCCGCGCCCATCCAGCCCAATTTCGACGGCACCTTCCACCACTGATCTTCGCATGGACGCGCAACCGCAGACATCCCGATCCGGCGCCTGGGCGGACGCGCTCGCGGCGGCGGCGCTGCTGGCGGGCGTCGCGGCGCGGATCGCCGGCGCCTGGGCCGCGCGCGCCATCGCCGAGCCCGATCCGACCGTCGTCGCGCTCATGGCCCGCCACCTGGCGGCGCTGCGGGAATTCCCGGTGTTCTTCTACGGCCAGGCCTACATGGGCAGCCTGGAGCCGCTCGGCAGCGCGCTGATGGTGCGCCTGCTGGGCTCGACGGGCTTCGCGGTCGCGCTGGGGCCGGCGCTGTTCGCGGCGGCGGCGCTGTTCTTCCTGTGGCGCTGGGCGCGCGACGCGGCGGGGCCGTGGGGCGGCTTGGCGGCGACGCTGGCGGGGCTGTTCGGCCCGCTGGCCTATTTCCAGTTCCAAACCGCGCCGCGCGGCGGCTACATGATCGCGCTGCTCGTCGATGCGCTGGCGCTCTTCGCGGCGGCGCGCCTGGCGGCGCGCCTGCGCGCGGGCGAGCGGATCGGCAGCGGCCGTTGGTTCGCGCTCGGCCTGCTGGCGGGCGTCGGCCTGTGGTCGAACATGATCGTGGTGTCGGCGCTGGCCGCGGCGGTCCTGCTGCTGCTGCACGGCCTGCGCGGCAAGTTCTGGCGGCAGCCGGCGGGAATCGGGGCGGGGCTGGCGGGCTTCGCCGCCGGTTTCGCGCCGTGGCTGGCGTGGAACGCGCGCCACGGCTGGGCGTCGCTGGAAATGTCGCAGATCGGCGGCCATGCGCCGCTGCGCGAGGCGCTGGCCAATTCCTGGAGCCGGTTCGTCATGATGCAGGAAGCGCGCGACGCCTTGCCGGGAGCGGCGGGCCCGCATCTGCTGGCGCTGGCGCTGCTGGCGCTGGCCGCGCTCGGCGCCGGCACGGCGTGGGCGCGTCGCCGGCGCGCCGCGCCGCGCGCGAACTACGCCGCCGCCGGCGCGGTCCTGTTCTGCGCGATTTTCGCGTTCGTCTACGCCACGTCCGGCTTCACCCGCACGCACACGGCGCGCTACTGGATCCCGCTGGTGCCCGGCCTCGCGGTGCTGGCGGGGATCGCCTGCGCGGCCCCGGGCGCGCGCCTGCGCCGCGCCGCGGCGTGGCTCGCGCTCGGCGCCTTGGTCGTGCGGCAGGGCGCGCTGGCCGTGGAGGGAATCGCCGCCGCCGACCGCAAGGCCGCGGCCACGCTGCGGGCCTATCGCGAAGTCGGCGCGGCCCTCGAACGCGCGGGCACGGATGCCTTGCTGGCGCCGCTGCAGGCGTTCCCGCTGAATTTCGCGCTCGGCGAACGCTTCGCCGTTTCCAACGGCAAGCAGAAGTTCTACGAACCCATCCTGCGCCGCGCGGAGCTGTCGCCGGCGCCGGCCTACGCCTCCGATTTCAACGGCATCGGCGTTTTCCTGGAGCAGCAGGGCGTCGCCTGCGAGTCCGTTCCCGCCGGCGGTCGCCGCATTCTTTGGAACCTGCGCCGGCCGGCGGTCGGGCTGCGCGAAATTCCGGCGGAGCGGCTCGCGGCCTTGCGCGACGGCGCCGGCGCGGAGCGCCGGCCGGAATTGTCCGACGACGACCTCGACACCGTCTGGGCGCCCGGTTCCGGCGCCGACGCGACGCTGGAATGGACCTTCGCCGCGCCGCAGGACGTGCATTCCCTCCAGCTCACGTTCGCGCACGCGATGGGCGCGGAGTCCTTCGATTTTCCGCGGCGCATCCGCGTGGAAGCGCGGATCGCCGGCGCCTGGAAAATCCTGCTGGCGGATGCGCCGATCGTGCCGCTGGAATGGTCCGGGCCGCGCCTCTATTATCCCGCCGGCCTCGCGCGCCCGGAATTCCGCCTGGACGTCCGCGGCGCGGAAGCGCTGCGCGCGACGCTGGCGGGCGAGCCGCGCGCGGTCGGCGTGCCGTGGCGCCTGGCGGAAGCCGACGTGCTGGAGGCGGACGGCGCGCCGGCGCCGCGCGACGCCGCGCCCGCCGTCGCGGAAATCGCCGCCTGGCTGGAGCGGGAAGCGCCGGCGGCCGTCGTCTGCGCGCCGCGCTGGATTTCGAATCGACTGTTGGCCGCCGGCGCCGTGCCCGAAGAGCGGCTGGCGGGTCTCGCCGAACGCGTGTTCGCCGCCGGTCCGGTTCCGCGCAACGGCACCGTCGCGGCGGAACGGCCGTACGTGTTCGTCGTGGACGCCCGCCGCGCCGGCGCCGCGCGCGCCGCCCTCGCGGCCCATCGCGCGGTCTTCCGCGAGGCGACCGTCGGCGATTGGCGCCTCTTCGCCGTGGATGCCGCCGGCTGGACGGCGGATGGTCTGGGCTTGCCGCCGGCCGTCCAATGGACCGGCGAGGCGCTGCTGCGGGGCAACGCGGCCGGACGCGTCGCCGCCGCGCTGCGGCGCCTGCGCGCGGGCGGGGCGGGCGAGGAAATGGAACGGGCGCTGCTCGCCGAAATCGTCCGCTGGCGCCCCGCGGCCCTGTCCGCGCTGCCGGAAGAGCAAGTGCGGCGCCTCGGCGGGGAAGCCGCCGTCCAGGCGCGCCGCGCGTTCGCGCAGGTGCCGGACGCCCCCTGCGCGACGGTCTTCGCCAATGGCATTCGGCTCGAAGGCGCGTCGGCGCCGGCGGAAGCCCGCGCGGGCGCCGTCCTCGACGTGCGCCTGCATTGGTCCTGCACCGCCGATTTCGCGCCGGGGCAGGAGAGCGTGTTCATCCATCTGCGCGACGCGCGCGGAAAAATCGTGGCGCAGGACGACTACTGCGGCGTCGGGCAGCTCTGGGATGAAATTTCGCTGCGGCCCGTGCCCGGCGAATGCGTCGCGGAAACGCGCCGAATCGCGCTGCCCGCCGATTTGGCGCCGGGTCCGCTCGATCTGGCGATCGGCCTCTACCAGTTGGACAAGGGCCGCCGCATGCCGGTGGCGAGCAGCGCGGCGCCGCTCGTGCGCCGCCGCGCCGCCGTCTGGCCCGCCGCCGTCCACGTCTGGCCCTGACGCCCGCCGCGCGCCGTTTTTCCATGGCGTGGAAAAAAGTTTTCCACAGCGTGGAAAAATCGCGCAAACTTTTTCCACTCCGTGGAAAACCGGCCGCGCCGCATCGCATCGGGGCTGGCCGGCGGGGCGGAGAACGGCTAGAGTGGGCGGGCATGAAGGCGGTCATCCATTATTTTTCGGGGACGGGGAACACGGCGCGGGCGGTCGGGATCGTCGCGGCGCGCTGGCAGGCGGCGGGACACGATGTCGCGACGCAGGTCCTCGCGGCCGCGGCGCGGCCGTCGCGCGAGATTCCGGACCTGACGGTGATGGCGTTTCCGATCTGGGCGTGGGCGGCGCCGCATTTCGTCTTGGACTACGCGCGGAGCCTGCCGAAGGCCCCCGGCGCGCGCGCGGCGGTGTTGGCGACCTGCGGCGGGTTCGGGGCGCAGGGCGTGGGGGAGGTGGAGCGCGTTTTGCGGCGTCGCGGCTATCGGGTGGTCGCCAGCGGCGAGGCGGTCTATCCCGACAACTGGCTGCTGGCGAGCGCTCCGCCGCAAGGCGACGCTCTCGCCGCGACGCTGGCCCGGGGCGACGCGGCCGCGCGGGCGTTTGCGGACGACGGGCTGTCGGCCGCGCCCGCGCGCTTCCATTGCGCGTTCGTCCACCGACTGTGGTCGCGGCCGATCGCGTGGCTGTTCCGGCGGATCGGCCGGCGGTTCATGGGAAAATTCTTCATCGCCGACGACCGCTGCACGGCGTGCGGCCAATGCGCGGCGGCATGTCCCGTGCGGGCGATCCATCTGGAAGGCGCGCCGGCGCGGCCGCGCTGGGGCGCGAATTGCGCGGGCTGCTACCGCTGCATCCAGCTGTGTCCGGCGCAGGCCATCCAGATTTCGATTCCGCTCATGGCGATCCACCTGGGGCTGAACCTGGCGCTGACGGCAGGGTGGCTGGTTTGGTTCGTCCGGCTGCTGGGGCGCCGGGTGCTGCCGTTGCCGGGGCCGTGGGGGATCGGACTGGCGCTGCTGTGGGCCGTGGCGCTCTACGTCGTTTTGCTGCTGCTGCAGCTCGCGCTCGTGGACGGGGCGCTGCAAGGCCTGGCCCGCCGTCCGGCGCTGCGCGGCTTCTTCCTGCGCAGCTACACGAAGAACTTCGGCCGCTACCGCGCGCCGGGATTTCGACCTGGCGAAAGCGGCGTCTCCCCAGGCGCTTGAACGCATTCTTCTCGGACCGAGATCCCGGTCTGAACAAGTTTCCGTTTCGTTGTGCGTTGCCCGAGAACGAGACGGAACAACGGTGGATTTCGCGCATCGGCCATCGCATGTTGTCCAAGCCTGCATTATTAAAAATTAATTCATTATGTGTTGCATTTGTGTTTCGACAATGTGCATACTGAACGCGTTGGGCTGCATGCAGTGAGGCAGTGAGCATACCGATGATAGAACCCGTTTGTTCGATGGAGACGGTCATGAAGAAATGGTGCTTGGGATTGTGCGCGTGCGCATGGGCGACGTTGGCTTCCGCGGCAACGACCTTCAACGATTCGATCGGGGACATTGATCCGGGAATAGGCGACGGAAGCGGGACGCTGGATATCGTAAGCGTGGAGGTGTCGCATACGGCCACCGACGTCATTATCGCGCTGACGGTGAATGGGAATCTAGCCGTCACGGACTTCGGCAAATTCCTGATCGGCATCGCGACGGGTGGTGCGGGAACGACCAATGGAAACGGATGGAGTCGTCCCATTAATCTGGATTCGCCGACTGGGGGCATGGACTACTGGATCGGGTCTTGGGTGGACAGTGGCGGGGGAGCGGAGTTGTACAATCATGACGGCGCGGCCTGGCACGGGCCGAGCAATTTGACGGCCTTTTCGTTCGCACCAGGCGCGCAGAGCCGGGTGAGCTTTACGGTGGCGCAGGCGGACTTGGGACTCTCCAGTGGCGACACGTTTTATTTCGACGTGTATGCTTCCGGCGGCATGCCAAGCGATTCGGCGGTGGATGCACTGTCCAATCCCGACATCAGCATTACGGCATGGGACCAGAGCTACACCTCCCGGACAAACGACACAGGGCTTAGCGATTATACCCTTGCCGCGACGGCCGACGTGGTGCCCGGCCAGGGGCCCTTCGCGGGCGGCAATGCGGTGTTCGTGACGAACGCGGTGCCGGCGATCGGCAACGGAGCGGACATCACAAACGTGCTGGTGGGCGGGGTGGCGGCGACCCTCGCAGGGCAAGGCGCCAACTGGGTATCCTTTGTCGCCCCGGCCACGGGCAGCGCGGGGGCCAAGGACGTCGTGATCCAGTCCGTCAGCCTGGGCAATTCGACGCTGGCGGGGGCGTACGCGGTGAATCCGGCGGGGGAGATCGGCGGTTCGACGAGCGTGACCAAGTGGTCCGCCGTGGGCGATGCGATGGTGCCGGGATTCACGAATGCGATCGGGGCAAACAACACGATCTACGGACTGGGAATGAGCACCAGCCGGGTGCTGTACGCGGGCGGCGCCTTCACGAACGTCGGCGGATCGAACTGCTACCGGGTGGCGCGCTACGACGGGACGAACTGGAGCGACATGGCGGGCGGCGTGTTCAGGGTCGCCAACGTGAACTGCATCGCGCCCAGCAGCAATGGGATCGTCTATGCGGGCGGGTACTTCACGAACATCGGCGGCAGCTACACCTCCGGCGGCATCCTCGCCAACGATGGCGGAACGAATTCCCGGGCGGTGGCCAAATGGGACGGGAGCCAATGGGTGGCGATGGGCGACCACGACAACCCGGAGTGCAATGGCCTCTTCTTCCAGTCGAACATCAACGGCTACGTGAACACGATCCTGCCATCGACGAACGGGCCGGTGTATGCGGGGGGCTATTACACCAACACCAATTTCAGGTACAACCTCAACTATGTGTCGAAATGGACCGGGACGGCGTGGACCAACATGCAGGACGGGTTCCGGAACGTGGTGATGTGCATGGTGGAAGGCCAAGACGGGACGGTGTATGCGGGCGGATCGTTCACCAACTGGGCGGGGGCAATGAGCAACCAGATCCAGCCTGGGTACGTGGCGCGGTGGGGGGGGAGGAGCGGGGCGTCCATGGGCGCGCGGAGCGTCCACCAACTGGGCGGGGGCGATGAGCAACCAGTTCCAGCTTGGCTACGTGGCGCGCTGGGACGGGACGAGCTGGACGAACATGGGCCTTGGGCTGGGGAATCGCGTGACGTGCCTGCTGGCGGCGCGCGACGGGACGATCTACGCGGGCGGATGGTTCACGAACGCGGCGAATCCGAGTTCCGGCGTGATGGCCCCCGCGCAATACGTGGCGAAATGGACGGGAACGGCGTGGACGAACGTGGGGTCGGGGTTCAACAACTGGGTCTACGCGCTGGCGGAAGGCTCGGACGGGACGATCTACGCGGGCGGGTCGTTCACGAACACGTACGATTCGGACGGAGTGGACACCAACGCCGCCAGAGTGCGGGTGAACCGGATTGCCCGGTTCGACGGCGCGCGGTGGCAGCCGCTGGGCGGCGCGGAGACGAACGGAGCGAGCGACACGGTGCTGGCGCTAGCTGCGGACCCGGTGGACGGGGCGGTGTATGCGGGGGGAATGTTCAAAACAACCTTCAACGAGGACGGAACGAGCAACAACACGTGGTACGTTGCAAGGTATGGTTCCAACACAGTGTCCTCCATAGGCGTGGAACCGTCCACGGGGTCGGTCACGGGCGGGGTTGAAGTGGTCATTTCGGGCACGAATCTGGGCGCTGGGGCCGACATCACGAACGTGACGATTTGCGGAGCAAGCGTGGCCAGCATTTCCAGCCAGTCCGCCACGCAGGTGGTCGTTGTGGCCGGGGCCGGTGCCCCTGGCCTTGGCGACGTGGTGGTGTTCTCGACCAGTTTCGGCGAAACGGTCAAATCGAATGCGTTCACCTACGTCGGACCCTCCTTCGCGCTGCTCGGCACCAACGGCGCGGCCGTGGCCAACGGGGCGGCGGCGGCGGCCGCCGCCGGCACCCATTTCGGCGAGGTGCTTTCCGGCGCGACGGTGACCAACGTGTTCACGATCACCAACGCGGGGAACGCGACGCTGAACCTGTCCTGGACGACCAACGGTTCGGCGGCGTTCTCCGTGGTCTCCGGTCCGGCCAGCGTGGGCGCGGGGGCGGCGGCGGATCTGGCCGTGGCGTACGCCTCGTCCGGCGCGGCGGCGACGGCGGCGGTGGAAATCGTCCACGATGCCGCCTTCAGTCCCTTCCTCCTCCACCTCGCGTCGGATTCGTCTCTGTTGGCGCAGACCATCACCTTCCCGGCCATCGCCGACCAAGTGACCACCGGCGTCGTCGGCCTCGCCGCCACGGCGTCCTCCGGTCTGCCGGTTTCCTTCGGCGTGGCCAGCGGCTCCGCCTCGATTTCCGGCGGCACCAATTTGAGCTTCAGCGGAGCCGGCAACGTGAGCATCGTCGCCTCGCAGGGCGGCGACGCGACCTATGCCCCCGCGCCCGACGCGACGAACACGTTCAACGTCGCCAAGGCGGCGGCGACGGTGACCCTGACCAACCTCGCCCAGACCTACGACGGAACGGCGCGCGTGGCGGCCTGCACCACGGAGCCTGCGGGGCTGACGGTGGACATCACCTACGACGGCGGCGCCGACGCGCCGACCAACGCGGGCAGCTACGCGGTCACCGGCACGGTCAACGAGGTTCTCTATCAGGGCCAGGCCGCCGGCACGCTGGTGGTGAACAAGGGCACCGTCACGGTGACCCTGACCAACCTGAATGCGACCTATGACGGCACGCCCAAACCGGCTGCGGCGACCACGGATCCGGCAGGCCTGACCGTTGCGCTCACGTACGACGGCAGCGCCACCGCCCCGTCGGCGGTGGGCAGCTACGCCGTGACCGGCACGGTGGTGGACGCCAACTGGCTGGGCGAAGCCGCCGGCACGCTGGTGATCGGGAAAGTGGCCCAGACCATCGCTTTCGCGCCAATCCAACCGCAGAAACTCTCCGCGAGCGTCGGGCTGGCGGCGACGGGCGGGGGCTCGGGGCAACCGGTGACGTTTGCCGTGACGGCGGGACCGGGAACGATCGCGGGCGATACCAACCTGACGTTCAGCGGAGTGGGCGACGTGGTGGTCGTGGCCTCCCAGGCGGGCGACGCCACCTATGCGGCGGCAGCGGACGTGACCAACGTCGTCAAGGTCTTCAGCGTCGTCCCCGACAACGGCCCGTTCGCGGGCGGCAACAGCGTGACCGTCAGCAACGGGAATTTCGGCACGATCACGAACGTGCTGGTGGGCGGCGCGGCGGCGGCGATCCTGGATTCGGGCGCGAGCTGGGTGACGGTCGCGATGCCGGCGGCCGGCGCGGCGGGCGTGGTGGACGTGGTGGTGCAGACGGCGGACGAGGGCGACCTCACGCTGGCGGGGGCATACACGGTCAACCCGGCAGGGTGGATCGTCGACAGCGAGATCCTGACGGACTGGTCGCGCTGGGGCGAGGTGGAGGGGATGCCGGGGGCCTTGCGGATGATGGATGCCGCCGTCCTGAATGGCCAGATCTACGTGGGCGGCGGCATAAATGCCGCGATTGTGACGAATTTCTGCGCCTTTGACGGAACGAATTGGCAGAATGCGGCGTCCTTCCCGGCCGTCCGGCGCAACGTGGCGTTCGCGGTGCTGAACGGGACGCTCTATTCCATCGGCGGGCAATCGGCGGTGGGGGCGTACGCGAACGTCTACGCCTTCAACGGCACGAGCTGGTCGTCCTCGGTGAGCCTGCCGGCGGCGCGCACCCGGTTGAGCGCGGGCGTGTTGAACGGGAAAATCTATGCGGTGGGCGGCAGCAGCAGCACGACGGTCGGGACGGGAATGCAGACCAACGTGTATGCCTTCGACGGGACGAACTGGACCGAGGTGGCCGGATTGCCGGTGGCGCTGGAGGGGATGGCGGTGGAGGCGCTGAACGGATATCTCTATTCCATCGGCGGCGCTACCAACGGCGTGACGAACGTGTTCCGGTTCGACGGGACGGAGTGGACCGAGGTGGCCGGATTGCCGGAGCCGCGCTCGTACATGGGGTCCGCCGTGATGGACGGCAAGATCTACGCGGTGGGCGGGTTGTATTCGTGGGCCAGGACCAACGTGTATGCCTTCGACGGAACGAACTGGACGGAAACGGCGCCGTTGCCGGCGGCGCGTCGCGACTTGGCCGCCGCCGAGCTCGGCGGCCACGTGTACGCCATCGGGGGGGCGGCGGGCGGCCCGGCCCCCAACACGGTGTTCGCGTATCCGGGGACGGAAACGGTCGCCGGGGTGATGCCGGCGTCGGGAGCGTGGACGGGCGGCTACGGCGTGGTCATCACGGGCACGAACTTCGGCAACGGCGCGGACGTCACGAACGTGACGCTGTGCGGGGTGGCGGCGACGATCACGAGCCAGACAACCCGGCGCGTGTGGGTCGTGGCGGCTCCGGGAACGGCGGGGGTGGGCGACGTGGCGGTGCAATCGACGAGCTACGGCACGACGGTGAAGAGCAACGCGTTCGAATATCTGCGCGGCGCGCAGGCGCCGCTGGCGTTCGCGCCGGCGAGTCCGCAGGCGCATGCGAGCACCAATGGGCTGGCGGTTTCCGGCGGGTCGGGCACGGGCGCGGTGAGCTACGCGGTGACGGCGGGACCGGGGACGATCGTCGGGGACACGAACCTGGCGGTCACGTCCGGAAGCGGGACGATCACGGTGGTGGCGACGAAGGCGCAGGACGACCGGTATTTCGCGGCGGCGGCGACGGCGACGGTGGCGGCGGCAAAGGCCGACCAGGCCATCGCGGACTTCCTGCCGACCAACGGCAGCACATTCGCGGCGACGGATGCTGCGGGCCTTGCGGCGACGTCGTCGAGCGGGCTGGCCGTGGCGTTTGCGGTCGGCAGCGGGCCGGGAAGCATTTCGGGCGGCACGAACCTGACGTTCACGGGCGCGGGCGCGGTCGCCGTCGTCGCTTCGCAGGCGGGCGATGCGGACTGGAACGCAGCGGCGAGCGTCACGCAGACCTATGTCGTGGCCAAGGCGCCGCAGGCGGCGCTGGCGTTCGCGCCGGCCAGTCCGCAGACGTTCGGAACGACCAATGCGCTCTCCGCGCCGGGCGGCAGCGGCACGGGCGCGGTGAGCTATTCCATCGCGGCCGGCCTGGGCGAAATCGTCGGCACGAACGGCCTGCATGCGCTGGCCGGCACGGGCAGCGTGACCGTCGTGGCGACCAAGGCCGCCGACGATCTGTATCTGTCCGTGGCGGCGACGGCGACGGTGGCCTATGCGAAGGCGGCGGCGCAGGTGTTCCTGCTGGACCTGGCGCAGGTCTACGACGGCACGGCGCGGACGATTTCGGCGACGACGCTGCCGGCGGGGCTGACGGTGGAATTCACCTACGGCGGGAGCGCAACGGCGCCGACGAACGCGGGTAGCTACGCCGTGACCGGCACGGTGAACGACGCCGACTGGCAGGGATCCGCGGCGGGCACGCTGGCCGTCGCGCGGGCGCAGGACGCGATCGTCTTCGGCGCGACGAACCAGACCTACGACGGCACGGGCAAGGCCGTGACGGCTGTGGCGGATTCCGGCGCGGCGGTGACCGTGACCTACGACGGGGCGGCGGACCTGCCCGTGAACGCGGGGACGTATGCGGTGACGGGCGTCGTGGACGCGGCGAACTGGCAGGCGACGAACGCGACGACGCTGACGATCGCCAAGGCCGACCAGGCGATCACGAATTTCCTGCCGGCGGATGGCGCGCAGTTCGTGCTGGGGGCCTCCACGACGCTCAGCGCGCAGGCGCAGAGCGGCTTCGCGGTGGCCTTCAGCAACTTGACGCCGGAAGTGGTCCGCCTCGTCGGCGCGACGATCGCGTTCACCAGTCCGGGCGTGGCGCGGGTGCAGGCCGGCCAGGCCGGCGACGCGAACTGGAACGCGGCGACGCCGGTCGTGCACGAGTGGCGCGTGGGCGGGCTGATCACCAACGTGGCGCCGGGCGCCGCGAACGTGGGCGGCGGGATCGAAGTGACGATTCAGGGCGTCGCGCTCGGCGACGGGACGGACGTCGCCAGCGTGGCGCTGTGCGGCGTGGCGGCCTCCATCGTGACGCAGAGCGCAAACGCGGTGACGGTGCTGGCCGAAGCGGCGCCGGGCACGGCGACGGGCGCCGTGGAGGTGGTCTCGGGCACGGGCGGCCGCATGGTGCTGAGCAACGCGTTCGAATACCTTTGGCTGGACGCGCCGGTGCAGCTGGCGCCGACGAACGTGCTGCTGGATCGGCTGACGGCGCGCTGGCAGGCGGTGTCCAACGCGACGGCGTATTTCCTCGAGGCGGGACTCGACGAGAACTTCGCGGCGCACGTGCCGGGCTACGAGTTTCTGGACGCGGGGGCGGCGACGAACGCGCAGGTGGACGGGCTGCTGGACGAGACGCCGTATTGGCTGCGGGTCTTCGCGTGGAACGACCATGGCCTGAGCTGGGCTTCGCTCGTGAAACGGGTCGTCACGCCGACGGTGAACGCGGCGGATTACGACGGCGACGGGCAAGGGGAGCTGGCCACGTTCGCGGCGACGAATGCGACGTGGGACTTCCTGTCGTACCGGGTGGACTTCGGCTGGGATGCGAAGTACGGCTGGGCGACGGCCCTGCCGGTGCCGGCGGACTACGACGGCGACGGCGTGGCCGATCTGGCGGTGTACCATCCCGCGGCGGGCGATTGGTACGTCCAGCCGTCCGCCGGCGGCGCGGATCGCCAAGAGCATCTTGGTTCCGCCGCGGCGGCGCCGGTGCCGGGCGACTACGACGGCGACGGGCGGGCCGATCTGGCGGTGTTCGACCGGACGAACGGCGGGCGCTGGTCGTTCCGGTGCTCGACGGACGGCGACTACGACTTGTCGTGGGGCTGGTCGGCGGTCGTGCCGACGCCGGCGGATTACGACGGC
>CAYTEK010000011.1:29735-37297 GCA_964436715.1 uncultured Verrucomicrobiota bacterium | reverse complement strand
CGCTGGGCCTGCCGCGGAAAGAAGCCGCGCGGCGCGGCGCCAGCGAAGTGGCCTGGCCGGTGATCACGTCGACCCTGACGACGCTGGTGGCGTTCTGGCCGCTGCTGTACTGGCCGGACGTCATGGGGCAGTTCATGGGCTTCCTCCCGCGGACGCTGATCCTGGTGCTGTCGGCGTCGCTGTTCGTGGCGATGGTGATCAATCCGGCGCTCTGCTCGTTCTTCATCCAGGCGCGGCCGCGGGACGCGCAGGCGCATCCCCACTGGTTCGTGGCGGGCTACGAGCGGATGCTGCGGGCGGCGCTGCGGCACCGCGCGGCGGTGCTGCTGCTGGGCTTCGCCTTCCTGGTCCTGAGCGCGCAGGTCTACGCCCGCTGGGGCAACGGCGTCGAACTGTTTCCGGACGTGGAGCCGCGCAACGCCACGATTTCGCTGAAGTATCCGCAGGGCACGAGCATCGAGCGGACGGACGCGACGCTGCGCGCCATCGAACGGAAGCTGCCTGGCCATCCGGACGTGAAATTCTTCCTGACGACCGTGGGCGGCGCGAGCCAGATGGCCATGGGCGGCGGCGGAGAAGCGACGCACCAGGGCAGCCTCTACGTCGAATTCGCGGAGGCGGCTCGGCGCCAGACCAATTCGCTGGCGCTGATCGACGCCATCCGGAAGGACGCCGGCACGGTGCCCGGCGCGGAACTGACGGTCGCCCGCGAGGAGGAAGGCCCGCCGACGGGCGCGCCGATCTCGATCGAAATCTCGGGCGACGATTTCGAGACGCTGGAGCAATACGCGGCGGACGTGATCCGGGAAATCGAAACGGTGCCGGGGCTGGTGGACCTGAAGAGCGATCTGGAAAAGGCGCTGCCGGAAGTCCAGTTCCACGTGGACCGCAAGCGCGCGGCGCTGCTGGGGCTGGACACCGCCGAAATCGGCCAGTTCCTGCGCATGGCCATCTATGGGATCGAAGGCAGCCAGTTCCGGGCGGACGAGGACGAATACGACATCACCCTGCGCCTGCCGAAAGGGCAGCGCGACACGCTGAACCTGCTGGACCAGGTGTTCATTCCGGTGGCGGGCGACGCGCCCGTGCCCCTGTCGTCGCTGGGCCGGCTGGAATACGTCGGCGGCCGCGGATCGATCCAGCGCAAGCAGCAGAAGCGCGTGGTGACGATCACCGGCAACAACCAGGGCCGCGGCGTGGACAAGATCCTGGCGGACGTGAAGGCGCGCATCGCGGACCTTCCGTTGCCGCGCGGCTACGCGATCGAATACACCGGCGACACGCAGGAAATGCGCGAATCGGGCATCTTCCTGCTGAAGGCGTTCGGCATCGCGTCGGGCTTGATCCTGGTGATCCTGGTGGTCCAGTTCAATTCGGTCCTGTTGCCGGCGATCATTTTCTTCTCGGTCGTGCTGTCGATGATCGGCGTGACGTGGGGGCTGCTGGCGTTCCACATGCGGTTCGGCGTGATCATGACCGGCCTCGGCGTGATCAGCCTGGCGGGCATCGTGGTGAACAACGCCATCGTGCTGATCGATTGCGCCCTGCAGCGCCGGGCCGAAGGGCTCGACGCCCGCGAGGCCGTCGTGACGGCCGGGCGGCTGCGCCTGCGGCCGGTGCTGCTGACGGCGACGACGACGGTGCTGGGCTTGATCCCGATGGTGGCGGGCTGGAGCCTGGAGATCCACCATTGGCCGCCGAAATTCGTTGCGGGCGCGGAGTCGAGCGCGTGGTGGGCGCCGATGGCCGTGGCCGTGCTCTTCGGCCTGACGGTGGCGACCGTGTTGACGCTGGTGCTGGTGCCGGCGATGTTCAGCGTGGCGGAAGACGTCGCGGCCGCGTTCCGGCGGCGGTTCCTGCCGGCCGAAGACCACGAGCGGCCGGCCTAGCCGTGCGATTGCGCTGGATTGGGTTTGACAGTTCCGCGTCCGCTTTCCATGCTGAAGGTGGCGGCGGACGCTGCCGAACAAAAGGAGAGTCCATGAAGAAAGCGTTGATTGGTCTCGTGGTTCTGACGTGCGCCCTGCCGGCGCTGGCCCAATTGGCCGGATTGCCGATCGCGGGCGGAGCCGAAGCTCCGGCCGGCCTCGTCCAGGGATCGGGCGGCTTGGTGCTGGGCGACGACTTCAACATGTACGGCGTGCGCGGCACCTTCGCGCCGGTCCAGAACCTGGCGGTGTTCGGCGACGCCGGCCTGCTGGATCCCGACGAAGGCGACATGGGCTGGGCCTTCCAGGGCGGCGGCCTGTTCGTGCTGCCGCTGGGATTGCCGCTCGACGTGGGCCTGCGCGGCGCGCTGGGCTACGGCGGGTTCGACATCGACGAAGCCGGCGTCGAAGGCGATGCGACCATCCTGACCCTCAACGGCGGCGTGCTCGCCAGCAAGAAGATCGAGATGTTCACGCCCTACGCCTTCGCCGGTCTCAACTACGCGGACACCGAAGTGGACGTCGACGGCTACGGCGAGACCAGCGACGACGAAACCGACCTGGCGATCGCCGCCGGCGTCGTCGTGGCGTTGAACGAGATGATTTCCTTCTACGGCGAAATCGCGCACATCGACGATCCGTTCTTCGGATTGGGCGGGCGCGTGGCCTTCTAAGGCGCGGCCGACGCATCGCGAACGGGCCCGTCCTCCGCGGAGGACGGGCCTTTTCGTCGTTCGAACGGCGGCAGCGAGCGCTTACGGTTCGATCAGCCGCACGCGGTAGAACGCCGCGGCCGCGTTTTCGACCAAGCCGGTGGCGACGCCGAGGGCGCCGGTGGGGGCCAGCGTGGCCGGCAGGTCGGTCCACGGCGCGTTCGTGGACAAATCCAGCTTGTACTGCAGGCGGTACTGCCGTCCGGCGACGGCCGCGAAGCCCAGGGCGCCGTCGGCGCGGGGCGCGGTCAGTTCCAGCCGGCTGTTTGCGTCGGCCGCATCCGTGCCGGCCAGGCTTTCCTGCAAATCGGAGTGGCCGTCCAAATCCGAATCTTCGAAGGGGAGGCCGACGCGCCAGCCGGCCAGGGAAACGAAGTTGAACCCGAAGTTGCCGCCCGAAAGCGTGCCCGTCGCCGCCGCGCCGAGGAAGTTGCCCGACAGGTAGCGGTCGCTGCCGGAAACGCCGTCGCTGGCGATCGCGCCGGACACGTGCAGCGCCCGCACCGAGCGCCAGCCGGCGGCGGCGTTCAGGCTGCGCCAGGGAATCGCGGCTTCCCAGCGGTCGGTCTGGCGGTCGCCGTCGTCGTCGGCGCCGGCGGTCGCCGCGGTGCCCGCGCCGTCGAATTGGGACAGCGTTGCGCCCGGCACGGGCTGGAACGTGTTCGAACGGCACAGATAGAAAACGCCTTGGCCGACGTCGCTGCCGCTCTCGAGACTGAAATGCGGAAAGGATCCGTCGCCGTATTCGTCGCCGACGACGATGGCGACGTGGGCGGCGGGGGCCAGCGCCAGGTTGTGGAGCCGGTCGAGGCCGAACGGCGCGCCGCGCAGGTTCCAAAGGGTTTCCGCGCCATCGGCCAGCGTGTCGATGGACAGGAACAGGATCAGCGCGTTGTTGGTGCCGCCCGGGTTGCAGTTGGTGCCGCCGAGGTAGAGGCTGTCGTCGTCGGCGTTGACATAGACCTGGCCGAAATCGCCGAAACCGCCTTGGAAGGTGGTGGTCAGCGCGCCGCCGGCGGTGCGGAGATCGAAGGCGTCGCCGGCCGCGTTCTGGCCGGAACCGGATTTGGCCGCGACGGTCGGCGAGGCGAGCGCGGCCTGGATCGCCGCCGGCGCGGCGGGTTCCGCCGCCCGCACCGCCAGCGACCAATCCTGCCCGCCGTTGTCGTCCCAGACGCCGGCGCCGTCCGTGAAGGCGAAATCGAGCCGCTCCGCGCCGTTGGCAACCGCCAGTTCGGCGGTCCAAGACCCGTCGGCGTTCTTGGACATCGCGACGTCGGCGACGTCCTGCCAGCCGTCGCGGCCGACGTGGATCTGGAGCGCGGTGGCGTCGGCGAACGCGTTGGTGCCGGGGGCGTAGCGAATCGTCGCGCGGCCGCCGGCCTGCGGGCATTCGGGCGCGGCGGACGCCGCGCCGGCGGGCCAGGTCATGCGCTTGCCGGGTTGGATGCGGCACAAGGCGCCGCTCAACTTGGCCCAGACGGCGAGCCCGGAGGGGTTGTAGACGCAGTTCGCGGACGGCCATTCCAGCCCGCGGATGGCGGCGACGTAGTCGGCCATCTCCGTCACGCCGGCGTACCAGACGTCGCCGCGGTCGCCGAGAATCGCGCACAGCGACGACATGTAATCCCAACTGTTGTCCGCATAGCCGTTGTCGAGTTCGTAGCTGTGGCCCCAGACGTAGAGCAGGGACATTCGCTCCTCCGTCTGGTCCGCGAACGGCTGCGCGAACGTCAGCGCGCCGGTGTGGTGGCAAGTGGGATGCCACTTGATCGGATCGGCCGGCAGATAATGCGGGGTCCAGGTGTTCTTGGTCGTGCGGGCGCTGTTCACGCCCAGGCTGCGCAGGGTGGAGAGCACCAGGTTGTTGTAGGCGCCGAACGGATACGACAGGCTGCGGATCGCATGACCGGCGAGCGGTTCCAGCACGGCGCGGTCGGTTTCGATTTCCCAGCGGATGCTGCTTTCGCTGAGCTGGTCCAGATACGGATGGTCCACGGTGTGCGACGAGATTTCGTGGCCGGCATAGAGCGCGGCGAGTTCGGACTTGGTCACGAAGGTGTCGTAATCCAGCGAGTTCGAATTGAGGTGGAAGGAGCCCTTGATGCCGTGGGCGTTGAAGATCGGAACCAGGCCGCGATCCTGCACGTGGCCGTCGTCGTAGCTCATGACCAGCGCCTTCCATTTGCCGCCGGGAAAGGCGAAACGGGCCAGGTCGATGGCCGGCGACGCGCGTTCGGCGACGCCGTTCACCCGCACGGCCGAGGCTTGGTCCACCAGCCACGGCACGGGGCCTGCGTCGATTTCCACGACGTTGTCGAGGCCCTCCGCCAGCGCGACGCGGAAATTGCCCTGGTTCGAGATGAAATCGGTGCAGATGGCGGAATTCCAGGTGCCCGGCGCCACGAACTGGAACGCCGCGTTGGCGCCCGCCGGCAGATCGCCCCACGACGAATCCAGCGCGGAAAGCGTGCCGAGATCGGCGAAGACGAATTCCAGCCGGCCGCCGGTCACCGTCGCGGTCGTGGCGGCGTTGTCCCAGCCGTTGAGCGTGCCGGTGAAGGCGATGGACTGGCCGTTGGCGGTGCTGCCGCTGTCCGGCAGGTTGGCGACGACGATCGTCAGGGAGGTTTTGCCGTGCGCGCGACCGGATGTCGCCAGCCATGCGAGCAGCAGCAGCGACGCGAACAAGGGGGTGCTTTTCATGATGGCGCGATCCTGCGCCTTCCGCCGGGCGGCGTCAGTGACGTGCGTCACCGTTCGGCGGGCAGGTCGCGATACTGCACGCTCGCGGCGAGATCGCGGTCCGGCACTTCGCGGTCCAGCCAGGCGCGGTCGATGATGGGGAATCCGCGGTTGAAATCCGCGACGCCTTCCGCCTTGAACTTGGCGAAAAGCCGCGTGACGTGCTCGCGGCTGAGATTCAGGAGCGAGGCGATTTCCGGCTGGCGCTGCCGGCGGCGCAGGTGGATCCGGCCATCGACGAGTTGGCCGCAGGCGTCGGCCTGGGTGCGCAGATAGAGCGCGAGATCGTGGCGGCCGCCCCCGCCGGCGATCTTGCAGATCAGAAAGCGGGCGATCCGGGACAATTCCCGCACGACGGCCTCGCGAACGGCGGGCGCGGCGAGGCAGCGGCGCACGAAATCGTCGCGGCCGATTTCCAGCGTCGCGCAGGCGCCCAAGGCGCTGGCGGCGGTGTAGGTGGTCGGCAGCAGGATTTCGCCGATGCCGAACGTCTCGCCGGGTTTCACGATGGCGAGGCGGGCGGCGGCGCTGCCGCCGGAAGAGCGGTGGATCAGCACCTCGCCGTCCAGCACGGCGCGGACGTGGCGAAGAGGGACGTTTTCCTCCTGGATGGCTTGGCCGGGGCGATACGTCGCGCGCCGGCACAGCGGCGCGAATTCCCGCAGCTCCGCCGCGGAGCAGCCAGCGAAGAACCCGATGCGCCGTAGTTCCCGAACGTCCATCATGCGGGCCAGTCTAGCGCGGGTCGTTTCGTCCGGACAATCCGAATCGGTGCGGCGCGGGATGGACGCGGGACGGCGGACGTGGAAGGATGGCGGCGTGCGGCAACGAGGCGTCATTCCGGTCTGGGCGGTCGTGGCGGCGGGCGGGCTGTGTGCGCTGCTGCCGCTGCTGGCGGCGGGGCGCGGCGGCGTTTGGTCGCCGGCCACGCCGGCGCAGCCGCCGGGCGTGGATCTGGCGATGATGCTGGATTATTCGCGCGCCTGGCTGGCGACGGGCAATCCATTCGCCGCGCTGAATCCGTATCCGCCTTTGGCGGCGGCGCTGTTCGCGCCGCTGGCCGGATTGCCGTTCGCCGTCGCCTATGGAATCGCGACCGCGCTGACGCTGGCGGCGTTTGCGTCGCTGGTCGCGCTGCTGCCGCTGTTGGCGTATCCGCGGGCGGATCGCGCGGCGGTGGGGCTCGCGGCGGCGGCGGGAGCGCTGTCGTACGGCTTGTGGTTCGAGCTGCGGTGGGGGCAGTTCGACGTGCTGGCGCTGGCGGGAGCGGCGTGGGGGGTGTTTTTGTTCCACCGCGGCCGGGGCCGCGGCGCGCGCATCGCGGCGTACGCGCTGTTCGCGGCGGGAATCCAGCTCAAGCTGTATCCGGCGATTTTCGTGTTCCTGTTCGTGCGGGACGCGCGGGCGTGGCAGGAAAACCTGGCGCGCTGGGGGGCGCTGGGGGCGGCGAACGGCGCCTTGTTGTTCGCACTGGGCCCGCGGGCGTTCGGGGATTTCCTGCATTCGGTGCGGGCGCAGGCGGAGGCGCCGTACGTGTGGGCGGGCAACCATTCGATCCAGAGCTTTGCGGAATGGGCGGGGCGGCCGGAGTGGACGGGGGCGCTGTTCGCGGCGTTTGGAATCTGCTTTGCGGTCGCGCTGGGCCGCGCGGCGCTCCGGCCGGGCCGCGCGACGTTCGCGGGATTGGCGCTGGCGTCCGCCCTGGGAACGATGCTGCTGCCGGGGGTGAGCCACGACTACAAGCTGACGGCGTTTCCGCCGGCGTTCGCGGCGTTCGTCGCGGCGGCGGAACCGGGCTCGGCGCGCACCCGGCGCGGTTGGGCCGCGAGCGGCGCCTTGTGCGGTTTGAGCTTCCTGTTCTTCTGGACGCTGGTCTCGCCGGCGGCCAAGCCGGAAGGAATGCAGAACCAGGCGCCGTTCCTGCTGGCGGCTTGCGCGCTGGCGGCGCTGGGGCCGGCGCCGGCCGCGAACGCCGCGGCGCGGCCTAGTCCTCGCGAATGAGGCGAACGAAATTGGTGCGCGGGACGGTGCTGGGGACGTCGACGTAGTTGAAGGTGTAGTCGGCGACGAGGCCGGTGGCGTACGACCAACTGGCGCCGGGGCCGAAGACGGGGCTGGTTTCGAGGCGGTAGGATTTGCCGAGGATGCCCTTCATGGTGAGCTGCCACTCGGCGTT
>CAYTEK010000011.1:5279-29725 GCA_964436715.1 uncultured Verrucomicrobiota bacterium | reverse complement strand
GTGGGGGAATTAGCGACGGCGACGATCAGGGGCGGGCCGGGCTGGAGAAATTCGGCGGGGACAAGCGCCTTGCCGGAGATGCGGACCTCGTCGATGAGCGTGTTGGCGTCGCATGGGTTGGCTCCGCCGAGGGAAATGCCGACGGCGGCGCGGGAGTCGGTGCCGAAGGCGTAGGAGCCGTCGGAGGTGGCGACGAGGGTGCGGTTGGTGACGAATTGGTAATCGACGTGGAGGGCGAGGTTGGCGTTGCTTTTCACCACGGCGACGTGCTGCCAGCGGCCGTTGGGAACGAAATCGCGGAGGGCGAGACTGGTGAAGGTGGCGTCGGCCTGCTGGGAGTCGCGCAGGTTGAGGTTGACGTAGCCGTTGGTGTTGAAGGCCACGTTGATCCAAGCCCCGGTCGCGGTGGAGCCGTTGCCCCGGCCCCAATCGAGGAAGGCCACGTGCTGCGTCGCCGCCGCGATGCGGAAGACCGCCTCGACGGTCCAGTTGGTGGAGGCGGGAATGGCGACGGCGCAGTTGGTCGCGTTGGCGACGAGTTGGCGGGAGGCGCCTTCGTTGTGGGCGTCGCCTTGGCCGTCCCAGACGGGGTCGGTGGCGCCGGCGGCGGCGGCGTTGGCGACGCTGGCGCGCCGGGTGGGAGGGAACGTGCCGAGCTGTTCGACGAAGTGCCGGGTGGAAATGGAGGTGCAGCGCCACCAGGCCCAAACGTGCGGCGGGAAGGTTTCGACGGAGACGTCGTCGAGGAACAGCTCGGAGGACGGATTGGTGGGGACATGGAAGCGGGCGAACACGAATTGGTTGAATTGGGCGGCGGTCGCTCCGCCCTCGCTGTTGGTGATCCAGGGGATTTGGTTGGTGTAGTTGTAGTCGCAACGGTAGTGGTTGTTGGAGCGGTTGTAGAAGAAGGTGACGTCGACGAACCGGTCGTGGACGAGGGGGAAGATGATCCAGTCGTGCGCCAGGAACCCAAACCCGCCGAAGTTGTTGGTGGGTTGGAAGGAGAGGAACGCGCCGCTGGCGGAATCGCGCAGGCCGAGCTGAAAGAAGACGTTGGAAGGCGCGACGAGCTTGGCGGAGCAGCGGATGACGGGATGTTCGCGGGCGGGGTCGTAGGTCGAATGGAAGTTGGTGAAGACAGCGGAGGAGGAGCCGACGTTGTGCCTGGGCAGCACGAGGATGTTGGAGGGGGAGGGGGAATAGTTGACGTCGGCGACGCGGCCGGTGATGCCGCCGATCCAGGCCGCGCGGGCCCAGCCGGGGAGATTGGCGACGGAGCCGGTGGCGGCGGAATCGAAGTTGGCCCAAAGCAACTCGGCGGCCGAGGTCGCGGAAACCAAGGCGAGCGTCAGGCACAGAAACAGGCGGATCGTCTTCATGGCGTCGTTACCTCGAAAATCCCAGAAAGGGGTCGGCAGAATAGCCGATGAACGGCGGGGAAGGTAATTAAGATCACGTTATTTTCCTTGGGCGGAGGGTGCGGCGAAGCTTTGGGATTGCCAGTCCGGCGGTTGGGGGATTATAGGCGGGCCATGAACTTGGAACGGGTCGAGAGCCGGGAACAAATCGCCGCGACGGCGGCGCTGGCGGAAGAAATCTGGATGCCGCACTACGCGCCGATCATCGGCGCCGCGCAGGTGCGCTACATGTTGGCCAAGTTCCAGAGTCCGGCGGCCATCGCGCGGCAAATCGCGGCGGAAGGCTACGAGTACTATCTCGCGCCGGACGCGGGCTATCTGGCGCTGGTGCCCGATCCGGCGCGAAAAAGCATGCTGCTGAGCAAGATCTACGTGAAGGCGGATCGGCGCAGATCGGGACTGGGTCGGACCCTGGTGGCGTTCGCCGAACGCCGGTGCGCGGAGTGCGGCTGCACCGAGCTGTGGCTGACCGTGAACCGCCACAACGCGGGGGCCATCGCCTTCTACGAGCGCATGGGCTTCCGCAAGACCCGCGAAGTCGCGACGGACATCGGCGGCGGCTTCGTCATGGACGACTGGTGGCTGGCCAAGGCGGTCGGCGCCGCGCCGGACGCCGGCCAACATTAGGATTGATGGCGGGTCGCCGGTTGGCGCATACTTGAATGATGGTTCCCGTCGTCGACGGGGATCGAGCGAAAAGGTCGCCATACATGATTCAGAACAAGAAAATCTTCATCACGGGCGGCGCGGGCTTCATCGGCTCCACGCTGATCGGCAAGCTGATCGAGCACAACCACATCGTGGCCTACGACAACCTCGCGCGCAACGCGCTGCAGGGCAAGGCGTGGAAGGACCACCCGAACCTCCAGCTGGTCGTGGGCGACGTGCTGGACTACGCCAAGCTGGCGCAGGCCATGGCCGGCGCCGACGTCGTGGTGCATTGCGCGGCGATCGCGGGCATCGACACGGTGGTCAAGAATCCGGTGGCGACGATGCGGGTGAACATGGTGGGTTCGGCCAACGTGCTGGAGGCGGCTTCCAAGCTCGAACATTGCGACCGCGTGGTCTGTTTCTCCACCAGCGAAGTGTTCGGCACCAACGCCTTTCGGTCGTCGGAAATGGACAAGACCTCGATCGGCACGATCGGCGAAGCCCGGTGGACCTACGCCGTGAGCAAGCTGGCCGAAGAACACTTGGCAATCGCCTATTTCCAGCACCAATGGCTGCCGGTCGCGGTGGTGCGGCCGTTCAACGTCTACGGACCGGGCCAAGTGGGCGAGGGCGCGCTGCGGACGTTCGTCCAGCGGGCGCTGAAGAACGAAAAAATCACGATCAACGGCGACGGCACGCAGATCCGCGCCTGGTGCTACGTGGACGACATGGTGCGCGGCACGCTGCTGTGCATGGAACATCCCAAGGCCATCGGCGAATCCTTCAACATCGGCAACCAGCGCGCGGTCACGACGATCTACGGCCTGGCCAACACGGTGATCCGGGTGCTGAATTCGAAGTCCAAGATCGAGTTCGTATACAAGGACTACGCCGACGTCGAGCTGCGCATTCCCAACGTCGCGAAGGCGCGGGAATTGATCGGCTTCGAAGCCGAAGTGGATCTGGACGAAGGCATCCGGCGCACGGCCGAAGGCTATCGCGCAGATCAGGGGCTATGAAGCAGACGACGATTGCCAGACCGTCGGGCTGGATCGATGGGTGCGCCTTGACAACGCGCAAGCAGGTCCGCGTGCGTTTTTTGCCGTCGCCGGCCGGGACCGGCATCGTGTTCCGGGCCTTGGGCGAATCCGAGCAGGACGTCAAATGCGAGCCCCAGGTCGCGACGTTCATGCATCGCTGGACTTCGCTGCAGGATTCTCTCCGGACCATCAACCACACGGAGCACATTCTGGCGGCCCTGACCATTTGCGGCATCGACAACGCGCGGATCGAAATCGAGGGCAATGAGATTCCGCTTGTCACGAACGGCAGCTGCCGAGCATTCGTCGACGAGTTGAAGCGCGCGGGAGTGGCGGTCCTGGACGAAGTGCGCACGGCCTACGAGTTGAAAGAGCCGTTTGCCGTCGTTGGCGACGGCGATCGGCCGGACAGCTGTCTGCTGGGGTATCCCGCGCCGGAATTGGAAGTTTCCTATCTCTTCCATGTGCCCCAATTTCCGCGGCTGCTGCCGGCCGTTGGCGAATGTTGCCCGGCCCGGGGCGTGCCAGCGCAAATCATCGATGCCCGAACTTATCTGTTGGAGCATGAAATCGAGGCCTATGGCGGGTTGCTGAATGACAAGGTGCAAAACATGCTGGTCGTTGGCCCCGGGAACGGGCAGGTTTCCTGCCAGGAGGCTGCCCACCACAAACTGCTGGATATGATGGGCGATTTGCGGTGCCTGGGCGTGCCGGTGAACGGACGGTTCATCGGGATTCGCTCGGGACATCGGCTGAACATCCGGGCGGTCAAGCACATGGTGGAGGCGAATCTTTTGCGCAAGGTGGCGCCATGAGGCGGATCGCCGTTGTTTGCGCGGGCAGCCACGCGACCGTTCTGATCGAAGCCATCCGGCTCTGCGGTGCGGGCAAAGTGGTCTGCGCCATCGACGATGATCCGACCAAGCGGGGCGCGACCATTATGGGCGTGCCCGTGCTGGGATCGCTGCCGGAGATTTCCGAGCTGCGGCGGCGGCATCGTTTCGACGACGTGGTCATCGGCATGGCGAATTACTCCAGAAGGAGCGAGCAGCGCCAAGTGTTCCGCCGGCTGGTGGAACAAGGTTTCCGCGCGCTGACCGTGGTTCATCCCACGGCTTTCGTGTCTCCGTCGGCCCACGTGGGTTCCGGCGTTTTCGTCGGACCCGGCGCTGTCCTCCACGCCTGCGTCCGGATCGGCGACAACGTGGTGGTGAATACGGGAAGCACGATCGACCACGACGCCGAGCTGGGGGAACACGTCTTCGTATCGCCCGGCGTCACGATGGCCGGCCACGTGGCGGTCGGCGCTGGTGCGTATATCGGTCCAGGAGCCATCGTCGGTTCCCGCATCCGGATCGGCGCCGATGCGGTCGTGGGCGGCGGGGCGTGCGTCCTCGCAGACGTCGCTCCGGGGATGCACGTATTCGGGATTCCCGCCAGACCCAAAGCGTAACTGCCATGCAGCTTCAAAATCCATCCGGAACAATCGTCGCGGCCCACCAACCCAATTTCTTTCCGTGGTTGCCCTATTTCGAAAAAATCGCGCGGTGCGATGTGTTCGTCGTGCTGGACGACGTGCAGTATCCGCGTTCCAGCAAAGGCACTTGGATCAACCGCGTGAACGTTCTCAACCATGGCCGGGCCCAGTACCTGACGGCGCCGATCCGGCGGCTGCACGATCAGTTGACTCCGATCAATGCGGTCCAGTTTGCGCCGGATCAACCCTGGAGGTCGAAAATGATTCTGACCCTCCAGCACCTGTACGGCAAAACTCCTTTCGCGCGGGAGCTGCTGGGGCCGATTTGCGATTTGGTCGCTACGCGGGCGGAGTCCCTGGTGGAGTACAATCTGGCTTGCATCCGAGGCATTCTGGAACTGTTGCGGATCGACGCGGGAAAACTCCGGTTGGCTTCGCCCTATCGGATGCAAACCACCTCGGCGCAGCGCATCGCGGATCTGGTCCGCCAGGTGGGCGGGTCCGTGTATTACAGCGGCAAAGGAGCGATTTCCTACCAAGATGCCGAATTCTACCGGAGTTGCGGGATCCAATTGGAGTATCAGCGATTCGAATTCAGAACCTACCCGCAAATCAAGAGCGCGGAGTTCGTGCCGGGTTTATCGGTCGTGGACGCGCTGCTGCATTGTGGAATCGAAGGGACGAGAGGTCTCCTCTCGGTGTAGCGCATGCTAAGCATCATCATTCCCGCGTATAACGAAGCGGCCAACCTTGCGCCGGTCGTTTCGGCGCTCACGGAACATCTGCTTCGCGAACGCGTTGCGGACTTCGAACTGATCGTCGTGAACGACGGAAGCTCGGATGAAACGGGCGACGCCATTCGCGCCATCGCGCAATCGAATCCGAAGGTGGTTGTCCTCGAGCATCCCGTGAATCGAGGAATCGGGGCGGCCATCAAGAGCGGGCTGCGCGTTGCCCGGGGGGAGTATGTTTGCGTTTCATCGGCAGATGGAGAAATCGCCCCGGAAGACATTGTCCAGTTGTATCGCTTGGCGGATGGCGCGGATCTGGTGACCAGCGCCCGGCGGCGAATTGGGCTTCAGAACCGAAATTTCATCAGCGGCGTCCACAATGGGCTGATCCGGGTGCTGTTCGGATACTCCATGTCTGGCCGGGAGGGGATCTACGTGGTGCGCAGGTCCCTGTTGGCCGATGCGCAGATCGTGTCGGACACCAGTCTGGCCAATTTGGAACTGCTGATGCATGCTGCGCGCAAGGCCCAGCGTTCGCGATCCGGAGAGATCACGGTCCGGCCCAGATTGAGCGGAACTTCCAAAGTGGCCAACGTGCGCGCCATTTTGCGGGTTATGGGCGACATGGTCGTTTTGCGGTGCAAAAAATGGTTTCTGGCATTGCGGCCCTAGATGCGTGCGGCGAACTACAGATTCTGGATCGGCCTCGCGCTGAGCGTGGTTTTTTTGTGGCTGGCGCTGCGGAACGTGGAGTGGTCGGGGGTGGGTTCGGCTTGGCGCGGCGCCCGTTTGGACCTGCTGGCGCTGGGCACGGCGCTGCTGGCGGGCAGCTGGTTCGTCGCCGCGATCCGCTGGCGCGTGCTGCTGTCCGGCGTGGCCGGCTTGCGGATTCGGGACGCCTTCGCGTTCATCATGATCGGCTATCTGGCCAACACCGTCTTGCCGCTGCGGCTGGGCGATCTGGCGCGCGCCAGCCTGATGGGCCGCCGGAAGAACGCGGGCATCAGTCGGGCGCTGGGCAGCATCGCGAGCGAAAGGCTGATGGACGTGCTCATGCTGGTGGCGCTCACGTTGGCCCTGATGCGCGTGCTCGAAATTCCCGCCGCGATCCAAGCCGGCCTGACGGGCATGGTGGCGGCGGGGTTGGTCGGCCTGGTGGGGCTGATGGCGGTTTCGCTGAATCGGAAGCACCTGCCGCGCCTGACCGCGTTTCTGGCCAAGATCATGCCGCACCGGGTGGCCGATCGCGTGCTGACGCTGCTGGGCAACTTTTCCTCGGGCGCCGACGTGCTGCACCGGCCGGCGGGTTTTCTCGCGGTGGTCGCGTTGTCGGCGGGCGTGTGGCTGGCCGCCGGCGCCGGCACGCTGGCGTGGGTGACGGCGTTCCATCTGGACGTGCCGTGGTACGCGGGATTCTTCGTGCTGGTGATGGTCAACCTCGGTTCCGCCATTCCGTCGTCGCCGGGCTACGTCGGCGTGTACCACTATCTGGCCATGCTGGCGCTGTCCCTGTGGACGCCGGATCGGAACGCGACCTTGGCCTATGCGATCGGCACCCACGCATTGAACATGCTCGCGAACGTGGGGCTCGGTTCGTTCTATCTGACGCGCGAGGGCGTCTCGTTGCGCAGCTTGCGGGCGGAGATCTGATCGGGGCCGCGCCGTGAATTCGCCTGCGCAGGTTTCCGCGTTGCGGTTGGGCGGGAGGCTGGTCGTTGCGCTTATGCTGCTGCAGTTCGTTTCCCGCTATCTGCCGGCGCCGGGCGCCGTCTGGGTGGCGGACGACTGGGCCAACGCCGCCCGGAGTTCGTTCTACGCCTCGACGGCCGAAGCCGCCGCGACCGGCCTGCAGGATCCGAACCGGCCGCTGAGTACGGCAGCGGTGGAAGTCGGCTACCGGCTGATCGGCGCGCGCGCGTGGGGCTGGACGCTGGTCTCGCTGGTCGCCAATTCGCTCCTGCTGCTGGCCCTGGCGAAGCTGGCGTTCGAATTGACCGGGCGGCGCGGAACAGCTTTGGCCGCCGGCGCGGTCTTCGCCCTGCTGCCGAACCTGACGGAGACCTACCACTGGTCCACGCAGGTGTTGAACGAAGTGGCCTGCGGGCTCGTGTTCTACGCCCTGAGCGGGTGGCTCTGGGTGGCCCATCTGCGCCGCGGCGGCAGCTGGCGGCTGGTGCTGTCCGCGCTGGCGTACGGCGTTGGGCTGTTTTCGTACGAAGCCGGCATCCTGCTGCCGGGAGCCTACGTGATGCTGGTCGCATGGCGGCGCGAGCCGTTCCGGGGTGCGTTGCGCCTGGCGCCGTTCGGCGCCATGGTCCTCTTCTACGCGGCGTGGCGGACCACGAACGCGTTCGGGCTGAACCAAGCCTGGCATTATCCGCCGCACATGCAGGCCGGCGCTTCGCCGGCGGGGATTTACTGGGGCGTCCGCGAAGTTGCGCATTGGTGGATCGGCGACCGCATGGCCGAGACCTTGCGGGCCGGCCTGCGGAGCTTCGCGGGGCTGGCGGCGGGGGTGAAATGTGCGTTGGTCGCCGTCGATGCGGCGGCGGTTGTCCTGCTCGGCCGGGGCCTGCGCCGGCTGATGGCCGCGGAGCGGGAGGCCCAGGCCGGCGCCCCGTTTTCCGGCGCGCAAGCGGCGCTGTTCGCCGCGGCGTGGGCGGCGGCGGCGGCAGCGATCAGTTTCGCGTCCTACGCGGCCCCGCGGTTGAACGTGTTGCCGGCGATCGGCGTGGCGTTGCTGGGCGCGCTGGCGCTCGCGCGCGTGCCGTTCCGCATCTGGGCGCCGATCTTGCTGGTGCCCGCGACGCTGGCCATGGCTTCCAACCAGGGCACCGCCGAAAGTTTCCGCCAGGCCGGGAAATGGAACCGGGCCGTATATGCCCACCTCCGGGAGACCGTCGGCGAATGGAGCGGCAAGAAGATCGTCTTGATCGACGCAACGACGTTGCGCCGGCGCTTGCCGCCGCCGCTCGCGATGGTTCCGGACGCCTGGGCCAACAACGGCAACGCGCCGTTGGCGCGGGGCTTCACGTTCATCGGCATGGCGCAGCTGGCGGCTGGCCGGAAGGACCTGGGCGTCCAGGTGGTGCACGACGTCGAATACGGCGCCCGCATCGAAGGGGAGCGGCTGCTTTGGCACGCACGCTACGATCCGGGTCAACCGCGCGCCGCCGCCATGGCGGACGTGTTCGTGGTGGGCGCGGGCGTCGCCGAGTAGCGGCGCGGGGCCTACGTCGGCGGAATCCGGTCGCGGTTGAGTTCGAGGAAGGCGGCGCGCCAGGGGTAGCAGCGCAGGAGGGAATCGTCGCGGATGCCGAGGGTGCAGAGGGCGGCGAACAGGGCTTCGACGGTGGCGAGGCCGGTTTCGGGGTCGGCGTGAATCTTCGAGCGCCGCGGATAGGCGGTTTGCCAGCCGGGCGGGATCGAGCGGGTTTCGACGGGCTCGACGGCCCGGCGCATGGTCGCCGCGTGGCGCCAGCTGGCGTCGAGCAGCAGCAGGGGCCGGCCGGCGTCGGCCGCGGAAAGCGGCGGGGCGTCGGGCGCCAGCAGCAGGTGGCGCGAAAGGTCGGGACGGCGACGCAGGGGATAGGGGAGAAATTCCAGGCCGGGCGTGCCGCGCAGGGGCCGCACGGTGCATTTCGCGGGATCTTCGCCGCGGCGGATCACGATGAGGACGGGGGAAACCATGCGAGACGCAATATCCAACATCCAACGTCCAATATTCAATGTTCAAGTTGGGGGGGGGTGTGCTTCAATGTGGGCATGGCGCGAATCAAATTGGACATGACGGGCGTGGCGTTCGGCTTCCGCACGGAATTGGACGTGCGGATCACGGACGTCAACTACGGGCGGCACGTCGGCAACGACGCCCTGCTGGGGTTGCTGCACGAGGCGCGGCTGCGCTTTTTGGCGCATTTCGGGTTTTCGGAAGAGGACGTCGGCGGAGTCGGGATGCTGATGGGCGACGCGGTGGTGCAGTTCAAGGCCGTGGCGTTCCGCGGCGACCGGCTGGAGATCGAAGTGGGCCTGCAGGACGTCGAGCGACGGACTTTCGACCTGGTTTACCGCGTGACGCGCGTCGGCGACGGCGCCACCGTCGCGCTGGCGAAAACCGGCATGGTGGCGTTCGACTACGCGCGGAACCGGCCAGCCGAACTTCCGGCGGCCTTTTTGGAGAAAACGGGAGCGCAGCCGGCATGAAATTCGCCTTGGTGCAGATGAATCCGACCGTCGGCGCGGTGCGGGACAACGCCGCGCAAATCGTGCGCTTCGCCGGCGCGGCCGCGGCCGCCGGGGCGGACGTCGTGGTCTTTCCCGAACAGGCCTTGTGCGGATATCCGCCGGACGATCTCGTGCTGCGGCCGCGCTTCATGGATGCGATCGAGGCGGAGGCCGAAAAACTGGCCGCCGCGCTGCCGCCGGAACCCTTGGTGCTCGTGGGCGCGCCGCTGCGCGCGGCCGGCCAGCTGCACAACGTGGCCCTGCTGTTCCATGGCGGCAAGCGCGTCGCGACGGCGACCAAGATGCTGCTGCCGAACTACGGCGTGTTCGACGAGCGCCGCATTTTCGCGCCGGGCGCGGCGCCGCTGGTTTACGAATTCAAGGGCGCGCGCCTGGCGGTGCACGTCTGCGAGGATTCCTGGTGGCCGGAGGGCGAATCGTTCCGCGGCCTGCAGGGCCGTTGCGACGTGCTGGTGAACCTGTCCGCTTCGCCGTATTGCCGCGGGCGCGAAAACGACCGCGAGGCCATGGCGCGCAAGGCCGTCGCCGCGCTGGGCGTGCCCATGCTCTACACCAACCTCGTCGGCGGCCAGGACGAACTCGTCTTCGACGGCGGCGGCCTGGCCGTGGCGGCCGACGGCCAGGTCGCGGCGCGGTCGGAACTGTTCCGCGAGGGGACCCTTTTCGTGGACGTGGCGCCGGCGGGCGACGCGTGGGCGCCCGCGCCGGGCCGGCTCGCCGATCTGCCCGACGCCGTGGAAGAAGTGTACGAGGCGCTGCAGCTCGGCCTGCGGGACTACGTCGACAAGAACGGGTTTCCGGGCGTGATCGTGGCGCTGTCCGGCGGCATCGATTCCGCGCTGGTGGCGACCCTCGCGGCGGACGCGCTGGGGAAAGACCGCGTGTTCGGCGTGACGCTGCCGTCCGTCATCACGTCGAAGGAAACCTTCTGCGACGCGCTGGAGCTGGCGAAGCGTCTGGGAATCCCTTGCCTCCAGATCCCGATCGCGCCGGCGGTGGATGCGCTGACGAACATGCTGGCGCCGGCCTGCGCGGCGGTGGACTGGGCCCGGCCGCTGCCGGGCACGCTGATGGAGGAAAACCTCCAGGCGCGCATCCGCGGCATCGTCGTGATGGCGCTGTCGAACAAGTACGGCCACATGGTGGTCACGACCGGCAACAAGAGCGAGATGGCCACCGGCTACGCGACGCTCTACGGCGACATGTGCGGCGGCTTCGCGCTGATCAAGGACGTGCCCAAGACGCTGGTGTTCGAGCTGGCGCGCTGGCGGAACCGGCGCGGCGAGGCGATTCCGCCCACGACGATTTCGCGCCCGCCCTCGGCGGAACTGAAACCCGGCCAGCGGGATTCCGACTCGCTGCCGCCCTACGACCTGCTCGATCCGATCCTCGAACGCTACGTCGAACGGCAGGCCGGGTTGCAAGACATCGTCGCCGAAGGCTTCGACGAAGCCACGGTGCGCCGGGTGGCGAAACTGGTGGACCGCAGCGAGTACAAGCGGCGGCAGGGGGCGCCGGGCGTGAAAATCACGCCCAAGGCGTTCGGCCGCGACCGGCGCATGCCCATCACCAACGGCTTCCGGGAATAGCGTCCCGGCCGGCCGGGCGCCGGCGGACCGGCTCTCCGGGGAATTCCGCCTTTCCGTGCGTTGCGGCGCTTGACGCGCCCTCCGGTATTCTGTATTGCGTAATACATGATGCGGAGTAGTCCATGATCGACGGCTGGATCACGCAATTGCGCAAAGGGGTGCTGGAGTACTGCGTGCTGCTGGCGCTGCGGCGGGGCGAACGCTACGGCTACGAACTGGTCCAGGCGCTCCAACGCAGCGAAGACCTCGCCGTCTCCGAAAGCACGGTCTATCCCATCCTGGCCCGCCTGCGCGCGGAAGGCTTCCTCAAGTCGCGCGACGTGCCGTCGGCCGCGGGGCCCCCGCGCCGCTATTTCTCGCTGACGCCGCGCGGCAAGGTGCGCCTCGCGGAAATGAACGCCTATTGGCCGATGTTGGCGAACGCCTTGGAGCAGTTGAAATCCGAAACGGGGAAGGAATCCGAATCATGAAGTGGAGCGGGGCGGCGGAACGGCGGGTCGAGGCCTATCTCGCCGCGGTGGAAAAGCATTTGGCGCACAAGCCGGCGGGCGTGCGCAAGGACGTGGTGGCGGGCCTGCGCAACCAGATCGCGGAAGCGCTGCGCGGGCTGGAAATCGAAGGCGGCGAGATCGGCCTGGAAGTCGTGGAGCGCGTGCTGGCGGACATGGATGCGCCGGAGACGTGCGCGGACGCCGCCGTCGAAGTCGCGGCGGAAACGATCGTCGCCGCGGCGCCCCGGCTGGCGCGCGGCGGCGCCGCGCGCTGGTTCTGGCTGGCCGTGGCGTTCCTGCTGGTGAACGCCTATGGCGTGTGGAAAACGACGCGGCCGTTGCCGCCGCCGGTTTCGGCGGAATCCGTCGCGGCGCCGGCCGAGCCGCGGCCCATCGAGCGCGTGCTGCGCCTGCGCAGCGTGGAGCAAGTGGACGTTTCGGCGGACCGCGAAGTGACGCTGCGGCTGGCGTTCAGCGACGAACCCGATCGCAGCCAGTTGACGCGCTTCTTCCACCTGGCGGTGCCGGGCGCGGGCGCGGTGAAATACTGGCTGCTGGGGGCGGCGGGCGGCGACGCCGTGCTGGTCGAAACGGAACCCGTCCTGGCGGAAAAACTGGAATACGTGCTGGAGCCGGGCCTGCCGTCGGCGGGGGCCGCGCAACCCGAAGACGTGCCGCGCCGCGGCATCCTGGCGATGACCATGAACCTGATGCTGCGCGGCCTCGAAGCGGAATCGCCTGCGTTCGAAACGCCCGAATTGTGGGCGGACTTCAACGCGTTCCCGGACGCGAACGGATTGAAGGATTTCGTGGCGGTTTCGCCGGCGACGGATTTCACGGTGGAGGCCGTGGACCAGTGGCGGCACAGCGGGCTGGTGCTGCGCGGCGCCTTTCGGCCGGGCGAAATCTACGAGGTGACCTTCAAGGCGGGCCTGCCCGCGGCGAACGGTTCGAGCCTGCCGCAGGACGTCCGCCGCACGGTGCAGTTTCCGTTGCCGAAGCCGGCGATTCGCCTCGACGCCCCGGGCCGGTATCTCTCGCCGCGCGGCGCGCTTTCCGTGCCGGTGGCGGCGGTGAATCTGGAAACGTACGTCGCGCGGTTGCGGCCGGTGTTCGCGAACAATCTCGTGGAGTTGGCGCGGCGCGAAGCCCAATGGAGCTACTACGGTTCCTTGACGCTGGATCTCGACGGCCCGGAACGGGTCGCCACGAATGCGCTGGCGGCGGCGACGAACGGCGCGCCGGCGCGCGGGGCGGTGGATTTGCGCGCGCTGGCGGGCGGCGCGCCGCGCGGCGCCTATTGGTTGGAAGTCGCCGGCGAGGAGGGCGACGGCGATGGACGCTTGATCGTCGCGACCGATCTGGGAATCGCGGCGCGGACGTTCGAAGGCGGAGCCTTGGCGTGGGTGAATTCACTGCGGACGGCCCGGCCGGCGCCAGGCGCGACGGTGACCGTCTACGCGCGCAACAACCAGGTGCTCGCGCGCGGCGATACCGACGCGGAAGGACTCGCGCGGCTGGAGTGGACGCCCGGCGCCGAGCCGTTCGTGATCGTGGCGGAACTGGATGGCGATCTTTCCTATCTGGATCTGGCGCGCACGCGCGTGGACCAGGGCGAGGGGCTGGGCGGCGCGCCGTATTTGGAACCCGGCCAGCTCGAGGCGGCGGCGTTCACCGAGCGCGGCGTGTATCGGCCCGGCGAGAAGATCTTTGCGCAGGTTCTCGTGCGCGACGACCGGCGGCAGGCGCCGGAACCGTTCCCCGCGCTGCTGCGCGTCCGCCGGCCCGACGGCCGGATCTTTCGCGACGTGCCGGTCGAACTGGACGAATTCGGTTCGGCGACGGCGGAAGTCGAAATGCCGGACTACCTGCCGACGGGCCGCTACGAACTCGAATGGGCGCTGCCGGGCACCTTCACCGTGCTGGGCGCGACATCCGTCGCGCTGGAAGATTTCGTGCCGCCGCAGATTCGCGTGGACGTCAAGCCGCCGGAAGGCCGCGGGCAGGCCGGCGACGTCCTCGCGTTCGCCGCGAGCGCGGCACACCTGTTCGGCCGGCCGGCCGCCGGCCTGAAAGCGACCGGCGCGGCGACGTTCAAGCCCGCGCCGTTCGCGCCGTCGAACTGGCCCGACTGGCGCTTCGGCGACGACGAGAAGGCGTTTGAGCCCGTTTATCGCAACCTGGGCACGAAGACGCTGGACGAAAACGGCGCCGCCGCGTTCGAGGCGGAAAGCCGCGCGGCCTGGCGGCCGCCGGCCGCGCTGCAGCTCGTGGCGCAGGCGCCGGTGCTGGAAGCCGGCGGGCGCGCGGGGACGGCCTACGGCCCGGCGCTGCTGGATCCGTATCCGGTCTACGTCGGCCTGAAAGCCGCCTGGGAAGGGGCGGTGCGCGCGGGCGAAACGCAGCGCGTGGCGGTGGTCGAGGTATTGCCGGACGGCGCGTCCGTCGCGAACGGCCAGCCGCTGGTGCTGACGTTGTCGCGGGTGACGTGGAATTCCGTGCTGCGGCGCAATTCCAACGGGCGCTACGAATGGAAATCCGAACGGCAGGTCGTCGAGCTCCGCCAGGACACGCTGGCCGCGGACGGCGCGCCGCAGGATTGGGCCTTTGCGGTGGACGGCGCGGGCGACTACGAGCTGGTTGCGGCCGATCCGGCGTCGGGGGTCTCGACGCGGATTTCCTTCCACGCCGGCTCGGTGGATGCGGAATGGCTGGCGTGGAGCCGCGAGAAGCCCGGCCGCGTCGAACTGGCCTGGGACAAGGAAACGTACCGGCCCGGCGACGTGGCGCGCCTGCAGGTGCGCGCACCGTTCGCGGGCCCGGCGCTGCTGACGGTGGAAACCGACCGCGTGCGCGAGGCGCGCCGGGTGGAGCTGGAGAAAAACACCGCCGAATTCGAAGTGCCCGTGACGGCGGATTTCGCGCCCAACGCCTACTGCACCCTGACGCTGATCCGGCCGGCGGAAGCGGAGGAAGTCTGGAGCGCGCATCGCGCCGTCGGCGCCCTTGCGCTGCCGGTGGAATTGCCCGGCCGCCGCCTGCACGTGTCGCTGGCGGCGCCCGCCGTCGCGCGGCCGCAGGCGCCGGCGACCGTCGTCGCGACCGTGCGCGACGAAGCGGGGCAGCCCGCGCGCGGCGCGGTGACGGTGCTGGCGGTGGACGAAGCCATTTGCATGCTGACGGCTTTCGAGTCGCCCGATCCCGACCGGGTCTTCGCGGCGCAGCGCGCGCTGGGCGTGGCGCCGTTCGATCTCTATGCCGAACTGATGCCGGTGGCGGACGACCAAACCGAAGGCGTCCCGGCCCCCGGCGGCGACGGCGAAGACGTTTTGCGGCGGCGGTTGAATCCGATCAAGGCCAACCGCTTCAAGCCGGTGGCCCTGTGGCGGGCGGCGCTGCCGCTGGACGCGAACGGACAGGCGACCGCGCAACTCGAACTGCCCGAATTCAACGGCGAACTGCGCCTGATGGCCGTGGCCTACGACGCGACGCAGGTCGGCGCGACGTCGCAGCCGCTGCGGGTGAAGCGCGACCTCGTCGTGCAGCCCGCCTTGCCGCGGTTCCTGGCCGTCGGCGACCGCTGCGAGGCGGCGGTCGCGCTCTACAACGAAGGCAAGGCGCCGCTCGCGGCCACCGTGCGCGCGACGTGCGGCGGGCCGCTGCGGGCCGAAATCGCGGAGCAAACGGTCGAAATTCCGGCCGGCGGGGCGACGAACGTGGCGCTGCCGCTCGTGGCGGGTCCGGGTCCGGGGTTGGCGCGCTGCGCGCTCGAGGTGGCGGCCGGCGCGGATTCCTTCCGCGACGCGATCGAACTGGCGGTGCGGCCGGCGGCCGGCACGCGCGCGGCGGCGATCGGCCGGACGCTGGCGGCGGGCGAGAGCGCGACGCTGGCGCCGCCGGCGGATTGGCTGCCGGAATCGGTGTCGTTCTCCGGCGCGCTTTCCGGGCTGCCGTCGCTGCAGCTGGGCCGCGCGTTGGATTTCGTCGAAAACTATCCGTACGGCTGCCTGGAGCAGACGGTGTCCGGCGCCTTCCCGCTGCTGTACGCCGGCGACTGGCTGGGGCGCCTGCTGCCCGCCAGCCGCGCGCCCGGCGACGTCGCCGGAATCGTGGAGGCGGCGATTCGGCGCGTGCTGTCGATGCAGCAGGAAAACGGCGGTTTCGCCCTGTGGCCGTTCGCGCGCGGCGTGGAGGATGATGCTTCGCTCTACGCCGTCCACTTCCTCGTGGAGGCGCAGGCGGCGGGCTTCGCGGTGCCGCCGGATCGGTTGGCCGAGGCGCTGGACTGGGCGCGCGAACGGCTGGATCGCGCCATGCCGACCGACGCGAGCGATGGCGATTGGGTGCTCGACATGCAGGCGCGGGCCTACCTGTGCCATGTGCTCGCGCTGGCGGGCCGGCCGGACGCCGGCTGGAACGCGCGCCTGCGCGAACAGACCGCCCGGCTGAACTACGCGGCGCGGACGCACGCGGCGGCGGCGCTGTTGTTGGCCGGCGAGCCGCGCCGCGCGCGGCCGCTGCTGGAATCCCTGGCGCTGCCGGCGCCGCGGCCGCGCGTGCCGGGCCGGCTGCTGGACAGCGACGTGCGCGATGCGGCGCTGCTGCTGGCGACCTGGCTCGAAGTGGATCCGGAAAATCCCGCCGTGGCGCAGCTGGGGCAGTTCTTGCGCGAACGGCAGCGGGACGGTCATTGGGGCAACACGCAGGACGACGCGCTGGCGCTGCTGGCGTTCGGCAAGCTGGCGCGGCATCTGCCGGATCAAGAGCAGCCGTTTTCCGGAACGCTGGCGCTGCCGAACGGCGAAGTCCGTTCGTTCGCGGGCACGAACGCCGTGGCGTGGTCGCTGGCCCCCGGCGCCGGCGGCGCGGCGACGGTCCGGAACGACGGGCCGGGAAAACTGTACCTGTGGGCGCAGTTCGAAGGCGTTGCCGCCGCCCCCGAACCGGAGCGAGCGGACGTCGTCGCGATCCGCCGCGATTTCCTCGATCAGGCCGGAAATCCCCGCGACGCCGCGGAACTGCCGCAGGGCGAACCGCTCGTGGTCCGGCTGACGGTGGACACCCACGGCCGGCGGCTCGATCAACTGGTGATCGAAGACCTGCTGCCGGCGGGCTGGGAAATCGAGAATCCGAATTTGGCGACGTCGCAGTCGTTCGGCTGGCTGCGGGCGAAGGCCGAAGGCGACCGGCACCGCGACGCGCGCGACGACCGGATGCTGATCTTCACCGGACCGATCCAAGGCGAAGCGACGTTCCACTACGCGGTGCGGGCGACGACGCCGGGCGTCTACGCCTTGCCGCCGCCGACGGTGGCGGACATGTACGAGCCGGAAATTCGCGGCGTGGGCGTCGGCGGGCAGGTGCGCGTGCGGCCGTGAGGCGCCGGCTTCCAGCGTGGGCGCAATGGGCCGCGCTCGGCGTCGGTGCGGCGCTCGTCGGAGCCGCGGCGTTTGCCGCGGCGGTGCGCTGGGTGCCGTTTCCCGCGGAAAAACTGGCGCGGCTGAACGGTTCGGCCGTGCTGGCGGACCGCCGCGGCGAGCCGCTGCGGGTGAAGCTGGCGGCCGGCGGTTTCGACTGCCGGCCGGGCTACGTGCCCGCGCCGGACGACTGGATCGCGCAGGCGCTGGTGGCGGCGGAGGATCGCCGATTCTGGACGCATCCGGGCGTGGACGTCTGGGCGCTGGGCCGCGCCGTCGCGCAGAACGTCGCCGGCGGCCGCCGCGTGTCGGGCGCCTCGACGATTTCCACGCAGGTGATCCGCCTGCTGGAACCCCGGCGCCGGACGTTGGCGACGAAGGCCATCGAGGCCTTTCGCGCGCTGCAGCTCGAGCGGCGCCTTGGCAAGCGCGAGATTTTGGCCCAGTACCTGGACCGCGCGCCGTTCGGCGGCAACCTGGTGGGCATCGAGGCGGCGGCGCGCCGCTATTTCGGCAAAGGCGCGGCGGACCTGAGCCTGGCCGAGGCGGCGCTGCTGGCGGGCGTCCCGCAATCGCCGTCGCGCCTGCGGCCCGACCGGCACCCGGCCGCGGCCAAGAAGCGGCAGGCCTACGTGCTGGAGCGGATGGAGGCTTGCGGCTTCATCACGGCGCGGCAGCGCGCCGAGGCGTGGGCCCAGCCGCTGGCCGCGCGGCCCGGGAAATATCCCTTCCGCGCGCCGCATTTCTGCGACTTGGTCGGCGTGCCGGCGGCGGTCGGCCCGGATGCGACCGTGCGCACGACGCTCGACGGCAACCTGCAGCGGCGGGCGGAGGACGTCTTGCGGCGGCACCTCGCGGACGGTCCGGCCTATGGCGGGGCGGTGGTGGTGCTGGAAGTGAAGACCGGCGCGGTGCGCGCGCTGGCGGGTTCGCCGGACTATTTCGCCGAACGCCGCGCGGGCCAGGTCAACGGCGCCGTGGCGCCGCGCGCGGCGGGTTCGACGCTCAAACCCTTCGCCTATGCGCTGGCGTTCGATCGCGGCCTGGCGACGCCCGCGACGACGATTCCCGACGTGCCGCTGCGCTTCCGCGATCTGGATCCGCGCAATTTCTCGGAAGAATGCCGCGGCTTGGTCACCGCGCGCGACGCCTTGGTGGCCTCGCTGAACCTGCCCGCCATCGAGATCGAACGGCGCGTCGGCCAGGAACGGCTCTGGGAGACGCTGCGCGCGCTGGGCCTGGGCACGCTCGACCAACCGGCGGCGCACTACGGCCTCGGGCTCGTGCTGGGCAACGCGGAGGTGCGCCTGCTGGACCTCGCCAACGCCTACGCGTGCCTCGCGCGCGGCGGCGGCTGGCTGCCGGCGCGGTTCGTCGAAACCGGCCAAACGCCAACGCCGAAAGTCCTGTTTTCGCCCGAAGCCTGCTGGCTGGTCAGCGACGTCCTGTCCGGCGACGAACGCGCGCTGGACACGACGGGGCACGCCGCCGACGTGCGCCTGCCGCCGATGGCGTGGAAGACGGGCACCTCCGCCGGGCTGCGCGACGCTTGGACGGTGGCGTGGAATCCGGAATACGCGATCGGCGTCTGGGTGGGCAATCCGGACGGCGCGCCCGCGGAAGGGCTCGTGGGGCGCGAAGTCGCCGTGCCGATCGCCTGGGACCTGTTTCGGCAGCTCTATCCGGACAACGGCGGCCCGCGGTTCGCGCGGCCGGCGGGCGTGGAAAAGCGCGAGTTGTGCGCCGTCAGCGGCTGCGCGCCGGGGCCGCATTGCGCGCATCGGCTCGAGGATTGGGCCATTGCGCAGGTGACGCGGCGCGAAATCTGCCCGGTGCATCGGCAAGGTCCGGAAGACGCTTGGCCGGCGGAAGTGGCGTCGTTCCTGGCGCGGCGCGCGGCGCCGGCGCCGGAGGAACCGGCCGCCGTCGTGCGCATCCTCGCGCCCGCGCGCGGCAGCGTCTATCGCTGGCTGCCGGGCCTGGACGCGGACGCGCAGCGGCTGGCGCTGGAAGCGGCCAGCGACCGGCCGGGGGAGGCGATCCACTGGTTCGTGGACGACCGGCCGGTCGGCCGCACGCGCGCCGGCGAGCCGCTCTTCTGGCCGCTGGCGCGGGGCACGCACCAGATCGCCTGCGGCACGGCGCGGGGCCTGGGCGACCGCGTCGAAATCGCCGTGGAATGAAGGCCGGCGGGGCGGTGCGGGAAACGGCTTGAAGATCGGGCCGGATTCGGCGATTCTCGAAAACGGTTTTTGAACGGAAAGGAAGCGGCGCATGAAAGGCATCGTGTTGGCGGGCGGATCGGGAACGCGGCTGTATCCCATCACGCGGGTGGTGAGCAAGCAGCTCCTGCCGGTGTACGACAAGCCGATGGTGTACTACCCGCTGTCCGTCCTGATGCTGGCCGGCATCCGCGAAATCCTCATCATCAGCACGCCCGAAGACCTGCCGCGCTTCCGCGCGCTGCTGGGCGACGGTTCCGCGCTGGGCCTGAAACTGGAATACGCCGAGCAACCGAAGCCGGAAGGCCTCGCGCAGGCGTTCCTGATCGGCCGCGAGTTCGTCGCGGGCTCGCCCGTCGCGCTCGTGCTGGGCGACAACATTTTCCACGGCATGGGGCTGACCGGCATCCTGCGCCGCGCGGGGCAATTGACCGAAGGCGGCCTGGTGTTCGGCTATCTGGTGAAGGATCCGGAGCGTTACGGCGTGGTCGAATTCGACGCCACGGGCAAGGTGCTGGGCATCGAAGAAAAGCCCCCCAAGCCCAAGTCGCACTACGCGGTGCCGGGGCTCTATTTCTACGACGGCACGGTGTGCGACGTTGCGGCGGCGCTGAAGCCCTCGGCCCGCGGCGAACTCGAGATCACGGACCTGAACCGGAAGTTCCTGGAAAAGGGCAAGCTGCGGGTGGAACTGCTGGGTCGCGGCTTCGCGTGGCTCGACACGGGCACGCACGAGTCGCTGCTGCAGGCCTCGAATTTCGTGCAGACGATCGAAGAGCGCCAAGGGCTCAAGATCGCGTGCCTCGAGGAAATCGCGTTTCGTTCGGGCTGGATTTCGGCCGACCGGCTGCGCGAACTGGGCCAGGTGATGGCGAAGAATTCCTACGGCCAATATCTGCTGGAATTGGCGGATGGCCGCCACGGGTGAGATCATGGCGGTGGCTTGCGAACCTACGGCGATTCCGGGCGTGTGGCTGTTCACGCCGAAAGTCTTCGGCGATCCGCGCGGGTTTTTCCTGCAGACCTACCAGACGCGGGAATACGCGGCGGCGGGGCTGGACCGCGTTTTCGTGCAGGACAACCTGTCGCGTTCCTGCCGCGACACGGTGCGGGGCCTGCACTACCAATTGAAGCATCCGCAGGGCAAGCTCGTGAGCGTGCTGCGCGGCGCGGTGCTCGACGTGGCGGTGGACATTCGCCGCGGTTCGCCGACGTTCGGGAAAAGCGTGGCGGTGGAATTGTCGGAAGACAACCGTCGGCAACTGTTCGTTCCCGAGGGCTTCGCCCACGGCTTCCGCGTGCTGACCGACTCGGCCGATTTCTGCTACAAATGCACCGACTTCTACGCCCCCGGCGACGAGTACGGCGTGCAATGGAACGATCCCGCGCTGGCGATTCCGTGGGGCGACGTCGCCGCCCCCGTCGTCTCCGCCAAGGACCTGAAACTGCCCCGGCTGGCCGACGTGCCCCCGGCGCAGCTGCCGGAATTCAGGAAGTAGCGATCCGGAGCTCGCTCCCGACCGCGGAACGGCCGGGCCCTTTTTCCTTTTCCTTCAAATGCTTGGCGACTACACTCGCCGACATGATCACTTGCGTACGGTTTGTCGGAATCGGAAGGTAGGGGGCACATGCTGGCGAAGGTTTTCTCGGGCGCGGTGTACGGGGTGGATGCGTACGAAATCGAAATCGAGGTCAACGCGGGGCACGGCGAACCGAAGGTGGTCGTGGTGGGCCTGCCCGACGCGGCGGTCAAGGAGAGTTCCGACCGCGTGTGGACGGCGCTGATCAATTCGGGCTTTTCGCCGCCGATGGGGCGGACGACGGTGAACCTCGCGCCGGCGGACATCAAGAAGGAAGGCCCCAGTTTCGATCTGCCCATCGCGCTGGGGATGCTGGCGTCGGAAGACCAGTTGGACGGCGCGCGGCTGGCGGACTACTGCGTGACGGGCGAACTGGCGCTGAGCGGCGAAGTGCGCCGCGTGCGCGGCGTGCTGCCGATCGCGCTGCGGGCGCGCGCCGAAGGCCGCAAGGGCATCCTGGTGCCGCCGGAAAACGCCGAAGAAGCTGCCGTGGTCGCCGGCCTCGCGGTGCATCCGGTGGCGAACCTGCGCGAGGCCGCGGATTTCATCGAAGGCAAGCGGGAGATTCCTCCGTTCGAGGTGGACATGCAGGCCGCGTTCGGCGGCGGCACGTCGTACGACGACGATTACGCCGACGTGAAGGGCCAGGAATTCGCGCGGCGGGCGATCGAAGTGGCCGTGGCCGGCGGACACAACATCCTGCTCGTCGGGCCGCCGGGCACGGGAAAATCCATGCTGGCCAAGCGGGTGCCGACGATCCTGCCGCCGTTGAATCTCGAAGAAGCGCTGGAGACGACGAAGATCCACAGCATCGCCGGCGTGCTGCCGGCGCACCAGGCCGTGGTCGGCGGGCGGCCGTTCCGCGCGCCGCACCACACGATTTCCGACGCGGGGCTGCTGGGCGGCGGCACGCATCCGCTGCCGGGCGAAGTGAGCCTCGCGCACAACGGCGTGCTGTTCCTCGACGAGCTGCCGGAGTTCCACCGCAACGTGCTGGAAGTGATGCGCCAGCCGCTGGAAGACGGCACGGTGTCCATCGCGCGCGCGGCGGCTTCGGTGACGTTCCCGTGCCGGTTCATGCTGGTGGCGGCGATGAACCCGTGTCCGTGCGGACACTACGGCGACGCGAAGCGGGAGTGCCGGTGCACGCCGATCCAGATGCAGCGCTACCGCAACCGGATTTCGGGGCCGCTGCTGGACCGGATCGACATCCACGTCGAAGTGCCGGCGATGGAATACCTGCAGCTCGCCTCGCTGGAGAAAGGCGAGGGTTCGGCGCAGATCCGCGCGCGGGTGGTGGCGTCGCGCGTCGTGCAGCGCGAGCGATTCGCCAAAGCCAAGGGCGCGCACGCGATCCATTGCAACGCCAACATGCGCTCGAAGGACGTCCACAAGCACTGCGTGCTGGACGACGCGGCGCAGGCGCTGCTCAAGGCCGCGATGGCCGATCTGCACCTGAGCGCCCGCGCCTACGACCGCATCCTGAAGGTGGCGCGCACCATCGCCGACCTGGCCGGCGCGGCAGACATCGCCGCCGACCACGTGGCGGAAGCCATCCAATATCGGTCGTTGGACCGGCAATATTGGGCGTGAAGCCGGCCGAGCCGACGGTTCTTGACATCGGCGGCGCCTTGGGGCTCAATTCCGGACTAGACATTCGTTCAACCCGAAGGAGATTCCTATGGCATCCAAGGTCAGCGTCGTCGGCATCGTGGCATGGGTTTTGGTGGTGATTATGGCCATCGGCGCGGGGGCGCTGGGATTCTTGTTCAAGTCGCAATCGAGCCAGGCGGCGGGCCTGCGGGAGGCGTTGCAGCAGGTGGCGGCCACGGCGGGTGTGCAGGAATGGACGCCGGCGGCCGAAGCGCCGGCGACGACCAATGCGGCGGGCGAAGCGGTCGCGGCCCCGGCGGCGCAGCCGTTGACGGCCGCCGCGCTCGCGGAGGCGGCGACCTTGGAGAGCGTCGTCCAGCAGGTGCAGACGGCCATCCAGGGGACGCAGCAGGAATTGGCCACCACGAAGGACGCGCTGACGGCCGCGCAGGGCGAAACCTCCGGCGCGAAGACGGAAGCGGCCGGACTGGCGCAGAAGATCCAGGAACAGACGGCGGCCGCCGAAGCCGCGGCGAAGGATCTCGCGGCGAAGGAAGAAGCGCTGGCCGCCGCCAAGGCCGAAGCCGAGAAGGCCGCGCAGGAAACGCAGGCCGCCCAGGAAGCCGCCGCCCAGCAGAAGGCCGAGCTGGAGAAATCCATCGAGGAATTGAAAGCCCAACTGGCCGCCGAAACGGCGCGCCTGCAGGCGGAGTTGGAAGCGGCCCGGCAGGCGGCGGCCGCCGCCGAAACCGCGGCGGCGGCGCCGGCGGAAGGCGAAGCCGCGCCGGCGGCGGAAGGAACGGAAGTCGTCGCGGAAGCCGCGCCGGCGAAAGAAGCGGCTGCGGCCGAAGCGCCGGTGGAGGAAGAATTGCCCGGTCGCGTGATCGGCCAGTCTGGCATGATCGCCCTCATTCGCTATTTGCCGGCGGACCAGAGCATGCGCCTGCGCCTGCTGGACGGGCAGGAATTGACCTATCACGGCGTGCCGCCGGCGATCTACGACGAGCTGGTGGGGAACCCCGAGAAGCTGGACGTGGTCTATCGCTTCAAGATCCAGGGCGAATACAAGAGCCTGCCGCCGGACAGCGTCGTGGTGCGGAAATACTACAAGTGGCAGCGCCGCCATCGTTCCGCCGCGGGCGACGTGCGCGTGATCGATCCGCCCGCGCCGCCGGCGGCGCCGGCGGAAGAAGCCGCGCCGGTCGAGGCCGCGGTCGCGGCGCCGGAAGCGGAAGCCGCGCCCGCCGAAGCGACGGAAACGGTGGAATTTCCCGCGGAACCCGCGGCGCCGGAAGCCGCGCCGGTCGGGAATTGATGCGCGTTCATCCGAACGACGCCAGGGCCGGGCATGCGCCCGGCCCTTCGCGTTGGCGCGGAAAGCATTGAACGGCGCCGGGCCTTGGGGTAGAAAAAGAGGGCTTTGCGGAGGAAAACGAAGATGAGCGACGACAAACAGACCGGCGACATGTTCCAAGGACTCGTGATTTCGCTGGCGGCGGCCACGATGCAGCATCTGGGCAAGACGCTGAATCCCGTCACGCACAAGATCGACAAGAACCTGCCGGCGGCGCAATCCACGATCGACATGCTGGACATGCTCGCGACCAAGACGAAGGGCAATTTGTCCGACGCCGAAGACAAGCTGCTGAAGGGCGTGCTGGGAGAACTGAAGCTGAATTACGTCGAGACGCTGAACGAAAAGCCGGAAGAACCCGCGGCCGAGAAAAAGCCGGAACAGGCCGGTTGATCCATGGGCGCGCGTTTTCTCCGGCCCAAGCGGCTCCTGACGCTGGCGCTGCTGGCGGTCGCGGTGGCCGCGGCGGCGTGGTGGCTGGTCCACGTGCCCTACGATCCGCTGGCGATCTACCGGCCCGTGCCCGCCTCGGCCACGGTGGTGGGCCGCCACCTGCGCCTGCCCGAACGCTGGCCCGATTTGCTGGCGAATCCGCTGGCGCTGGCCCAGATGCGGACGGCGGGCGTCGAGACCGAGGC
>CAYTEK010000011.1:0-5269 GCA_964436715.1 uncultured Verrucomicrobiota bacterium | reverse complement strand
CAGGACGCGGAGTCGCGGAAATGGTTCGAGAAGCTGGCGGGGCGGGAAGGCACGCTGGCCTATCTGCCGGGGCGGGGCGCGGCGCCGGCGTGGATGGCGGTGAGCCATCTCGGCGGCGAAAGCCAGAAGCTGCGCTGGCAACTGGCGCTGTTTCGCGTGCCGGGCTTCGAGCGGATGAAGGCGTTTCCGGGGCGTTCGGTGTGGCGCGTGGACACGCCCGACCTCGAACCGGGGCAGCATCTGGCGATCGCTTTCGGCGAAGGGGTGCTCATGGCCTGCCTCTCGACCGATCCGCTGGCCATCGAGGAAGTGCTGGCGGCCTACGACGGCCGCGGCCAGCGCCTGCTGGAACGCGAGCCGGGCTTCGCGCAATTTGCGGCGGCCGACGACCGGCGGATGCCGGATCGCTTTTGGATTCGCGACGAAAGCGAATTCGCCGCGCCGGCGGCGCCGGGGATTTCCGTGGACGTGCCGACGCTGCGCGCGGATGCGATTTCGCTGGCGGCCACGACCGCGGGCGCGGAAGCCGTGCCGCCGGACCGGCCTTCCGCCGTGGATCTGGGCCCGCTGGCCCGCCGGCTGGGCGCCGCGCCCTGCTGGGCGACGGCGGTGCGGCGCGAGGCGCTGCTGCAAGTTTGGACGCGCCCGGATTTGACGCGCACCGGGCGGCACGCCTTGCGGATGCTGCTGGACGTGGCGACGGCCGACCGCATCGTCGCGGTGGGCATGGACGGCGACTTGAGCGGGCGCCTGACCTGGGGGCTCATGCGGACCTTGGGCCTGTCGGGCCTGCGCGTGCCGACGCTGCTGCTGGCGACGCCGGCGTCCGATCCGGCGGCGGCGCAGGCGGCGATCCAGCGGGTGCTGGATGCAAGCAACGCGCGCTACAAGGCGGCGTTCGTTCTCCAGCCGGTGTCCGCGCCGGCGGCGACGCTCTACGTCCTGGCCAGCGCGGGCGGCAACGAGTGGGTGGACGAATTGGCGCTGGCGGATCGGCCGGCCTATGCGCTCTTGGACGGCTGGCTGCTGGCGGCGAGCAATCTCGATGCGCTCCAGAAGCTGGCGCAGGCGGGTCCGGCGGCGGCGATGCCGGACTGGGCCGCGGCGCTCGACGAAACCGTCGCGACCGCGGCTTGGATCGATCTGGCGCGCACCGGCAAGTTGGCGCGCGACGCCATCGCCACCTGGTCCATGGCGCAGATGTTCCTCAACGGCGGCAGTTCCCAGGCCGCGCGCGAACGGCTGAACGAGGCCAAGGCGTGGATCGACGCCTTCGCGCCGCTGGGCACCGCGCGGGCGCGGCTCGGCCGGCGGAACGATCGCACCGAGCTGACGCTGGATTTGGGATTGTCCGCATTGGCGGCGACGGAGTAGGATGTCCCGCACCATGAGCGACACGCTGGTTATCGTTCCGACCTACAACGAGAAGGAAAACGCGGAGCCCATCGCGAAAGCGGTGCTGGCGGCCTGTCCGGAAGCGGAACTGCTGTTCGTGGACGACAATTCCCCCGACGGCACGGGCCAGCTGGCCGACCGGCTGGCGGCGGAAAACCCGCGCGTCCATGTGCTGCATCGGCAGCAGAAGCAGGGGCTGGGGCGGGCCTACATCGCGGGCTTCCGCTGGGCGCTGGAGCGGCCGGAATATCGGTTCGTCATGGAGATGGACGCCGATTTCTCGCACGACCCCAAGGCAGTCCCGCAGCTGCGGGCGGCGGCGCTGAACGCCGATCTGGTGCTGGGCTCGCGCTACGTGGGCGGCATCCGCGTCATCAACTGGCCGCTGAACCGGCTGATTTTGAGCACGGGCGCGGCGCTGTACGTGCGGCTGATCACGGGCATGCCGTTCACCGATCCGACCGGCGGTTTCAAGTGTTTCCGGCGCGAAGTGCTCGCGGCGATCGATCTCGACGGCATCCATTCCAACGGCTATTCGTTCCAGATCGAGATGACGCACACGGCCTGGCATCTGGGCTTCCAGATCGTCGAATCGCCGATCACGTTCGAAGAGCGGCGTGAGGGGCAGTCGAAGATGAGCGGCGGGATCATCAACGAAGCGCTGTGGATGGTCTGGAAGCTGCTGGCGCGTTGCGGATTCCGGCGCCGGCCGCGCGCGATCCATCCGCAGAGCGTGGCGGCGGGGCCGGCGGGGGGATGAAGACGCTGCGCACGCTGGTCCACCTGCTGCGGGTGAAGCAGTGGACGAAGAACGCCGTGGTGTTCGCGGCCTTCGTCTTCGCGCTGGGCGACCAGCAGCAAAATCTGGCCACGTGGGAATTGTGGAAGGTCTGCCTGGCGGCGCTGGCGTTTTCGCTGGTGTCGAGCGCGGTCTACGTGTTCAACGACCTGAAGGACGCGCCGCAGGATCGGCTGCATCCCATCAAGTGCCGCCGGCCGATCGCCTCGGGCGAAGCGACGCCGGCGTTGGCGTGGGGGGCGGGGTTGGCGCTGCTGGCGGCGGGCTTGGGCGGCGCCTGGCGGTTGGGACCGGGATTGCTGGCGGTGCTGGGGGCCTATCTCGCGCTGCAGATCGTCTACACGCTGGGGCTGAAGCGGCTGGCGCTGGTGGACGTGATCGTGATTTCGCTCGGCTTCGTGCTGCGGGCGCTGGCGGGGGCGGTGGTGATCCACGTCAAGATCAGTCCGTGGCTGCTGGTGTGCGCGATGATGCTGGCGCTGTTCCTGGGCCTGTGCAAGCGGCGCCACGAAAAGGTGAACTTGGCCGGGCTGGGCACGCGCGCGGCGCTGGACGGCTACGACGAACGGCTGCTCGACCTGCTCATCGCCCTGACGGCGGCGGCTTCCCTGGTGTGCTATTCCATCTACACGCTCTGGCCGGAAACGGTCGCCAAGTTCGGAACGCCCTGGCTGGGGGCGACCATTCCGTTCGTCGTTTTCGGCCTGTTCCGCTACATGGATCTGGTGTACCGCCGGGACCAGGGCGACCGGCCCGAACACATCTTGCTGACGGACGTTCCGTTGATGGCCGACGTGGCGCTCTACGGCCTGGCGGTGTTGGGCGTGCTCCTGCTGCGCTAAAGCGTTTTTTCGTCCGGGGGGCATTTGGGTTGACTCCGCCATGGCCATAAAGCGATGATTTTCCGCGATTACGCACCCCCATATCTCCAGCGAACGAGGAGCTCGAAACCATGAAAATCATTTCCAAGATCGACCACAACGTCCTGCGTCGGACCGTCCAGCGCGCCAAGGAACGCGGCATCGTGCTGCCGACGTTCGCCCAGCAGAAGAATCCCAAGCTGATTCCGCCCAAGATCCAGGACCAGCTCAAGAAGATCGACGATCAGGCGGTGAACCCGCTCAACCTGTTCCGCATCACTTGGAAGAACGATCCCAAGACCGGCGGGTTCGGCGAGGGCAACTGGCTGGAATTCCCGAAGGAAATCACGGGCGTGGACGCGCGGATCGTCGGTCTGATGGGGCGCTATTTCCCGACCGGCGCGCACAAAGTCGGCGCGGCCTACGGTTGCCTGGTGCCGCGCCTGGTGCGCGGCAACTTCGACCCGACGACCCAGAAGGCCGTTTGGCCCTCGACGGGCAACTACTGCCGCGGCGGCGCGTTCGACTGCGCCCTGCTGGCCTGCCCGGCCATCGCCATCCTGCCCGAAGGCATGAGCCAAGAGCGCTTCCAGTGGCTCAAGAGCATCAAGACCGACGAGATCATCGCCACGCCCGGCACCGAGTCGAACGTGAAGGAAATCTACGACATGTGCTGGCAGCTCCGGCGCGAGCGCGGCGACAAGATCGTGATCTTCAACCAGTTCGAGGAATTCGGCAACGCCATCTGGCACTACAACATGACCGGCGGCGTGATTCAGGAGATCTACGAGAACAACTTCCAGACGCACCACAGCCGGTTGGCCGCCTACATCAGCGCGACGGGTTCGGCCGGCACGATCGCCGCGGGCGACTTCCTGCGCGCGAAGCATCCGGCCATCCGCGTGGTGGCCAGCGAAGCCCAGCAGTGCCCGACGCTCTACCAGTACGGCTTCGGCGCGCACCGCATCGAAGGCATCGGCGACAAGCACATCCCGTGGATCCACAACGTCCGCAACACCGACGCCATCGCGGCGGTGGACGACGAGCAGGTCATGCAACTCCTGCGGCTGTTCAACGAAAAGGCCGGGCGCGAATACCTGAAGAAGCAGGGCGTGCGCGACGACGTGCTCGCCAAGCTGCCGGCCGCCGGCATCTCCGGCATCTGCAACCTGGTGGCGGCCATCTGGGCGGCGCGCTACTACGACATGGACGGCCGCGACGTCATCTTCCTGCCGCTGACGGACTCGATGGACCTGTACGCCTCGCGCGTCGCCGAAATGGCTGCGCAGCACGGGCCCTACAACGCCGACTTGGCCTCCCGCCACTACGGGCGTTTCCTCGAAGGCTGCAACCCGACCACCTTCCGCGAGCTGAACTACTTCGACCGAAAGTCGCTGCACAACTTCAAGTACTTCACTTGGGTGGAGCAGCAGGGCAAGCACAGCGAAGACCTGCGCGCCATGTGGGACGAAGATTTCTGGAAAGGCGTGTTCGATCCGGCCCAGGTCGCCGAATGGGATCGCCTGATCGACGATTTCAACGCCGCCACCGGCGTGCTCAAGAGCCTGTAAGCAAGAAGGAGAAAGAAAAATGAGTTCGAAACTGTACGCGGAAGCCAAGAAGCGCGAAGACGCGATCGCCAACTTCCTGAAGGACGTCGCCAGCATCCCCTCGCTGAGCAGCCAGGAAGGCGACGTGGTCAAGTTCATGGCCGCGGCCATGAAGAAGATGGGCTACGACGAGGTCGTCATCGACGGCATGGGCAACCTGCTCGGCCGCATCGGCAACGGCCCGCGCGTCATCGCTTTCGACGGCCACTGCGACACCGTGGACGTGGGCGACATCACCCTGTGGAACAAGGTCAAGCCCTATCCGTCCATCATCAAGGACGGCAAGGTCTACGGCCGCGGCGTCACCGACCAGAAGGGCGGCGTGATCACCTCCATCTACGCGATGGCCATGCTGAAGGAATTGGGGATGGTGCCGAAGGAACTGACGATCTGGGTGGTCGCCAGCGTGCAGGAAGAAGACTGCGACGGCCTGTGCTGGCAGTACATCGTCAAGGAAGGCAAGCTGCGTCCCGCAGTCGTCGTTTCGACCGAGCCGACGAGCCTGCAGATCTACCACGGCCACCGCGGCCGCATGGAAATCGAAATCGAGACCAAGGGCGTCTCTTGCCACGGCTCGGCCCCCGAACGCGGCGTCAACGCCGTCT
>CAYTEK010000010.1:29709-37501 GCA_964436715.1 uncultured Verrucomicrobiota bacterium | reverse complement strand
TTGCGCGCGAATTCGATCGCGCCTTACGGCACCACGACGCGATAGTACCGCTTCGAATCGGCGCTGTTGGTGTCCGACAACGTGAGCATGCCGCCGGTGCCGACGTCGCTGTCGGCTTCCGACCAGGTCACCGGACTGGCCAGCAGATCCGTGCTGAATTCCATCCGATACGCCTGGCCGTTCACCGACTGGAACGTGGCGGCGGCCGAGGCGCCGCTGGGCTTTGCGAACGTGGCGACCTGCGGCAACGGATAGACGTAGATGCCCACGGCTTCGCCGTCGGAACCATCCTTGTCCGTCGCGTAGAACACCACGCTGTATTCGCCCGTGGGCGCGGCATCGAGCCACTGGAACGTGCCGTTTTCATTCGTCGCGTTGAACGTGGCGCCGGCCGGCAAATTGCTGGCCGTCAAGGTCACCGCATCCGCATCCGTCGGCGTGGCCGTGACCTGGAACTGCAAGTCTTCGCCCACGAACGTTTCCTGTCCGCCGATGGCATTCAGGACGGGCGGCGTGCCCGAAGCCGCGGCGGTCACGACGCTCGTCACGGCCGAGTACGGGCTGTTGGACGAAGCGTTGTAGGCCTTGACGCGATAGTAGTACGTCACGCCTTCGGTCAGGCCGGTCACGGCGAACGTCGTCGCGTTGGCCACGTCGCGATTTTCATAGCCGGGCACGAAGTCGTTGATGGGCTCGCTCGCGCCGATCGTGAAGTCCGGAACGAACTTGGCATACACGTTGGAATCGCTGCCGATCCAATTTGCGGGATTGCCCACCAGCGCCAACAGCGCGGATTTCGAACCGGTGGTGCCGTTGGCGGCCAGATACTGGTAATTGTCCAGACTCCCGCACGCCACGATGGTGTAGGCGCCGGTGCTCAAGCCGCTGGGAATCATGGAATTGTTGGCCGACACGGCGCCGCTCTCGATCCACGGCGTCGTGGCCGCCCAACCGACGCCGCACAAGAACTGCGGAGAGCCGGAGCTGCCTTGGTAGGCCAAGATGTTGTCGCCGGAAGCCGACAGATCGAAGTTGCCCGACGTGACGAACCCCTTGGCATCCTTCGAGCGATAGGACAGCACCGTTCCGGCCGACACTGCGCCCGGCGCCGTGTAAACGACCGAGCCTTCGTTCGTTCGCCAAGTTCCGTTCGTCCAGCCGTTGTCGGTGAACGTGATCACCGTGCCGGCATCCAAATCCACCAGCGGCACGACGTCGAATCCTTCCGTGGCATCCGCATCGGCCGTCACAAACATCAGATCGCCCGCCGCCAACGTCGCGGTCCGGCGCGTCGTGTGGCGGAAAGCGCTGTTCGTCGCGACGTCCAAGACGTAGCCGGTGGCCCCGGCGGAAGCCTGCCAGTTGGCGTTGAATTGCTGCGCCTGGACCAAGCTCGCCGCCTGGATCGCCGGTGCCAGCAGCTCGGAGCCGGCTTCGTTCACCGCGATGGAGATGGTTTCGCTGTCGGTGCCGTCCTTGTCCGTTGCGTAGAACGACACGCTGTAGACGCCGGTCGGCGAAGCGGCCAGCCACTGGAAGGTGCCGTTCTGGTTGGTCGCGTTGAACGTGGCGCCGGCCGGCAGATTGCTGGCGGTCAGGGTCACCGCGTCCGCATCCGTCGGCGTGGCCGTCACCTGGAACTGGAGGTCCTGGCCGACGGTCGTGGATTTGGCGCCGATGGCGTTCAGCGTCGGCGGCGTGGGTTCGCCCGCGCCGAATTCATGGTTGCCAAGGTAGCTGAAGGTGTTCACCGCATAGTCGTCCCACTCCGCCGAGTCGTACGTCGTGGTTCCCTGGAACACCGTGCTCTTGCGGACCTTGGTGACGTCCAAACCGAAGTTGTCGGAACTGCCGATGGTGCCGACCACGTCGATGTTGGCGTCGTTCTTCGCCAGCGCCACGGCGTCGTTGCCGTTGAACGTGAGGCTGCCAGAGGTCTGGTCGGCCTGGGCCAGCACCGCGTTGGACGCGCTCGTGTTTGCGATCACGTACACGTCGCCATCGGCGACGCTGCCGGTCAGAGAGATGGACGACGGCGTCGTCGAACCGTTGGCGTACAACCGCAGGACATAGCTGCCGGCGCTCAAATCCACGGACGCCCCCGTGCCGTTGAAGATTTCGATCGCCTTGTTGTTGCTCGTGCCTTCGATGTATTCGGAAATGAACAGATCGGTGGCCAGATTGCCGTCGCGCACGGTGATCTGTACGCCGCGGTCGGTGGTGCCGTCGTCGTCCGTGGCCGAGAACGTCACGTGGTAGACGCCGGTCTGCGCCGCGGTCGGCGTCCAGCTGAACGTCGTGGAAGCCGTGCCGGTGCCGTTGGCGTCGGGCGCCGTCGCGCCGGCCGGCAGGCCGGACGCCGTCAGCGCCACCGCCAGGCCATCGCTGTCCGTCGCCGTGATCGTGAAGCTCAGGGCCACGTCGATGACCGCCGTCTTGTTGGTGCCGGCCGGATCCAAGGCAATCGTCGGCGGCTGATCGGCCAGCGGCTGCCACGTCACGATGTTGGCCAAGCCCGGCCAGCCGTCGTACTCCTGCGGATGCTGCTCGGAATTGTAGGCCACGGCCAAGGGATAGAGATAATCGTAGCACTCTTCGCCCGCGGCCCAGCCATCGACGTTGACGTCCGAATTGGTCATTGCCTCGAGCAGGTAGTAGGCGAACACGCCGTTCTCGATGGAGCTGTCCTCGGCGGACAGCTCGGTTTCGTCGCAGGCCGTGGCGATGTAGGGCGAAACCAGTTCGTCGGAGTCCAGCTTGCTCTTCCGCTTGCGCAGGTCGTCCGCGAATCCGTTGCTCCGGTCCGTCACGATGGCGCCGGTGCGCGAAATGCCCTTGTACGTCAGGCCGGCGGGCGCCTTCAGGTGGCCGCCGCTGTAGCAGGTGTCCAGCAGGACGATGACGTTGTCCGTCGGCAGAGCATCGAGCCACGCGCTCAATTCGTCGTCGGTCACCTCGTTCGTCATGAGGTTGTAAGGACAGAAATATTCGTCGTAGCCGTCGCCGTCTTCGTCGCCGTCGGCGTCCGGCACGTCGCCGCCGCCGTGGCCCGAGAAGAAGAACAGGTTGACGTCGCCGGGAACCGAGGCGGCGCCCATGGCGGCGATCGCCGCCTGGATGTTGGGCTCCGTCGCCTGGGAATTCAGCAGCAACTGGACGTTGTCGGCCGACCAGTTGGATCCGGTCAGCAGCCGGTCGTACAATTCCTGCGCGTCGTCGTCGCAGTAGTTCAGGTCGTTGTCCGTGCCCTCGTAGTCGGAAATGCCGCAGATGACGGCGCGGTAGGTCCCGGCCGGCAACTGCTGGAACACCTCGATGGTGACGTCCACCTGGTTGGTGCCGTCCTTGTCGCCCGCGAAGAAGCTGACGACGGTCGTGCCGGTCGCCGCCGGCGTCCAGCTGAAGACGTTTGTCAGGATGCTGTTGCCGGACGTTTCCGCGAAAGTCGCGCCGGCCGGCAGATTCGTCGCCCACAGGCGGACTTCGTCGGCCGCGTCGTTCGGCACTTCCCGGCCGGTGATCGCGAAGCTCAGGTTGTTGCTGACGGCAATGGATTTTTCCACGCCGGCGGGGCTGACCGCGATGAACGGCGCAAAATCCTTCGCGCCGCCGTCGGCGATGCCGGCCAGCGTAACGTCGTCCACGTTCCAGAAGTAGCCGTAGGCTTCCAAGGCGGATATCGCGCGCAGCTTCACCGCCGTCGTGCCTGGCGGCAAAGCGATCTGCACCGTCGCCAGGCCGTCGGCCGCCAAGCCGCCCGCCGCGGGCGCCAACGTGCGCGGCACGCCGGCGGTCGTCGCGGCGACGCCCGCGGCCGTGTAGGACCACAGGGCGCCGACGATGCCGTCGCCTTCCACTTGGTTGCCGGTGACCTTGACGTCGGGCGACGCCGGATAATCTCCACCGTCCAGCGCCAAGTACACGCTCATGCTGTCGGAAGGCCACATGCCGTAGCCGTCGGAAAAGTTCGTGCAGGTGGCGGAAAGATGCAGCGTCATGGTCACGTCCGAGTATGCGGACACATCCACGTTCGTCAGTTCCAGCATTTCGCTGAGTTCGCTTGTCTCGCCCGGTTGCCAGGAATAGCTGCCAGTCCGCACGCGCTGGTTCGCCGGCGTGTCGGCGGCGCCCACCGTGTTCAGGATGTAGTTGCCGGTGGCGATGTCCCATGTGTCCGCCGGGGTCCCTTCGAAGCCCTGGAAGACGATTTCGCTGGGCCCGCTGCCGTCGCCGATCGTGATCGTGATGGTTTCGCTGTCCGCGCCGTCGTTGTCCACCGCCCAGAAAGTCGTGGTGTAGACGCCCATCGGGCCGACATTGTTCCAAACGAACTGATTGGAAACGGTTCCGGCGTTGGTCACCGTCGCAAAAACGGCGCCCGCCGGCAAATTGCTGGCAGAAAGCACGATCACGTCCCCATCCACGGCATCCGCCGCGCTCACGCCGAAGCTCAGATTGTTGCTCCAGACCGCCGACTTGTTGCCGATGGCCGCCAGCACGGGCGGAATGTCGGTCCAACCGCCCGGAGGTTCCCCGAAACCGGTCTGGACGCTGCCGACGTCCACGTATTCGAATCGCTCGCTCGGATCGGTCCAGCCATCCGGATCGCCGAACGTGGTGCCCAGCTTGAGCTGGATGTTCTGGTTGGCCGTCGAAACGCCGTTGCTCGTCCAGGCGGAACCGGGATCATTTCCGGCAAGGCCGATCATGTCCTGAACCACGCCGCCCAGTTCGAGCACGATGGCGTCGTCGCCGTTGAAGGTGAAGGCCTGCGTGATGTCCGGCGACAAGTCGCTGGTGCCGATCACCCAGACGGAGCCGGCGGGCAGCGTTCCGCTGGCAACCTGAAGGACGGAGGTCGCCGCAGCGCCGTTGACTCCGATTTTCACGTTCAGCAGGTTGGCTCCGCTGTCGAAGGTCAGGTCCGCGGCGGAGGCATTCCAGATTTCGATGCCCTTGGGCGTCGTGCCGCTGTCGGTTTCGATGTATTGGGAAATCAGAACGCTGCCGCCGGTGAGGTCGCTGGGATTGATGGTCAGCGTGAACACGTCCGGCGCCTGCACGATGCCTCCGGCCACGTTGGCCAGGGTCAGGACCACCGTCTCGGCGAGTTCCTCGTCCGCGTCGTCGTTGATCGTGACCGTGAAGGTCGCCGACGTGGTGGCGGCGTTCAGCGTGAAATTCGTGCCGGAGATCGTGTAGTCGGCCCCGGCGCCTTCGGTGGCCGTGCCGGACAGGACAACGTTGCCGCTGACGTCGCCGGACGCCTGGGTCTTGTACACCGTCACCACGTACGTGCCGCTGCCTTCGCCGACCGAAGCCCCGGCCGACGTGAAACACACGTTGGTGTCGGTGCTCTGGTAGAGCCGCACCCATGCGCTGGTATAGGCGTTGTAGGCCACGGGAACCGGCACGACGGGAGAGACGTATTCCGTTCCATCGTACTTCACGGTGAAAACCGTCACGGTGCCGTTCATGGCGGAGACGGCATCCTTGACCCGCGCCGTCACCACGTTGTTCTCGCCCCAGGACACCGAGGTCAGATCGACGGCGATTTCAAGGTTGTCGCGCGAATCGGTGTCGAACGTGCCGCCGCCTCCCGGAGGCATGTTCAGGGGCAAGGGCGAATTGCTCCAGACGTTGGCGCCGTTGGCGGTGATCAGCAGTTCGCGGACGTCGCTGCGCGTTCCGTGTTTGACCGTCAGCTTGGCGTAATCGGTCGCCGCCTCGTACGTGCCTTCCAACGGATACATGACGTCGGAAAAATAGTTTTCGAAATAGTCGGAATCCACCACGATGTAGCCGTTGCTGCCGAAGGAGGTGCCCCACTGGTTCGCCACCAGGTAGTATCCCGTGCCATAGCCGCACACGGTGACCATGTGGTTGATTTCGTTGATGGTGCAGGTGGTTCCGACCCACGGCGCATCGCCAGGCCCCCAAGCGTCAAACGTATCTTCGGCATAAACGCCACAAGCCGCCACGCGGCCATCGTCCAGCCAGGCTTTCAACTCGGCGATCTGCGCGGCATCCGGCGCCCAATCCCACAGCCACACGTAGTTGGTCGTGCGGCGATGCAGGCCCTCGATGAAATCCGCCGCCGTCGGCAGCGTCGTATACTGGCCGGCCACGTAAGGTTTCTGCGCCAAAGACGCCACGCCATAGCGCATGAAGATCTCGAACGGCTCGTGGCCATAGCCGCCGCTGTCGGCGCCCGTATTGGTCAGATTGTAGGTGAAACGCGGCGAACCCTGATTGCTTGCGACGTTCACGTTGATCGTCGGATCGTTCCGCTTCATGTTGGCGGTCTTGACGTTGTAGGAACCGGCCCAATGCACGCAGGCCCCTTCGGAGGACTGATCGCCGATCGGCGGCATGTACGAGCGGTTGTCGGCGGCGCCCTTCAGCATTTTGCCCTGCGGCAAATAACCGGCCGGCGTCTTCGCCAACGTGCGCCCCTCGGCGATCCATTTCGCGCGCGTTCCGGCGGGATAGGGCTTCTTGCCGAGCTTGTAGATTTTGCCTTCCTTCGTGACCAGTTGCGGCAACTCCGTCGCCGTGCCCGGAATGAATTGCGGCGTGGCGGCCCAAGCCGAATAACAAATAACGCTAGACAACAATGCGGACAGGACGGCTCGTCTGCTCATGGATCTTGCTCCTCGCGGGAAACGCTCTGGGGTCACAACCACGCCGAATTCGGCACCTATTGATTGTGAAAAATATACGCCGCCGAAGGGGGTCGCGAAAGAAAAATTCCGAACGGCGAATAGAACGATTTACCGAGCGAAGATCGAGCCTTCTGCCCCGAAGCATTCGGAGCCGTGGTTGACACTTCTGGCGTTCCTCCGCTACCTTTTCGAGCCGTCATGGCGGTTTCACCGGCCTTGCAACGGTCGTTGGACTCGCTCGGAACCAAGCCGCTTCATTCATTGGCCAACGGGAAAGCGAACGACATCATGGATAAATCAATGCTGCAATATCACCCCGAAGTGCGGGAAGCGCTGGAGAATCGCCGACCGGTCGTCGCCCTGGAGAGCACGTTGATCACTCACGGCCTGCCGTATCCCGTGAACCAAGAAGTGGCCAGCGGGATGGAAAAGGCCGTGCGCGACGCCGGCGCCATCCCCGCCACCATCGCCGTCCTGAAGGGCCAGATCACGGTGGGCATCACGGCCGACCAACTGGCCTACCTCGCCCAGGCCAAGAACGTCCGCAAATGCAGCCGGCGTGATTTTCCGATCGTGCTCGCCCAAAAGGGCGACGGTGCGACCACCGTGGCAGGAACGATGATCGTCGCCCACATGGCCGGCATCCGCGTGTTCGCCACGGGCGGCATCGGCGGCGTGCACCGCGGCCATCCGTTCGACGTCAGCGCGGACCTGCTGGAACTGGCGCAAACGCCGGTTGCCGTGGTCTGCGCCGGCGCCAAGGCCATCCTCGACCTGCCGCTGACGCTGGAAGTGCTCGAAACCCACGGCGTGCCGGTCGTCGGCTACCAATGCTCCAATTTCCCCGCGTTCTACACGCGGGACTCGGGCCTGCCGCTGGACATCCGCTGCGACTCGTTCGCGGAAATCGCCGCGATTCTCCGCTCGCGCGAGGCGCTCGGCTTCAAGACCGGCACGCTGGTGGCCACCCCGGTGCCGGCCGCGCATGAACTGCCCGCGGAAGTCGCGGAAAAAGCCATCGCCCAGGCATTGAAGGAAGCGGACGCGCGCGGCGTGCGCGGCAAGGAAGTCACCCCGTTCCTGCTGGCGCGCGTGAGCGAACTGACCCACGACGAAAGCCGCACGGC
>CAYTEK010000010.1:0-29677 GCA_964436715.1 uncultured Verrucomicrobiota bacterium | reverse complement strand
TGCGGTTGGGTTGTAGCCGGCCCCGCTGGGGCCGGTCTTGCGTTATGACATCCGGCCCCAACGGGGCCGGCTACAATGAACCCCGAAAATCCTACTCGGGCACGTAGACGTTGACCTTGTAGAACCGCTTGTTGGTGATGGCCGTTGGATCAACCCACTCTTCGGTGTTGCCGGTGCCTTGGATGCGGTTGGAAGGCCCTTGCAGCCACGTCGGCGCCACGAGCCCGTTGGTGGCGAACCAGACCAGGTATTCGCGCTCGGGCTGCGTGGCGAACCGCACGACGAAATTCGCGTTGGTGCGGCCGCAGAAAGTCAAATTGAACTGCGCATTCGGATCGCTCGGATCGAGATTGGCGACGTAGGCCTCGCGCAGGCTGTTGACGCCGTTGGAGACCATGGTGGCGTTCACGTCGACCGTCTCGGGATCATACCCGTAGCCGCTGAGCCACGAGTACGGCACGCCGTCGTTGTACTGCTCGCCGTCGGCGGCTTCGAAGCCGATGGCGAAGGTGAACGTGCCGCTGCCGGACAGCTCGACCTGGTGCGTCTGGGCCTGGTTGCGCATGCGCAGGGTGTCGAGATCGACGCCGTCCACCGCGTTGGTGTTGCAGGTCGCGCTGTAGCTCCCGCCATAGGCCACCTTGGCCGCGACGGTGCGGGCGGGATCCAGGTTCGAAAGCGTCAAAACGCCGTCGGCGTGCTGTTCGCCGCCGAGATAGGCCTGGCCGTGCAGCAGCAGGCTTTCGAGGTCCGGCGAGAGGCCGCTGCGGACGTACAGCGTGCCCAGCGCCGGATCGACGACGTACTGGACGGCGAACCACGTCGACGTGGCGCCGAGCGTGATGGTCTTGGCGATCTTGCTGTCGGCCGAGGTCAGCTTCCAGCCGCCGGCCACGCCGTTGGTCGTGGCGGAATAGACGTTGTTGACGTAGCTGGTGGCCGTGCCGGCCGCGTGCCAATCCTTGAGGGCCGAGGTGCGGTACGAACCCACCCCGTTGCTGGTTGCGTTGCCTTCCCCTTCCCACTCGGTTTCGGAACCCGCATAGCTCGCGAAGTTGCCGATGGTCTGGATGGCGGCGCCCGTGGCGGGATCGCGCACCCACGCGGCCACCATGCGGCCGCCGAGCCGCTCGAACACGGCGAAAACGTGGCGGTTGTAGAGCAGGCATTCGGCCTCGCCGTCGAGATCGACGTCTTCGGCCGCCGCCGTCGCGTTGGTCAGCGCGGCTGCGCCCGCGAGCCACTGCTGGACGCGCAGGTAAACGCCGGCCTGGCGCGACTGCGACTGGGCCGCGGCGGCGAAGCCCGCCAGGGTCTTGTTGGCGGAATCGGGTTCGATGTAGGTCCCGTCGCTGAATTTCGTCATGTCGCCCACGTCGCCGGAATGGAACGCCGTTTCGAAGACGGACGCGTGCAGAACGCCGCGGGCCAGGCGGCCGAGGCCCGCGTTCGTGACGCTCCGCACGCGGTCCCACGCCTGCGACACCACGCCGCCGGTGTAGAGCATGCCGTAGGCATTCGGCATCGCCACGCCCGGCCGGCTTTCGAAGACTTTGTTCAGCAAGCCTTCCTCCAGCCCCGAGCCGACGTACCAGTTGTCGTAGTCCAGGCGCGTCATGTAGTTGACGTAGTTGTGGGACAGTTTCGTGGCCGGTGCGGCGCGGCTCTCGACGTACCACGAATTGCCCCAGCCGTCGCCGTCCAGATCGACTTCGTTGCGCAGGATGCTTTCGAGCGTCACGCCGTGGATCCACGGGCGGTTGGCGATCCAGTAGAGGTTTGCGTCGTAGGCGTCAGCCAAGCTCTTGCTGGCGAAGTCCTCCCAGTTGCTCAGGAAGACGACGACCTGGTCCGCATCGCCGCGCGCCTTGCGGTTGAACAAGCGCCGCAGGGGCATGCCGAGACCGCCGTCGTGGTTGGCAAAGCGGAAATCGTTCGCGCCGTCGTTGATCGCGAAGGTGTCCACGCCGGCGATGCGGTTGATCTGGTAGCCGCGCGTGCCGAGCGCCGCGGACCGGCCGTACCACTGGAGCAGGTGTTCCATCTGGTCCAGCACCGTCGCCCGGTAGCCCAGCCCCGCGATCTGGCCGAGGGCGTCGGCGTCCAGCAGCCGCTCCGGCGGCCAGAAGACGGAATTCGTCGTGAGGTCCACGCCGTAGATGGTCTCGAGATACTCGGACGCCAGCGCCACGTTGTTCGAGAGGAACGCCGACGTGAAGTACGGCAGCATGTGGTCCGAGAACGTGCTGGCCAGCAGCGCGACCGTGCCCGTGGCGGCCAGTTCCGCGATGCGCGCGTTCAGGGCCGGGCCGTCCCGCCACGGCTTGCCCGCGGCCGGATCGGCCTTCGCCCATTGGATCGCCGAAGCCAAGGTCGGCGTGACGTGCAGGTTCAGCGGGACGGCCAGGGTTTCATGCGCGTCGAACACGCGGTAGTAGCCCGCACCAGCGTCGTTGTTGACCAGGTCCTGGACCACGCTGCCGGGCTGGATGGCCTGGTTGCCGTGGACGATCTCGGCGAAATTCGCGCGGTGCGGACGGTAGTCGCCCGGAATCCAGCTGCGGAGCACGCTGCCCACGCCCTGCAGGCCGGCCTGGGCGTAGTAGTCGTCCTCGGCGATGTAGTCGTTCCAGATGGTGTCGCGGATATCGCTGCGCCCGCCGATGTCGCCCGCGCCGGGGCCGCCGTTTTCGCCGCAGGTGTTGCACGTGCCGTCCATGGTCGTGAACACCTGGAAATTCAGCACGGACGGATCGCCGACGTAGCCGACGTCGACCAGCGCCTGCCGATCGATCGCGAATTCGATCGCGTCGAGTTCGGCGTTGAAATAGGCGCCGAGGAAGTAGCCGGAATGGCCGGCCACGCCGCCGAGGGTGGCGAGATCGTCGGACAGGGTACTGGTGTTCTGGTTGAGATCCCCGTCCACGTAGACCTGTCCGTGCGCGGAATCGTACACGGCCGCCACCACCTCCCAGCGCATGTCGGTGAGGGTGTCCACGTCGTCGGGCAGCTTGCGCTCGCCCTGGCCCGCGTTGCCGGTGTCGATCGCGACGTAAAAATCGAGGTACTGGTCTTCTGCGAACGCCTGCAGGTCGTAGAGATCGACGCGGAAGTAGAACTTGCCGTCGCCGCCGTTGGCCACGGCGCCGCCGTCGCGGGTATAGAACGCCACGAGATCGCGCGACTCGTCGAAACCGTCCCAGCCGCGGTAGACGTCGCCTTGGTCGGAGTTCGGGCCGTCGCCGTGGTAGTAGTCCAGCGCGCGCAGGTCGTCCCAGGTCCAGTCCATGAATTCCTCGCGGACGTCCGCGCCACCGAGCTGGCCGACGACGGAGCCCGCGCCGATCGTGATGGAGCCGGGCGGCACCGGCACGTCGACGTCCACGCGCGGATCGGTGCCGGCGAGCTGGTGCTGGGCGTTGCTGACGCCGTCGCCGGTCAGGTCGCCGTCGGCGCCCTGCTGGGAATTCGTCGCGTGCATCTCGCCGCTGCGCAGGTTGTACCAGCCGTCGTCGAACGGATCGAGGCCGTAGCGGACTTCCCAGCCGTCGTCCAGGCCGTCCTCATCCGTATCGCGGGACAGCGGATCGGTTTCGAGGAAGAGGACGCGCGGCCACTTGTTGGTTTCGTACCAGCCGTCGGTCTTGACCGGGCGGCCGTAGGCGGCGAACAAGGCGCCGAGGTTCAGCGCGCGCGACGCAAGGTTGGTGATGCCGGCGCTGGCCAGCGCGGTCTGGCTGGTGGCATCCATGCCGAGCAGGAATTGCGGCTGCGCGGACACGTCGAAGACCGTCGTCGTGCCCGCCAGGTACAAGAGCTGCAGGTCCACGCAGCCGTTGGCGTTGGTGTCGGCCGCGCCGTCGCTGAGGCCGTCGCCGGAGGTGTCGGAGGCGTTCGGGTCGGTTTCGAGGAAACGCGCGTTGGCGGGCAGCGAGTCGCGGTCCACGCGCGAAGAGTTGTAGACGACCGGCAGCGCCGAGCCGCTCAGCACGTTGGTGACCACGTCTTGCCCGTTCACGAGGCCGACTTCGACGCGGCCGTTGCGGTTCAGGTCCTCGAAGCCGTCCGGCAGGCCGTCGCCGTCGGTGTCGGCGCGGCTGGGATCGGTCAGCGAGCCGCCGATCTGGTCGGTGCGCGACGCGTTGAAGTTGTAGCGCGGATGCTGCCAGTTGTCGGTGGTGTTGTAGATGGGGGTGTCGGCGTCGCCGATGAAGTTCGGCCAGCCGTCGCCGTTGGTGTCGGCCAGCGGATCCGTGGCGGCCAACGGCGAGCCCCAGCCCAGTTCGAGGCCGTCGGGCAGGCCGTCGCCGTCGGTGTCCGGCATCAGCGGATCGGTGCGGCCGCGGATGGCCCACATGTGGACGTCGCCGTTGTTCCAGGTTTCGGAATTCGAGTCGGGCAGCGCGGCGGATTCGGTGTCGAACTCGTCGTAGAGCCCGTCGGCGTCGTCGTCGAGATCGACCAGGTTGTTCGTGACCATCTGGCGCAGCAGCACGCGCACGGTGCGCTGGGCCGTGCCTTCGACCATGTTCGTGTTGCCGTCGGAATCCATGTTGGCCACGAGCGTATAGGTGCCGGCCTGCAGGTTGGTCCACAGGAACTGCCAGAGCAGCTTGTTGCCCGCCGCAGTGGGATTGCCGACCAAGCGCTGGATGGTCAGTCCGGAGGCCGATGCGCCCGGATACGGCCGGGTCAGCGTGAGGTAGTCGTTCGAGGCCACCACGCTGACCACGACGCGGTTCGTGCCGATCTGCAGGACGCTGCCGGCGGACACTTCGCCCTTGAATTCCGTGTCGGTTCCGACCACCGCCGCGGAGTTGGACGTCACCGCGACGGTGCCGGTCAGGTCGTTGGTGGAGGCCGCCACCGGGGCGACGAAGCCCGTCGAATTCGTGAACGCGATCCAGGCCGACTGCGCCTCCAAGCCCGTCTCGACGGTGATCCCGTGCTGGCGCTGCTCGGGCGCCGGACTGGCCACGTCGGGCAGGACGATCTGATACTTGTCGCCGTTGAGGTCGAACTCGGGCGGGTTGACGATGGCGACCGCGGGGCCGCCGGAGCCGGTCGGCACGCGCACGCGCCGCTCGGCGTAGAGCGTGATGCCGCCGCCGCCGGCGTTGGTGTGCACGACGGAAATCAGGTGCTCGTAGTTCGGATCGTCGTTGAACAGGTCCGGCAAGGTGAACGCCAGTTCGTGGTTGCCGGATTCCTTCCAGCTCAGCGTCATGGCGTCGCGGTCCTGCACCACGCCGTTCAGGGAAATCCGGAAACGGTTGCGGATCGTCGTTTCGTCCGCGTTCCACAGGGCACGACTGAACTCGACCTTCATGACGTAGCCTTCCGAGACGGCATCGCCGTCGCGCTGCGGCCAGGTCACGTTCATGCGGTAGTCCGGCCCGCTGGCGTTCACGGAGCGCTCGAGGGTCGTGAAGCGGCCGGTGGCGTCGGCCAGCAGCGGATTGGTGGACGACGAGAATTCGGCCAACTTGACCCGGATGGTCGCCGCGCCGGACGCCGGCACGTTGACGTAGTTGAACCGCCATTCGAGCGGATAGTCGCTGTCGATCAGGATGCTGGGATTGACCCGCTGGGCCTCGACCCACGCGACCTGGCCGCTGGCGTTGTTGCCGTTGCCGTTGGCGGAGCCCGTGGCGGAATCGTCGTTGCTCGCGTCGGCGTCGGCGAAGTTGTACCAAACCCGCTGGACGGTGGGATCCGTGCGGACCACCACGCCGTAGCGGTTGTCGTAGAGGGTCTCGGCGTGGACCGGATACGTCACCTCGCCCGCCGGCGGCGCGGCGTCGTAGTAGAACGGCTGGTAGAAGCTGTTGAAAATCGCCGCGCGCTGGCCGTTGCCTTCGGTCGCGCCGTCGCGCTGCAGGAACGCGCGCGCCGCGATCAGGTTGAAACCTTCGACCAAACCCGTGGAAACCATGCCGTAGTCGTTGTGGGGCCGATAGACCGCCGCGGACGGATTGAAATCCGCGATCTTCCAGGTGCCCATCATCTTCAGCTTGCGCGACACGTCGGTCCAGCTGTTCGGGAAGACCACATCCCAGTCGTCCGGGCTATCGATGCCTTGCTGGCGGACCCCGCTGACCTTGTACTTCACCTGCGTGCCGACTTCCGGCGTTGGAATCTTGCCTTCCGACCACCAGTCGTTGGTCACGCCGCCTTCTTCCCAATTGGCGCGCCATTGGAGTTCCACCGCCTTCGTGGTGCCGATGGGCATGCCGACTGCGCCTTCGGGCCAGGTGCCGTCGGTTGTGTAGTACAAATAGACTCGGTTGGCCTGCCCCTTGTTCCCGATCTTGACCTGGAACCAGATGTTCGTGTCTGCCGACAAATTGGTCAGCGCGGGCCAGAACTGCGACCAACCGTCGTCCGTTGGCAGTTCGGGATTGTGGTAGACGAAGGCCGGCGCGTAGGTGGAATCGAAATCGTTGGAGGCGGTAGACTCCCACACGGTGAACCCGTTCTGTCCCACGGTGAATTCATAGACCTCCGCGCCGGCGGAGCCGATCTGGTTGCGGGCCGCGTCCGCCGCGCCGAACTTCTCGGCCCAGATGCGGCTGTGGAAGGTCGCCTGTTCGTAGCCGAGGTAGACGTCGGTGGTGTCCCAGCCCGGCGGATAGTCGCGCGGATCGCCGCCGGCGTGGGCGTTCGTGTTGAGCGGAATGCCGCCGTTCAGCTTGAACAGCACGTTGTTGGCCGAGCCGTCGACGTGCGCGAAGAACGTCACGTTCGTCGCCGACGTCACGCGCGGCAGGGTGCAGAGATAGTTGAACGGCTTGGGCGTGGTCCCCACGGGATAGCCGCGGTTGGACAGGCCGTAGGGATTGAATTCCTCGTCGCCGTCGGGCCCGTCCCAGCGTTCGTAGGTCATCGTGCCGGCCTTCTGGCCGTCCGCATAGATTTCGATCGGCTGGCCGCCGCCCCAGCGCCAGAGATCCGACTCCTCGGGACTGCGCCACGAAAAGGCGAAATAGCCCGCCGGCGGCACGGTGACCTTGATTTTGCCGTCCGACACCTGATGGTAGAACTGCCCGCCGCCGTAGGAATACTGCCACAGCAGGGAGCCGTTCGGGAACGACGTGGGGATTTCCTTGTACTCGCCCGAGTCCCAGTTCTTGTTCATCATGAAGAACAGCGTCGTGCCGTCGGCGTCGGTCATGGACCCGTTTTCGCGCTTGTCGCGCCGCTCGTAGGCCAGCACCCGGTCGTCGCTCCAGCGCCCGAACTGGCCGCCGCGCGCAAACGCGTTGTGCAGATGCACGAGGTTGGGAATGCGCAGGTCGTCGAACTGGCCGAACGGCCGCGTGTCGGCATGGCGCGGAAACGCGCCGCCGCTTTCGCCGAGCGTCTCGGCCTGCCGGTTGCCGTCGGTGTAGATGTTCGGCAGCCCCTCGCGGGTCAGGTTGATCGCGTAGTGCAAGTGCTCGTTGTAAGCCACGGCGTCGTCGTGGCTCTTGGCGTAGTAGACGCCCAGCGCCTTGCCGAACTGGATGTCCTGGATGTAGTCGGACGTCTCCAACAGGCCCAGGTCGCGCCACGACAGGTCGTTGAGGGTCTGGTGCGTCTTGGCGTCCAGCAGGCGCATGCCGGCCGCGAAATAGTCGCCGTAGGGCGGCGGCTCGCCCATGTGCTCGCCGAACACCATCAGCGACGTCCGCGGCAGGCTGACGTCGAACACGCACGCGCGGTAGTTCGACTCCGAGAACCCGCGCGTCTGGTGGAACTGCCACTGCGCCTGGCCGATGTAGCCGGACGAGCTGCTGTCCTTGTCGGCCGCCCATTGTTCGCCGAAGAAATAGGCCGGCACGTGCTTGACCGCGTCCAGGCGCAGGCCGTCCACCTTGGTGCGGTCTACCAGCCAGCGGATCGAGCGCATCATGTAGCTGCCAAGGTCTTCCGCGTAGAAGTCCGGATTCGCCGCGATCACGTTCGTGGTGACGTTCGTGCTGCCGAAGCCCACGTGGCCGAGCGTCGGATGCCAGTCGTAGTATTCCGGATTGTCCGGATGGCGCACGAAGGAAATCTTCTCGTGCGTGTAGCCTTCGGCGGCGCCGAAGTTGGCGTTGGGCGATTCCTGGGCGATGTCGATCAAGCCCGACAGGTACTGGTTCTGCACCTGCCAGGTGTTGCCCCAGTTTTCCGTGTTGTTCCACGGGCGGTAGAAGCCGTCTTCCGTGACCTGCAGGTGGAAATCCTCCGGCAGCATGCCCGGATAGATGTCGATGGGCGTGTTTTCGTTGTAGCCGGGGATGTCGAACGCCCGGTGGTTCATGATGTTGTCGAAGTAGACGCGCAGGCCGAAGCGATGCGCCGTGTCGATCAGCCGCAGCAGTTCTTCTTCGGTGCCGTAGCGCGTGCGGCCGCCGGTGCGCTGCGTGTTGCCGCCGAGATCGAAGGGATCCCAGAGATCGTAGCCGACGGAGAGGTCGCCGCTGGCCTTTTGCGGCGGCGGCAGCCAGAGAGACGTGTAGCCGTTCTCGGCGATTTCGGGAATCTTGTCGGCGATCTCCTGCCAGTTCATGTTGAAGAACTGGAGCATGACCTCCGCCGACGCGCGCGGCGCGCCTGCCAACGCCGCCGCCAGAACGAACCCGCCGATCCCCGCTCGCCATCGCATGTTCATCATCGCCCGGTTCCTGTCCAATGCCCTCGTGTTCCAGCCGGCGCCCGGCGAAATCGCCGCGTGGAGCGCTTTACCGAAACCTTACCTCCCGGCCCTGCCGGGGTCAACCCCGATTCGGCGAGAATGGACCATGTTCTTCACGCCAGGGACGGTGGTTTCCCCGCCGTCCGGCGGGATGCGGGCGGCAAAACGGCCGGCGACCGCGGATCAAGGCTGGAAATACGGAATCTTGATGCGGTAGTTCCGGATGTCCGGCAGCGCGTTGGTGTCCGTCCAGGCGGTGTTCGTCGTGGTGGCGACGACGGTGGCCAGGTTGGTCCAGATCACGCCCGGCGCGGTCAGCACCCCATCGAAGCCTTCGATGTGATACGTGCGTCCGGCCACCGACTGGAAGGTCACCTGAACGGTGTTGCTCGAGATGATGATCTTGTTCTCCCAGCCCACGTAGCTGCCCGGCGCCTCCGGATCGGTGTTGGCCACCCATTCGGAATAGTTGCTGAAGCCGTCGCCATCCGCGTCGCCGTTCCTCGTGTTCGTCAGGTCGCCGTCGAACCACGCGAACTCCCAGTCGTCGGGCATGCCGTTGCCGTTCGCATCCCACGGCACGACGATCGTCGCCGAGTTGGTGACGATCTGCACGCCGTCGTCGGCGGTGAATTCGACGACGTTGGTGGTGCCGGCGGAATTCAGGTTGGTGATCCACCACGCGAAGGCGCCCGTGTCGGCGTTGAAGGTCGCGGTGAACGGCAGTGCGCCCGCGCCCAACGTCACGGGATCGTCGTCCGGATCGTTCGCGGAAACCACGAAGGCGTTGGTCGTGCCCACCGCATTGGTGTAGGCGGCGCCGGCGGGCAGGAACGACAAGGTCGGCGGTTCGTTGGCGGCGCCTTCCGAAGCCAAGTCGAGGGTGAACGCGAGGACGTTCGTGCCGACGATTTCGATCTGCCGCGTCTGCGCCTGGTTGCGCATGTTGGGCGCGTCGTAGTTCAGGACGTCGTCGTCCTCGGCCGTGACGTTGACGGCGCCTTGGCTCAGCGCCAGCGTCACGCTGGACACGCTGCCGGTCGTGGTCAGCGTGACCACGGCGCCCGTGGGCGTCAAGGTTTCGGACAGGCCGTTCTGGCCGCAGACGAGCAGTTCGGACAGATCGGGCGAGAAGCCGTTGCGGACGTAGAGCACGCCCCCGTTCAGGCCGGCGTTCACCGCGTAGCTGACCGCGAACGCCGTGGCGGTGGGCGCCAGCGTGATGGTCTTGGCGATCAGGCCGTTGGTCGCCGTCAGCTTCCAGCCGTTGGTCACGCCGTTGGTCGTGGCCGCGTACAGCATGTTGACGTAATTCGGCGTGCCGGCCCACCAATCCTTCAGGGCCGACGTCCGGTAGGCCACCACGGCGGACGTATTCGTGTCGACGCTCCAGGCGCCTTCTTCCTCGGTTTCGCCGCCGGCATAGGCGGCCAGGTTGCCGATCATCTGGCGCACGCGGCCGTCGGCGGTGCGTCGCCACGCCGCGATCAGGCGTCCGCCGATGCGTTCGCAGACCGCCGCGACGTGCTTGTTGTAGAGCCAGTATTCGGCCTCCCCGTCCAGATCCGCATCGAGATTGGTGACCACGGTCGTCGTCAGCCCCGTGGCGGCCGCCGCCCAGGCGTCCACGCGGGCATACAGCGCGGCCAAGCGGGTCTGGCTTTGCGCGTTTTTGGCGAAATCCACCAGGTTCTGCCAATCCGCCGCCGGATAGATGTAGCCGCCGCTGCTCCAGCGGCTCAGATCGTTGTTGCTTTCGCTGTGGAAAGCGGTTTCGAACACGGAGGCGTGGAGCACTTCCCCGGCCAGGCGCTTCACGTCGGCGTTCGCGATGGCCGCAACGGTGCTCCAGGCGTTGGACACTTGGCCGCCGTAGTAGAGCATGCCGTAGGCCGCGGCATTGGTGACGCCGGGCCGCAGCAGGAACTTCTTGTTGTACAATCCTTCGTGGCGGCTGCTGCCGTTGTACCAGTTGTCGTAGTTTTCGTTGTTGGCGTGGTCGATCCAATCGTGCGACCGCTTGTCGCCGGCGGTGTCGCCGCGATCGATGGGCTCCCACGTCTGGCCCGATGGCAGGGTCACGTTGCCGGCCGCGATGTCGTCGAGCGCGACGAGCTGCATCCAGGGATGGTTGGCCAGCCAGCGCACGTTGAGGTCGTAGGCGTCGGCCTGGGACAGGGTGTTGAACTCCTCCCACATGCAGAAGATCGTCGCCACCTGGTTCTGGACGTCGCTGCGGGCGCGGCGGCTGAACAATTCGCGCAACGGAATCGCCAGGCCGCTGTCGTAGTTGACGAAGCGGTAGTCGTTCGCCGCGTTGTTGATCACGAAGCATTTGACGCCGTTGATCTGGTTGATGCGGTAGCCGTCGTCGCCCAGCGCGACCGTGCGGCCATACCAGTTCCAGACATGGGTGTTCTGATCCACGAGCGCATGGCGGAAGCCGAGGTCGAGGATCTTGCCGAGGACGTCGCCGTCCACGACGCGCTCCGGCGGCCAGAACACCGAATTGCTGGTGATGTTGGCCCCGTAGATGCGATTCAGCGTCTCCGTGGCGAGGGCCACGTTGTGGCTGTTGAACGCCGCGGTGAAGTACGGCAGGACGTGGTCCGAATAGGTGCTGGCCATGATGGAGACGACGTTGGTGGCCACCAAGGCGCGGATCTGGTCGTTCAAGCCGCGGCCGGAACGCCAGACGTTCGTTTCCGCTTCGGCCCACTCCAGCGCGATGGCCAAGGTCGGCGTGACGTGCAGGTTCAGCGGCGCCCGATAGATGCCGTGGATCTTGATCGGTCGCTGGTAGCCCGCGCCGGCGTTGTTGTCCACGATGTCGTGGACGTAGCTGGCGGGCTGGATGGCCTGGTTGCCGTGCGCCAGCAAGGCGATCTTGGCCGACTTCCCGCAATCGTTGTCCGCGTTGCGGCCGACCCACTGCGTCAGCACGGGATTGGCGACGATGTAGTCCTGGTCGCGCCAATAGTCGGAGCAGAGCCACGTGTTGCGGATGATGTCGCAGGTGTCGATGCGCCCGCCGATGTCGCCCGCGCCCAGCGGGTCGTTCCCCGTGCCGTCCTTGGTGGTGAACACCTGGAAATTCAGGTTGCTGGCGATGCCGTTCCAGCCGGCGTCCATCAGCAAGCTCCGATCGATGGAAAATTCCACGGCGTCGAGCTCGGAATTGAAGTAGGCGCCTTGGAAGCCGCCGACGACTTCCTGCACGCCATATTGCGCAGCGTAGACGTCGTCCAGTTCCGTCAGGGTGTTGTTGCCCGGCAGCGTATCCACGTAGAGCCGCCCGCTCTGGCTGTCGTAGACCGCCGCCACGGCTTCCCACTTCAGGTCGGTGCGGCCGTCCACTTCGTCGGGAAGCGCGGCCTCGCCGGTGCCCGGACTGTTGAAATCCATCACGACGTAGAGATCCAGCGAACCCTGCTCGGCGGTGGCCTGCAAATCCTCGAGATCCACGCGGAAATAGACCTTGTCGTCGGCCACGCCGCCATCGCGCACGTAGAAGGCCACGAGGTCGCGGGAGGTGTCGTAGCCGTCCCAGCGGCGGTAGATGTCCACCGCCTGGCTCCCGCCGTTGTTGTAGTCGTCCAGCGCGATCAGGTCGTCCAAGGTCCAATCCGTGAATTCCTGGTAGTTGGTGACGCCGTTCACGGCTCCGAGGGCCGCCCCCTGCCCGATCGTGATGGCCCCTTCTTCCGGCGGCTGGCCGCCTTCTTCGTCGTACGAGCGCGGATTCGTGCTGTTCTGGAGTTCGACCAGGTTGGAGAACGAGTCGCCGTCCGGATTGCCCGACGCGCCATGCTCGTTGCTGGAGATGACGGCGCCCGTGTTCAAGTTGGTGTGGCCGGCCACCCCGTCGTCCCACGGATCGAGGCTGTAGCGGGACTCCCAGCCGTCCGGCAGGCCGTCGCCGTCGACGTCCGGATCCAGCGGATCGGTTTCGGTCCACTGTTCGCCGGCATTCCAGACCCGGTTGGAATTGGCGTCGCCGGCGATGGCGCCGTTGTAGTCCTTGTCTTCGCCGTAGCCGTCGCTGAGCCCGTCGCCGTCGGTGTCGGAAACGCCGGGGCTGGTTTCCGTCCAATTGGCGTCCCACTCGCCCGTGGGCCAGTCGCGCTCGAGCCAAGGATTCCAGTCGGTCGGCAGAAGGGCGCCGTCGCCGTCCACCCAGCCGTTGCGGTTGGCGTCTTCCACGCCGTCGGCGATGCCGTCGTAGTCCGTGTCGCGGTTGGCGGGATCGGTGGTGCTGCCGTAGAGCCGCGCGGTGCGGTCGCCGCCCGCGCTGGCGCTGGAAACGCCCGGCACCTTGCCGTAGTTGTCCAGCGTGTTGTAGAACGGCGGATCGAGATCGGGCTGGAAGTTCCGCCACCCGTCGCCGTTGGTGTCGGCGTTGGTGTCCGTGTTCGCGTCCGGCCAGCGCCAGCCCATTTCGAGGCCGTCCGACAGGCCGTCGCCGTCGCTGTCGGGACTTTCCGGCAGACTGACGCCGCATTCGTCGCGAATCAGGATGTTCCGGTTGGTCCACGCGTCCGAGTTCGGTTCGTAGCGCGGATCGGTGTCGTCGAACCCGTTGGGCAGCGGCATCACCGTGTTTTCCTCGGCGTCGATCACGCCGTCGTCGTCGTGGTCGAGATCGTTGGTGTTGCTGACGTCCACGATCTGCAGGAGCTTGAGGGTCACGCCGCGCGACGCCGCGTTGGTCTGGTTTTCGGCGTCGCGGACCCAGGCGGTGAAGCGGTAGTAGCCGGCGGTCAGGTTGCTCCACGAGTAGTTCCAGTAGACCGTGCTGCCCACGTTGGTGCTGGTGGCCGCCGACACCGCGCCCGTGTAGCCCGTCGGCGAAGTGAAGAAAATGCCCGTTTCGACGCCGTTGGTGCCGGTCGCCAACTGGATCCGCGTCGTGCGCAGCGCCGGATTCGTCGCGAGCACCGACGCCGGCAGGTCCGCGAGGATGATCTCGTACGGCTCGCCGTCGCTGGTCAGCTCCGGCGGCTCGGTCACCATGATGGACGGCAGGAGCACGCCCGCCGTCGTCACCTTGCGCGTCGCGCGCAGCGCCGGATAGCCGTCGCGGGTTCCGACGATCTCGAAGCCGTGCAGCCAGTCGGGTTGGCCGTTGTAAACGTTCGGCATCGTGAAGGTGATGGTGTTCTCATAGGGATAGTTCCAGACGTGGGCCAGGTCGACGTCCTCGGGCGTCAGCACCGTGCCGTCGGCCGGATCGCCGCCGTTCTCGGTGCTGTTCAGCCGGATGGTGAACAAATCCAGCGCGTCGTCGCCTGAAATCCCTGCGGCGAAGGTCGAGGAATACTTGATCCGCACCGTCCAGCCGGCTTCGACCAAGGTGCCGTCGGCTTCGGGCCAATCGAAGTACAGCTTGTAGACCGGTCCGGCGGGCGCGACCGTGCGGGTCAGTTCGGTGTAGTGCCCCGTGTTGGTCGTCATCGCCCCGTTGGTCCATGCCGGCCGTTCCGCGCTCGACCATTCGCGCAGGCGGACCTTGATGGTCGCCGTGCCGCCCGTGGGCAGGTTCGCGTAGGTGAAGCGCCACGCGAGCGGATAATCCTGATTCATGTCGCCGGGCGTCGTCGCATAGGCCGGCTGCCACGACGTCACGCCGTTGGTGTCCCAAATGCCGTCGCCGTCCAGATCGGTGAAGGCCTCGCCCGCATCGTATTCGCCGTCGGCATTGGCATCCACGTACGGTTCGAAGCCCGTGCCGTTGCCGTTGGCCTTGCCGATCGCCGCGTCGTCGTTGGCGGCATCGACGTCTTCGATGCGATACCAGACTTCGCGCACCGAGGGATCCGTCCGCACCACCACGCCGTATTCCGAGCCGGCCAAGATGTCGCCGTTGTTCGCCGGCCACTCCACGTAGCCCTGGGGCGTCTCCGCGTCCAAATAGATCGTCTGCTTGAACGTGTTGTAGACCGACGCCGCGCTGCTGCGCTCCAGGAACGCCCGGGCGGAAACCAGGTGGAAGCCGTCGGGCAACCCCGTGCGCGTCTCGCCGTAATCGTTGTGCGGCCGATTCGCGATCGTCGTCAGGTTGAGATTGGTGACTTGCCAGACGCCCAGCATCTTGGCGCTGGTGGAGATGTTGCTGGCGGCGCCGGGCCAGGAAACGTACCAGCCGTTGCCGCCGTAGCCCTGCTCGCGCGCCGAACCGATCTTGTAGCGGAACGAGGTCCCCGCCGGCATCGCGGGCACCTGGATCTCCCACCAGTCGGAGCTGTCGGTCCCGTCGCCCACCCAGGCGGCTTCGATCACGCGCGTGGACGAATTGCCCGCCGCGCCGCCCGCGCCTTCCGGATAGGCCGTGCCATTCGTAGTGTAGTAGATGAAGACCCGGTTGCCCGTCACCTTCGGCGTCTTGACGCCCAGATAGAGCGTGGCGCCGGCGGCGCTGGCGATCGGCGGCCAGAATTGCGCGTTGCCCGCGCGATCGCCGTCCTGGGAGCCGTTCGGGTCGTGCCAGATCCACGACACCGTGTTGGCGCCGTCCCAATCGTTGCTGCCGGTGGACAGATTGGTCGTGAAGGCGGTGCCGATGGCGGCGACGTAGGTTTCCGCTCCCGCCGATCCGATCTTGGCGCGGGCCGAATCCACCGCCGCGAATTTTTCGCCCCAGATGCGCTTCACGAATGCCGCCTGCTCGTAGCCCAGGAACACGTCGTCGGCCAAGGCCGGCGGATTGTCGCGCACGTCGCCCAGCGCGTTCGTAGCGGAATTCAGGTTCATGCCGCCGTCCAGCCGGAACAAGACGTTGTCGGCCGAACCGTCCACGCGCGCCACGAACGCGCCGTTCGTGGCGCTCGTCACCCGCGGCAGGTCGATCGCATAGGAGAAGTCCGTCGCGTTGGTGTCCGTCAGGCCAAGCGGATTGAACGCCGCATCGCCGTCCGGACCGTCCTTGCGCGTCACGCGGACCGTGTCCGCGATCGCGTCGTTTTGATAGACGGTGATGGCCTTGCCGCCGAAGCCGGTCCACATCGGCGCCGCGTCCGGATTCTTGTAGCCGAAAATGAAGTAGCCGCCCGCCGGCACGATCACCGAACCCAGCGCGGAAGCGTAGGTGTAGAACCCCCCGCCGTACCAGGAATAGTTGTAGAGGTAGGCGTCGTAGCCGTAGGCGCCGCCGGCCTGGTGCGGGAAGCTCACGTTGCTGGCGATGCTCCGCGAGAGGCCGCTCGAATAGTTGTCGTTGAGCAGGACCAGCATCGTCACCTTGTCCGCGTCCGTGCTGCCGCCCTGGCGCCAGTCCAGGCGTTCCCAGGCCACGTAGTCGGCGTCGCTCCACACGCCGCGCTGGTAGCCGCGGCCGAATTGTTCGCTGCAATAGAGCAGATTGGGCACCCGCCCGTCGCTCCATTGGCCGAGAAACGCGGTGTTGGCCCAGCGCGGGAAGGCGCCGCCGCTTTCGCCCAGCGTTTCGGCGTGGTGGTTGCCGTCCGTGTACAGCAGCCCCAGCCCCGCGCGCAGGAAATAGAACGCGTGCTGCAGTTCCTTGCACGCCGCATAGTCGTTGTCGTGGCTCTGCGCGTGCATCACGCCCGTCTCGGCCGAGAATCCGCCGTAGCCCGACGCGTCGTAGCCGCTCAGCCCGTTCCAGATGCTGCCCAGCCGGCTGTTCAGTTCGTTGCGCAGCGGATTGTCCACCAGCCGCATGCCCGTGGAAAAATACCCGTCGTAACCCGGCGGCGATCCCAGATGCTCGCCGAAAAGCACCGCGTCGTCGCGCGGGACTTCCGTGCTGAAGCAGCTGTCGCGATGGTTGCTCCAATCGCTGTAGCCGTGCGTCATGTTGAACTGCCATTGCACGTGGCCGCAGTAGCCGGCGGAACTGCTGTCGCTGCCGTAGGTGCCGAAGAAATAGTCCGGCACGTGCTTCACCGCGTCCAGCCGCAGTCCGTCCGCCTTGGTTTTCGCCATGATCCAGCGCACGTTGCGACACAGGTAGGCGCCCACGTCCTCGTAGAAGAAGGTCGGATACTGCGCGATGACGTTCGTCGTCAGTCCGTTGTTCGTGCCGAATCCGACGTAGATGTTTTTGTTGGTGTCGCCCGACCAGTCGTTCGGATCCCAGTTCGACGGATCCACCGCCAGATTCGGCATGCGATCGTAGAACTCCGGATTGTGCGGATGCCGCACGAAGCTCGGCTTGGGATGATCGTCGCCTTCGTTGGCGCCGAAATTGTCGTTGGGCGTTTCGTGGGCGATGTCGATCAGGTCGGAAAGCCCGAGGTTCATGACCTGCCAGGCGCTGGTCCAATCCCGGCAGTTGTCCCATTTGCGGTAGAAGCCATCTTCCGTCACGCGCACGTGGAAATCTTCCGGCAACATGCCCGGATAGACGTCCACGGCCGTGCTTTCGTTGTACCCCGGCACGTCGAACGCCCGATGGTTCATGATGTTGTCGAGGTAGATGCGGATGCCGAAGCGGTGCGCGGTTTCGATCAGATTCAGCAATTCCGCTTCGGTGCCGTAACGCGTCGTCACGCTGCCGCGCTGGTTCACGCCGCCCAGGTCGAACGGATCGCACAGATCGTAGCCGACGGACAGCCCCCCGCTGCCCTTGGTCGGCGGCGGCAGCCACAACGAGGAATATCCGGCTTCCGCCAGTTCCGGCAAGCGCTCGGTGATTTCCTTCCAGGACGTGTTGAAGTACTGGAGCATCGCCTCGCCCGGCGCCGCCAGCGGAACTCCCGCGACGGCAATGCCGAGCGCCGCCCATTTCCGCCACCCCCCGAACCGCGACCGAAAAGCGATTTTCATCCCTGCACTCCTCGCGGCGCATGCGCCGCCATCGACCTCGATACTTACCGCGACAGGGCCCTTCCCAAGCCCATAAAACAACTTTACGCCGCTTGCCGACCAGGCTCAACGCAAAAACGCTTGACCCGGCTAAAAAATTGGCGACGCGAATTTAACCGGAAAATAATGTCCGCGGTTCTTTTATCCTTGTGCGGGCATCCCGGCTCGCTTATATTTGCTGTGTGACCATCCAACAAAGGATGAGAGTTTCATGCGCAAAGTGGTTTCACGAAGTTTAGCGTTATGCTTGGCGGCGGCGTTGTGCGCCGGCGCCTATGTCGGCTGGCGCGCCCTAGGCGTTTTCAGAACGTCTTACGGCGGTTTCCAGCATTTGCGCTACCTCCTCGAATCCGGCGAAACCGTGGAGGGCACGCCCGCCGACGACGTGCTGTCCGACAATTACCTGCTCTCGCTGTTCGGCGACAATCCCGAGCTGGTCGAACGGCTCAAGACCGTCGTGGATCTCGGCATGGCGACCGATGCCAATCTCAAGCTCGGCAGCGTGTCCGCCATGGTCGTCACCTACCGCAAGGATTCCACCGGCAAGATCTTCGATGCCGCCATCTACGCCGTCGGCGGCTTCCCCGACCCCAAAAGCAAGCGCCTAGGCTTCCATTCGTCCGGATATTTCCGCGAAGAGCTCGATTCCGACCTCTGGATTTCCGGCCATGCCCTCATGAATCTGCTGGGACGCGACATCATCGTGTTCTGCGAACAGGAAAAGGCCGAAGCGCACATGGCGCTCCTGTACGATCTGCTCAACGGCAATGTCCTGCCGCTGGCCCAGCGCATCGTGGAAGCGCCCCTCCATTACGCCATCGTATTCCCGAATCCCAAGGAATTGGCGCCCCCCAACCTCCGCAACAGCCTGCAAACCGTCATCGTCAAGGGCGAGATGACCGGCGACAACGGCAAGTCCGAAGTCATGCTGGTCAGCCCGTCCGTGGCCACCGCTTTCCAAGTCCACACCATCGTCAAGGACATGCGCAAGTTGGCGGCCATCGCCTTCCACGACAAGTTCAGCGGCTACGTCAAGCAGATGACCTGGGGCCCCATGAACGACACGTGGTGGGCCGTCGAGTACAGCCAACTGCTCGATTCCCTCCAGTTGGTCCAAGACCAAGTCCTCGTCGTTTTCCGCGCGGAGTACGATCGCGCCAAGAACAACGCCCTGCTGAAAACCCTCGAACGCGCCGGACGCGACCTGGCCATGCAAAAGTCCTTCGCCTTGGCCGGCGATTTGCCATGGGAATTCGCCTTTCGTGAAAAGGACAATCCGACGGGCGGATATTGGAGCCGCGAGCACCGCTGGGGCCCCGAGTGGCCGCTGGGCGAAGAAGGCATCGCCACGCCGGGTTCCATCGCCGCCGCGGCCGAACGCGAGCGCCTCCGCGCCGAACAAGCGGTGGCCGCCCAAGCCGCCAAAGATGCCGCCGCGCGCGAATCGGCTGTTCCCGCCGCCGTCCCGCCGGTGGCCACGCCCACCCCCGCACCGAGCATTTGAATTTCATGATCCCCCACCGCCCGCTTTCAGCCAGCTGCCAGACCGTTCTTGCCTTCGCCGTGGTCTTGTTGTGCGCCGTCTCCGCCTTCGCGCGGGAATTCGCCGTGCGCCAATTGTCCGACGCCGCAGGCAACGCCCGCAGCCCCGCGATCAGCGAAAGCGGCGGGGTCGTCTGGCAAGGCTATGCGGTGCAAGCGGGCGACGTCCCGGTGGCGGTTCGTTCCGACGTCGCCGCCAGCGCGCCCAATGCCATGCGCTCCGACATTTTTCTCTGGAAAGACGGCGTGGTCAGCAATCTCACCGCCGGCGACACCCGCATCGCGGGCCGCAGCGAACATCCGCTCATTTCCGGAGACTCCGTGGTCTTTCTTTCCTGGTTCAAAGACAGCGTTTCGGGCGGCTATCCGTTTCAGCTCAGCATTCCGGAAAAATCCGAAGAAATGCGGCAGATGGAGGCCGATTATCCCACCCTGTTCGATCCGCCGCTGCCCGCGCCCGTTTCCGCGCTCGAAGCCGAAACCGCCGGCACCAATCCGCCTCCGGCCGCTCCGGAAACCGCCACCAATGCCGAGACCGACGCCCCCGCCCAAGATCAGATGTGGCGCGGCTCCGGCGGAGCCGCCGACATCGCCGTCTACCGCCCCGATGCCGGCATCGAGCGCATCACCCCCGGCACCCGCCATTTCTGCTCGCCGGTGATCTCCGCCGCCGGCATCGCCTTCCAGTGCGCCCGCGGTTGGCCCTACGGCTACGAAATGCTGGTCTGGCGACCCGGCGCCACCAACCTCGTCCAAATCACGACCAACTATTTCTACGTCCTCAATCCCGACGTCCACGGCAACGAGTTGGTCTTCCAAGGCTGGGATGGCGACGACTACGAAATCTATCTGTATCGCTTCGACGCCGACAAGCTGGAGCAGTTGACCAACAACCAGTTCGACGACGTTTCGCCCGTCGTCTGGGAGGGCCGCGTCGCCTGGGTGGCCCACCCCACCGTCACCGCCGAAATTTTCTACATGGCCGACGGCGTCATTCGCAAGATCAGCGAAGGCACCGAGGACAACACCGCACCGTCGATCTGGGGCGAACGCGTGGTTTGGCAGGGCTACGACGACACCGACCTCGAGATCTATTACTTCAACGGCCGGCGCACCATCAAGTTGACGAGCAACACGTGGGACGACATGGCGCCCAAAATCCGCGATGGCCTCATCGCCTGGATGAGCTACGTCGACAACTGGGACGCCGAAATCATGGCGTTCGACCTGGGCGACAACGTGTCCGTGCAGCTGTCGAACAACGAATTCGAAGACTCGTTCCCCCAGACGGTTTCGGAAAAAATCGTTTGGCAAACCATCGGCATCGAAGGTGCCTCCATCCAACTGGCCGAACCCAAGGCGCCGCGCGCCGCCCCGGTCGATTGATTTCGCGAGCGCCGGATTGACAAGCCCCCGGCTTTTCCGTAGATTCCCCGCGCGATTTTGTTTCAGGCGGGATAGCTCAGTTGGCAGAGCGGAGGACTCATAAGCCTTAGGTCACCGGTTCGACCCCGGTTCCCGCCACCACCTTAAAACCCCATAAAATAAGGCGTTTTTGCCTGTTTTAGGGGTTTTTTAGTCGGAATCAACGGGCAAGGCAAAATGACACAAAATGCCACTATAAGCCGGAAAGTGCCGGAAAGTGTGTCAATTCTGTGTCAATTATAGCTTGGCAACTGCAGTAGGCCTTATTATGCCCCCGAACGATCTGTTTACAGTCGATTCTCACAGGTCATGACGGTATATCATCATCGAGTAGTTTTTGCACATAGCTAGTAGGTGTATATGAAGGCAGATTCCCTTATTGTGGAAAAGGGCACGGCAAATGACTTGCGCGCCATACACCGATGGATGCACCGCCTCGAGGATCAAGGGCATGGCACTTTCTTGTGCAATTGGAACACAATATACCGGATTTACCGGAAACACGGGATATATGTCGGCCGCCTGGAAGGAAAAGTGATTGGATATATTCTTCCAACACTAGACATATTAGAGGTCCATCGCGACTTCCGCCGGAGGGGAATCGGCAGGGCGTTGGTTGAATATGCGGAAGCAAATCGGCTTCCCGAGTATGAATATGCTTATGGAATAGAGTGCGCCCCTCTGTCTTCCAAGCCGTTCTGGAAAGCCATGGGCTACAAATTTTTTACCGAGGAACGTGCTTGTAAAGAGTTTGAGAAGCGCAACTTCGTTGGCTGCGCCGACGGCGATATCGATATCACCATAGAATTTTATGGCGAATGGGGAAAATACTACGAAGACCCATACAAAAAATATCAACTGAAAGGGCGTCGTACGCGTGCCGGACAGCTAATGCTCGATCAAAGAGTTGTGGCATATCACGCACATGATATCTGGGACGGCGATGCCTTTTTGAAAATTCAGATGCCCAATTGCGTTATACGAGAAAAGGCAAAGCGACCAGTATTCGCAAAAATGGGCCTCGAATTCAGACGGAATAGCTGGGTAATCGACACCTACCTATACGACACGGTTTAATCACGGCGAGAATAGGCTGGCGAAGCGCCCCTCGGCCGTCTCCCCGATCTCCAGAGCATCAGCCAAGGCAACGCCACCGGTCTTAGGCCGCATTGTAACGCTACTGGGCTTGTTGACCTGGCTTCTTTAGCTGGTCCAAAAGATACTGGTTCATGCCGCACTTGGTCTGGGAATCCGCGATGCTGCGGCTCAGGTGCTCGACGGCGACGACGAACTTCTCCGTCCGCTCGTCGTCCTTCCGATCTCGCTCCTGGCGGTAGGTTTCTTCCCGCTTTTCCCGCTCGTCCCGCCGGACCTGGGCATCCCGTTCTTTCCGGGTGGCATCGAGCCATAGGCCGATGACGGCCAGGATCAAAAGCCCGATCACCCCGTACTCGCGGTAGGCCGACAGCGCCTCCGGTACCGGAACCTGGGCAACTGTCCCGATCCCAAGGGCCAGGGCTGAGGATTTCAGCAGAAAGCAGGAGCTCATGGATCTATTCCTTATCTATATAGAGGATGACGACGTTTCGAACCGATGTGGGAGCCGTTGTCCAGGCCACGCGGGCCATGGCCACCGAATATTCGTTGGACGCCCAAAGCATGATGTCCAGCCCGTTGGTAGCCAATGGCGGCGGGAAATCCATCCCATACCCCACATCCGGGAACAGGGTCGCGTACTGGTCCAGGGTCTTGTTGTAGAGCATGATCGCGACCGGCGCCGCGTTTGAGACGCCGTAGGCCCCGCCCACGCGGCGCGTCAACGATGCACCCGTGATCCGGTAATTCTGCGGGACTACGAACCCGCGCAAACTGGAGTTGTTGCCGCTCTGCGGGGCCAGTTCGCCGTGGGTGTCGAAATAGTAAGGCGCCCCCGCCGTGGAGGCGGGATTGAACGTCCCGTGAAAGGGCGCAAGAGTTCCGGCCGAAACCCGGCAGGCGTCGTTCGTATTGATTCCAAGTGTCCCTGTCGCCGGGTCCCAAGACGACGCAGTTCCCTGGGCGACGATGTTGCTCACGAGGCCGGAGCTTGCTGCCGGCCAGTTCGAACGGGACACGCCCCCCAGAACCAGATTGGAGGCCGTGACTGTGCCGGCATTCGAAACGGCGTTGCCGTTCAAGTCGAGGGTCCCCGCCATAGATGCGGTGCGCGTATAGAGCGTTGGATAGATCCGAACGCCGGCCCCGGACACGTACAGATTGGTCTGGTCCTCGTTCCAGCCCCATTCAGCCGGCCCCATGAACTTGAAAGCGCCCTGCGCGTAGTACTCGTAGCGCGGAGCCATGAACACGGTCGACCAATTGGAATGCACGATATAGCCCGGCCACGCTGAGGGGGTGGACGGCTCCGGAATGGCGATACTCGCTCCCCCATTAAGCGCCGCATGTTTCCCCACCGTCAGGTTTGACGAAACGACGATGCTGTCCTTGACGGTGGCGGAGTTGCTGATTGTGAGTCCGCCGCCGATAACGGCATTACCGCCGGCGGAAAATGAATTGCCGACCGTCAGGTTCGTCGCGACCGCGACGCTGTTGGACACCCTTGTTTCTCCCATCACCACAAGGTTTGATTGAACAAAGGCGGACTGGCGCGATACGAGGGGGGATAATATCTCCACGTTGTTGAGTGGAAACCCCGTATTCAATGCTTTCCCGCCGGACAGAATCAGCTTGCCCCCGACCATCAGGTTTCCAGAGGCATCGGACGCCCGGATAAGGATGTCGTGGCCCGGACTTGGCGTCAGGCCGTTGAGATTTGGCGTATAGGGAGCCGCGATTGAAGTAACATTGGTCAGAATCGGGGACGATACTGTTTCAGCCCCAAGGATGTTGATATTCGTGAAGGTCTGGCCGTTGGCGTCCAGGGTCTGGGTTCCGCCGGACAACGGTAGGTAGGCGGACAGGGAATTGAGCGCCGCGTTCGCGGCGATGCTGGCTGACGACGCCAAGGCCCGCGCAGTGGCGTCCACCGTGTTGCTGAGCGACATGGCGGCGACGGCCGCGTTGACATAGTTCGTCGTGGCCAGGGGTATCAAGGCCGCATTGATTCCTTGTAGATGACCGAACAGGGACGCCGTTGTGATCGAATAGGACGACGGCGTAAAGGTCGTTATGACGTCGGTATCCAGCGGCCCCGAATCCGGACGAATCCAGCCTCCCAGGGCTTGCTGGACGAAGAAAATCAGAGCCAGCATGATCGGCAGCGCCCGCCCCGAAATGGCATCCCTCTCGGGGATGGAATAACGCGGGGACGGTGTGCCGGCGGATTCGGTGGTCGCCTTGTACCGGCCCATCAGGATCTGGCGCAGAAAAATGTCGGCCGAGTACCTTGCGCCGAGGGCCGCGCTGTCGATTGGCAGCCCCATTTCCATGCCGATGGAGAAAACGATGATGGTTTCCAGATGCCGAACGGCGGACTGCGGCACCCAGGTCTCGCGGGGATCGACGATGTTCTCGGGAACGCTTTTCAGGTTGTCCCGGAACTCCCGGAGGGTGTTGTCCATGATCTGCCGCAGCCGGCTGGCGCGGTCCGGGTTGGCAGTCAGCCAAGTCTGGTACCGCGCCTTCACGTCGGTCGGCATGTGCGCCAGGACGTCTTCGATCTTGATCTCAACCCATTCCATGCTGCCTCCATGAAAAACGGGCGGCGGCCCGCGCCACCGCCCGTGCGGGAACGAGCCCGCGCCGTTAGGATACGTTCAAGCGGATCACGGCACCGCTGTTGGTCACCCGGACGTCTTCGGACCAATCGAACTTGGCCACTTCCGCGCGGCCGTCCTCGCGGATGTACGAGCCGGGAACCATCCACTTGTTCATCAAGCGAAAGGTCTTCATGAATGAGGGGTCGCGGCGGGTGGGATTGGCCTTGCGGGCGAACACCAGGACGGTCGAGTCCAGGACGAAGGAAATGGACTCGGCCTTCCCTTCCGGGGCGCTGTCGTAGACCATAAAGCTGGTTTTGACGTCCGGGCGCGCCAGGAACAGCTGGCCGGCGATGTCCTCATTGGGAACGGCCAGCGACTTGCCGCCGACGACGAACCGGTTGCGGACGCCGGCGGCGTTCTTGAAGATCTTCCACGCGGTCGCGCCGAACAGGACGCCAACGCCCATGAGGCTGCCGTACTTGGCGGCCTTCAGGACCGACAGGACGGCCGTGTCGATGTCGTCGACCGGATCGGCGGACGAATTCCAGGTCTTGTCCGTGCCGCTGCCGGCGGCGGTCAGCGCCATGTCGATGACCTTCTTCTCGTGGGCCAGGGCCGCGATTTCGGCGACGGCGACCGCGCCTTCGCGCAGCGCGTTTTCAAGGCCTTCCTGCTCGAGGCTTTCGAGGTTGTCGATCGGATAGTCGAGCGCGTGGGGTTCGCAGTTGTAGGCGCCGTCGGTCGCCTCGAACCGCAATTCGGTGGCGCGACCGCCGATTGCGCGGAGGGTTTCCGGAATGTGGAACCGGTTCTTCTCCGTGTAGATCTTGAAGCGACCGTTCATTGTCGCCACGGGGACCGTGGGGGCGATGAAATCGGCGACGGGCTGGATGGCATCCTGGGCCGCGCCTTGGGCGAAGGCTTTCAGGGTATCGTTGCTGGAGATGCTTTCGAGGCGGTTCATGGATCGGGTCCTTTCTTTACGGGGCCGAAATGGCGATGCGCTGCCAGTAGTTGGTGCCGGCGGCCGTGGCTACCCAGACGGAGCTGGAACTGGCTGAAAAACCGACGAGAAGCTGGCCCGCACCGGCGGCGGAGTAGTTCTTCACGTTGGTCGTGGCGTTTGTATCTACCAGGATGCGGTTACGCTCGCGGGTGGCGGCGTCCTGGGCTTCGCCAAAGGCGACGGATGCCAAGGCGCAAATGGCCAAAACGATGAGGGTCTTTTTCATGGTTCTCCTTACGCGGTGATGGTGATGTTTCCGATCATGGCCGGCCGGGCTTTAACCAGCTGGCCATCGATCCCGGATTCCTCGGCAATGGCGATGCCGCGATAGGTTCCCCCGACAGCGGGCAGGACCTTGACCATGCCGTCCTTCGTCCCGTCGATGTCGGCGGGCACGAGCACATCGCCTGGCACGCAGGTACCGCTCAGGCGAATGCGGACGTTGCGGTCGGGCGAGAGCGGCAGAGCCGCGACCTTCTCGCCGGCCGCGTCGCCGTCCGTCAGGACGAACAAGGCGAGGTCGGAAACGGCATCGGGAAGCGCGAACTTCGCGACGGTGGAGGCGTTGACGATGACAACAAGCAGCCCCTCCTTGCCGGTCAGGTTTTCATTGGCGAGCAGAACGATCTGCCCTGCTTGGGTATTGGTCTGGCTCATGTGGTCTACTCCTTGGTGAGTTCGGTTTCGGCCCGCGCAAACGCGGTCATGAAGGGAATTCTCTCCGCCTTGGCGATTTCGTGGGCGCGGTTGCGGATGGCGGTAGCGATGGATTGGCTCGCGCGAACGGGCGCAGCCGGTTCGGAGACCGTCGATACCGTCCGCTCGATGGCGGCCAGGCGGTTTCGCAGCGGAATCATGCGCGGGGCTTCGGCGGGAGCCGCCTCGGTCTTGACCTTGGATCGCAGGGCGGCCAAGGCATCGAGGGCGCCCTTGCGGTTCCGGAGGATCTGTTCCTTCCAGAAGGGCGCGGTTGACTCGTCGATCACATCCGCGAAATCCATGAGTTCGCGGTTGGTCAGCGCGTCTTCCATGGAAACTGCGTCCTGCAGGACGCCTTCATATTTCTCCTGGAGATTCGCGATCAGATTGACGAGGACGGTGATGAGCTCGACGTCGCTAGCCGTTTCGGGCAAGTCGACCATCGTCTTGATCTGGGCGATGTCGATCCCGTTCTGGGCGGGGACGGCATCGGCTTTCGGTTCATTCAGTTCGGGCATGACTTCCTCCTAAACAAGATTCAACTTACGAATGCGATTATGCCGCATTATGGTCATATGCGCATAAACAGCGGGGATATGGCCTGAAATACTGGGGATTTATCGCGTTTTTCATGCAGGTCCAGAAACGCTTAAGGGCGATAGCCCGCCATAAACTCGTCGTAGGCGCGAAGATCCGCCGCCGTCGGACCGTATCTGCCGCGCGGGGCTTCCAGCTCGCGGCCGAGGCGCGCTTCCTGCGCCCGCTGCCAATCGGATTTGATCACCGAAGGCGGCCGAGGCGTCCGATCCAGAGTCCGGTTCGCACGCTCGTTGTATTCAAGCGCGCCAAGCACGGCGAGGGCCGCGTTCCAGGCTTGGGCGGCACCCGTCCCCGACTGCGGCATCATGCCGAAGACGCCGCTGTTGCCCGTGGTCATAAGGCCAAGCCCCGCCTTCTCCGAGACATTGGCCCATTGCGGGTACGGCATAGACTGGCCGGTCTGCCGTTGGTAGTTCGCCTCGCGGCGTTCTTGAACCGTCTTTTCCTGTCCGACCCACGGCAACGCGGATCTGCCTTCGTCGGACCAGATGCCGATCTTCTCCGCCTGAGCCTTGGCGCGCGCCTTGTCGTAGGCTTCCTGGCGGTCGCCCCGTCCCGACAGCTCGCGGTAGTGGATGTCGGCCAGTCCTTCGCGAATCAAGGTCTTGTTCACGTCGCGGGCTGGAATGACCTTGCCCAGATACGGAACCCGGAGCAGCTGGTCGAACGGCTTGGGCAAGGTTTCGACGGTGCGGACGGCGCGGCCGTACTTGTCGAACCCTCCCGCCATGGGATTGGAATCTTCGACCAGCCTCACGTATTGGTTTTCCTTCACGAGCTCGTTGATTCTTCGCTGGGCCTCGGCACCGAGATATTCGCCTGTGCGCCGCTCGGGATGGTTGGGGTCGTTTGATTGGGCGTGGGGCACCTCGGGCGCATTCATGTCCGACATGCGGACGGTATGGCCGCGCAAGGCCAAGGTGTCGGCATCCGCATACTGGCCGGGCTGGCGGAGATCGACGGTGCTGCGGCGGGCCGTGGACATGGCTTCGCCGGCCTGCCAGTTCAGGAAAGCGGCGGCGGCGGGGGCAAATTGCCAGACTTCCTTGCCCTGGATGTTGCGAGGTTTGTTTTCCGCCAGCTTCCTCAACGCTGCGTCAGCCTGCTTATCCGTGATGCGGCCGGCTTTCTGATCGGCTTTGATCGCGTCGTAGTCCGCGCGGTATGCCCCGACGCTGGCCTGATAGGCTTGCAGGCCGGGACGGAACATCTTTTCGATGGGATTGCCCGTGGTTCCCACGGCCATCGCACCCAGGGTTCCGGCAAGGCCGCGCGGCGAGTCCGACGGGATCGTGAACGACCGGCCTTCGCGCAAGGCGTTCGCCCTTTCTTTTTGGTAGTGGCTGATCGCCATCTCGTCGCGGGCGGCGATGCCGGCCATGCCGGCGGCCACATAGGCTTTCTTGAACCAGTCCAGCTTGCCGGCAGGCTTGGTGGCGAGATCCTTGATCGAAGCCCCCGTGAAGTCCGCAAAGGCGCTGTAGGCCGAATGGGCCTTCTTCAAGGCGCCCGCCACCGAGGCGGGCAGCTTGCCCCCAAGCCACTTGAACGGGGCCGAGAGCCCTTTGTCAATGCCGGCTAAGAGCGATTTGCCTGCGGTGGCGAGTTTGGTCCCACCCAGTGCGGCGCTCCCGTACTGGTGGAGCGAGCCGAGCAATCCGATGGAGCCGACATAACCGGCGATCTGGCTGGCCATCGCCAGAAACTTGTCGGCGACCGGATTGATAGTCGGATTGTTTTCGCGGTAGGAATCGATGCCGTACTTGCTCGCGAAACCGCCAACGGCGGACAACAGGCGCGCGTGCTCGCCCGCTGCCGTCTGGGCAAGGCGCGTTCCTTTCCACGCCGCGCCCAGCTTCGACAAGACGCCGATCCCGAGGGCCGAAAGGAGCGATTCGCGCGCGACGGTGGAGGCACCTCGTGAAAAGTCGTAGTCAGACCCTTCAAGCGTGGCCGAATCGATCATGCCCATGGCCTGACCCAGGCTTGTCCGAGCCAACGCATCCGATGCGCCGAACGTGAGTTTGCTGCGAACGATGGCGCTGCCGCCACGCGCACCTTCCACGGCTCCGCTGAAAAACGCCTTGGTCTTGTCCCACCAGGAAGGCGCGCGGTCGGCGTCGTAGATTTCGATCCCGGCCGCCCGCATGCGCTCGTATTGCGCCGCCAAGTCGGACCCGCCGGACGAGCCGCCGCCAGAACCGCCGCCGCCTCCACCTCTCATGTGCGCGAACATGGCCTTGCGCTGTTCGTCGCTCATGGGCTGCCCGGAGCGGCGGCCCCAGTTGGCAAGGACGGCATCCATGACGGTTACCCCACCTGATGGGAATAGGCACCCGCCGGAGCGGTGGAAGTCAACTCGTTCAAGAGCATGGCGGCCCGCCCCCGGTCGTTGCTGCCGGCTTGGCGGATCGTGTCGATCTCCCGCCGAACGCTCGCATGGTCCGCTTCGGGATAGAGACGCTGGGCCGACTGCCAGTCACCGCGCTTGACCGCCGACCAGTAGGACTTGACCCGTTGTTGCTCGTATCGCTCCAGCTTGACCGGGTCCATCCGCAGGGATTCGCGCCGCGCTCGCTCCTCCTGAGTCTGGGCGGCACGACGGGCACGTTCGTTGGCTTCATCGACGCGACGTTGTTCGCGCGCCGCAAGCGTTGCTTGCTGCCGGGCGGTCTTCTCCGCTTCCAGGGCGGCGCGGGCGAACAGGCGCTGGTTTTGCATCGAAATCTTCAATTCGCGGTCGGCTTCTTTGGACTGTGCCTTGAGTTCGGAATCCATGGACTTCGCCACTTCCTCATCCCGGCGCCTTTCGATCTGGCGGACTTCCCGCGTGATGCGGTCCTCGCTTTTTTCCCAGGCGCGGACGGCCTGTTCGTGCATCCGCGTTTCGTGGTCCATGCGGCGCTGATAGGCTCGCTCACGGGCCGCCGGGTCCTTGTAGACCTTCTTGAGGTCGCGCTTGATCTTGCTCAGCTGATCCCGGATCTGCTTGTTGTGGGCCTTGTCGGCGGCGATGGCCTTGAGAATGTCGGTGGGGCTGGCGCCTTCCCGCATCATGCGGTCGCGCGTCTCGCGCCAATCCCGCATGGAATAATCGCCGCGCACGGGGCGCGATTGGCGCGAAGCCTCGAGCTCCTGGATTTGCCGGTCGTAGCTGGAAATACGGGCTTCGTGTTCCCGCGTTATGCGCGGACCGTTCCAGTTGTTTTCGTTGCTGGC
>CAYTEK010000009.1:343-39743 GCA_964436715.1 uncultured Verrucomicrobiota bacterium | reverse complement strand
GCGCAGGGCGGGCGCGACGATGCGCTTGTTGCCGACGTACTGCTCCACGCCGCCTTTGCCCATCGGCGACGCCACGCCGTTCATGTCGATCGAGACGTGGCCGATTTCGCCGGCCATCGAGTAGGCGCCGCGGTACAAGTTGTTGTTGATGAGGAGCCCGCCGCCGACGCCGGTGCCGAGCGTGAGAAACACGGCGTGCTGGAACGCCTGGCCGGCGCCGTACGTGCATTCGCCCACCGCCATGGCGTTGACGTCGTTGTCCACGCGCGCCACCTTGCCGAAGCGCTTGGCAAGCAGTTCCGCCAGCGGCACCGCGGTCCAGCCGGGCACGTTGGTCAGGTCGTGGACGACCCCCTTGGCGTAGTCCACGAACCCCGGCACGCCCACGCCGATGCCGGCCCATTCCACGTCCCGCGGCAGGTCCGCCAGCAAGGCGCCGACGTGGCGCTCCACTTCGTCCAGCCAGCCGGGCACGCCCTGCAGGTCCGTCGTCGCGAAACTCGCCCGCGCGCCGATGGCGCCGTGCTCGTCCACCCGCGCCATCTTCACGAAGGTTCCGCCGAAATCCACGCCGATCGCGCACCGCTTCTTGTTTTCGTCCATGTTCATCCTTCCAATTGAAAAATCCGCACGGCGTTCGCGAAGGTCGTCTCCGCCAGCGCCGCGGCCTCCGCGCCGCGCGCTTCGGCCACGACTTCGCCCACGCGCGCCACGAACGCCGGTTCGTTCACTTTCCCGCGAAACGGCTTGGGTGTCAAATAGGGACAATCCGTCTCGACCAGCAGCCGGTCCGCCGGCACGAGCTTGGCCACTTCCCGCAGCGGCCCGGCGTTGTTGAAGCTGACGATGCCGCTGAAACTGATGAAGAACCCCAGCGCGAGCAATTCCTCCGCAAACGCGGCGTCGCCGGTGAAGCAGTGCAGGATGCCGGGCGGATGGATCGGACCCCCACCGCCTTGCGCGGTGGGTGAACGAGGTGGCACGTTGGCCAACGCTCCACCGTCAACCTGATTCACCCATGGCGCAAGGCCATGGGGGTCTGAAACCGATTTTTTCCACGCCGTGGAAAACTCGCCGAGCAGGTCGATCGTGTCGTCGTCGGCATAGCGGCTGTGGACGATCACGGGCAATTTCCGTTCGGCGGCGAACGCCAGCATCTGGCCGAACAGGGCGCGTTGGGCCGGCGCGGTGTCCGGCGAATAGTAGTAGTCGAGGCCGATTTCCCCCACCGCCGCCACGACCGGCTCCGCCGCGAGCGCCGCGAGCTTCTCCGGATCGCGCGGTTTGTCAAGCTGGTCGCGGTCGTAGCCCACCGCCGCCACCAGCGCGCCCGGATTTTCCCGCGCGAGCCGCACGACGAGTTCGTTCGACGCCTCCGAACTGCCGACGGCGCACATGCGCTCCACGCCCGCCGCGGCGGCGCGCGCCAGCACGGCCGCAACGGAACCCTCCGCCGCGAACCCGTCGAAATGCGCATGGGTGTCGAACCATTTCACGAAGGACCACTTTAGCCGCCAGCCGGCGTTCTGGCAAATCCGCAGGCGGAAGCGCCCGTCAGGCGAGTTCCGCGACGTCCGCGGCCGGCGGATCGGCCAAGCCGCGCGGGCACGTGGCGCGGCCCTCCGCCGCGCGGCGGCGGCAGAGTTCCGCCCCGGCGGTTCCCCGCGGCACGAGGGGATGCCATTGGTGGTAGCAGATCGCGCGGTGCTTGACGGACAGCGGCCGGACGTCCGCCAAGGCGAAGCGGCGTTCGACGTCGGTGTCTTCGCCCCCGCCGGGCGTCGTGAACTCCTCGTCGAAGCCGTTGATGCGTTCCAAATCGGCCTTCCAGCAGGAAAAATTGCACCCCAGCAGGACGTTCCGCTTCCGCTTCGGCGGACGCACGGGCCATCCCGGCGGCAGCCAAAACGCCGCTTCGAGGTGCCGCAGTTCGCCGGACCACAAGCCCGGCAGGCTGCGCCAGATCAGGCGGTCCAGGCGGCGCCGGCGAATGAGATCGGGCGCGAGCTGGGCCGTCCGGGGCGCATCCAGTTCGACGCGGCGCCCGGCAAGATAATGGCCCGGGCGGCGCGCCGCCAGATGGGCGGCCACGAACGCGTGGTGCGGCACGCAATCGGCGTCGAGCACGACGAGATAATCCGCGCCGGCGCGGCGGACGCCGGCGTTGAGGATCCGGCATTTCCGAAAACCCGCGTCGGGCTGCCACAGGTGCCGCAGGCCGCCGGGAAAAAGCGGCCGCAGTTCGCGCGCCAGCGCCGCGATGGCCGGACCGGAGCCGTCGTCGCACAGGAGCACCTCGAAATCCCGGCGCGTCTGCGCGGCCAGCCCGAGCAGCGTCCGCCGCAATTCCGGCTCGTGGTTGTAGACCGCGACGAGCACGCTGGCTTGCAACGGCGATGGCATGTTCACGATTCCTTTCCCATGGACCCGCACGATCCGCGGCAAAACCGCGGAATCGGGCCAGACCCTACCATGATCCACGCCGCGCGCGCAATGGACGCCGGCGCGCTCAATCGACGATCTCCACGATGGAACGCGCGCCGGCGGTTCCGCGGCGGACGACCGGCAGGTCGTCCGCATTCCAGTGGAACCAATTTCGCTGATCGGCGTCCGCGTCGTCGACGACGTAGCGGACGTTCAGCCGATGCAAGTAGTCCGCGATCGGCCGATCGCTCCGCAACCAGCCGGAAACGTCGTCGTTGATCAGGCCATCGAGATTGACGACGGGATGGCCCGAATAAAATCCGTAGATGCCGGCATTCCAAGCGGCCACGATCGCATCGGCGGGCAGGTTGCTCCGCATCCATTCCGCCGTCGCCAAGGCGTGGGTTTGATAGCGATTTCGGCCGCGCAAGCCCTTGACGGCCAAATAGCCGTAGGATTCCACCGCGGCAACGGCCAAGGCCACGACGAGCCAGCGGCGCAAGCGCGCGGCGCGCGGCGTTGCGTCCCAGAGGCCATCCGCCGCCACGTGCCAAGCCCAAGCCGTCGCCAAGGCGAAGGTCGCCAACGCCGGCGCATAATACCAAGTCCAAATTCGCGGCAGCAGGACGGCATAGGCGCAACCGAGCGCCAACCAGGCGAAGAGAGCCGCGACCACCAGACGAGGAACCGTTTGGTTTCGAAATCCGCCGCGGCCGGCAACGGCGCCGACCAGAAACACCGCCGCGTATTTGAAGAGCGGCACCTTGATCGCGCTTTTTTCGATCCACGTCGCCAGGATCGCCAAGGCGTCAAGGCCCTGCCGCCAGAGCGGAGAGCCGGCGGACGCCAACTCGCGCAGCAGCATTTTCATGTCGGCGCTGCCGGAAAGCGCCCGCCCGGATGCCTGCCAGCAGTATCCCGACCATGCCAACCCTGCGCCGAGCGCCGCCGCCGCCAGCACGCCGGAGGCGACGAGGCGTTGCCCCACCGGGCCCGACCGGGAAAACGCGGGATACAGGGCCAGAACCAACAGGACGACGAGCGCATCCGTCCGCGCCCACGCGCACAAGGCGCCCCATGCGCCCAGCCAGATCCAGACGCGCCAAGCCGCCGAAACGGAAAGCGGAGGGGCGGCGGAAAACGCCGCCAGACGCCACAGCAATCCGGCCAGACAAGCGGCATACAGCGATCCTTCCATCCCCGTGGCCACCAGCAGGATCGCGTGCGGATTGCTCAACCAAGCCAAGCTCGCGCAAGCCGCCGCCGGGCGGCCCCACAGCAAAGCGGCGGCGCGGTGCAGAAACAGACCCGTCAAATAAAAACAGGCTCCATTCAACAAGATGGCGGCGACGACGATGCCGTTCCGCGTCAAGGACAGGAGATGGCCCAGCCAAGCCAGCAGCATCGCATACAGGGGATGAAAACCCGTCGTGCGCGTGAGGCCGTCGAACGTGGGACCCTGGCCGGCGGCCAGATTCAGCGCCACCTGAAAATAGTAGAAGGCGTCGTCCGAAAGATAACGGACCCAGCGAACCGGCGGTTGAAAGGCCAAGAGGATGAACAGGACGGCCGGCAAGACGCCGACGGCGAGCGCCAGCCACCGGGCGCATCGAGCGCACGCATCCGGCGTCTCGGGCGCCAACACGTCCGCGCGCGAAGCGGTCATTCCGCCCCGCCGGGGAAAGGCCCGACCAGCGCATCGCAGGCGGCCAAGGTCGCTTCCACCATGTGTTCCAGATCGTAATGGTCGCGCGCATGGCGGCGCGCGGCTTCGACGCGTTCGCGGCGCCGGGCGGCGTCCTGCAGCGCCTCGCGCACGGCCGCCGCCAGGGCCGCCGGATCGTCGCCCGGCACGATCCAGCCGTGGCCGGCCAAGGATTCGACGACGCCGGGCGCGTCCGCGGCGGCGACGGGCACGCCCATGGCCATCGCTTCGCGCACGGCGACGGAAGCGCCTTCCATGCGCGACGGGAAGCACAGCAGGTCGAACTGGCGCAGCAGGCGCGTCGCCTCGGCGCGGAATCCGAGCAAATGGAAGCGGCCGGCCAAGCCGGCCCGCTCGATGGCCGCCTGGAGCGCGGCGCGGTCGGGACCGTCGCCGGCGATCGCCCACTGCGCGGGGAACGCCTCCCGCGCCAAAATCTCGGCCGCGCGCACCATCAGCATCCAGTTTTTCTTGGGCGCCAGTTTTCCCAAGCCGCCCACGAGAAAATCGGCGCCGTAGGCGGCGCGGAAATCAGGGTCCGCCGGAATCTGCGCCAGCGCCGCGACGTCCACGCCGGACGGGGCGAGGCGGATGCGTTCGGCGGGATAGCCGCTGCGGACCATGACGTCGCGCACGGTTTCGGAAATGGCGATCACGCCGTCGAGACGGCGCGGCGAATATTTCCAGCGCGACAGCGGATTGCGGCGCAGGGGCGAAGCGATCCGCCGGGTCAGGATCAACGGCACGCGCAGCCGGCGCTTGAGCCAATGCCCCAGCGAAGTGGAGCCGGAATCGTGCGCATGCAGGAGCGTCAGGCCGAATTCTTCCAGATCCAAGGCCAGTTGGCGGCGCGAGGAAGCGGACTCCGTCCATTCGAGCACGCGCACGCCGGCTTGCCGCGCGCGCCGGGCGAGTTCGCCACCGGCCGGCGTGGCCAGCACCGCGAACAGGCCGCGCGCCTGCATCCGCCGCACGAGCGCCAGCAACTGGGTTTCGCCGCCGCCCCAGCCCGGATTGGCATGCAGATGGGCCACGCGCAGATTCACGGCGTCCGCCCTCCCCCGGCCAAGGAAATCGTTTGCGGCGGAAAATCGTCCAGGGCGCACGCGACGGAAACGTCCGCCGCGGCGCCCGGCGTTTCGACGACGAACGCGGCCTGCCCCGCATGCACGGGCAGTCGCGCGCCGCCGACCAACGAGCCGCGCGCGCCCGGCGGCAGCGTCACGCGCGCCTCGCCTTCGTAGGCGAGCACCGGCGTGCCGCGCGCATCCGCGACCTGCAAGGCGCAACGGAAAAGTCCGGGAGCGATTTCCGCGGAACGCAAGGCGAACGCGGCGGGAACGTCCCACGGTTCCAGGCGCGCCTCGACGACGGCGGCGCCGCGACGCCCCACGAACCGGATCGGCACGCCATCGAAAACCACGTCGCGCTCGACCACGTCCGGCGCCGGGACGGAAATCGTCTCTTCGGCGCCGGCCGCGCAGATCACGCGGATTTCGGTGCAATTGGTCGCGAGGTACAGGCGGCGCCGGGCGCCGGCGCCGAACGACCAATCGCCGCGCACGGACAGGAACGGTTCCGACCGCCAGCAGGCCTGCGCCCAATCCGCGGCCAGCTTGCCGACGCGCCAGCCGTCCACCACGCCGCATTCGCGGAACCAGCGCTGCCGCCGCGGCGTGGCATAATCCGCAAAACACCACAGCGTCCAGCCGGCGACGCCCGGTCCGGCGCTTTCGGCGCGCCGGACCGCGTCGCGCATTAGGACGACCTGCTGGGCTTCGGCCGCCCCATGCCCGCGCCGGGCATACGGCAAGTTGGCGCATTCGGAGACCACGACGCAACCGGTCGGGGCCGCCGACCGGGCGAAATCCAATTCTTCGAATTCGTAGTTGAGCCCCCACACGTCGGTCAGGCCGGCGGTTTTCTGCCGGCGGGCGCGATAGGCGTGGTTTTCGGCGTAGATGGTCGGGCGGGACGGATCCAGTTCGCGGGCCAGCGCCCGCAGGCGCAAATACGCCCCGCGGTGGCGGCCTTCGTTGCCCAGGCCCCACAGCACGATCGACGGGTGATGCCGATCGCGGCGGATCATCCGCGCCAGCTGGGCTTCGGCGGCGCGCAGCCAGCGGCCGCCGGCGACGCTTTTCCACGAGCACAATTCCGCATAGACCAGCAGGCCCAGCCGATCGCACGCATCGAGAAACGCGGGCGACTGGGGATAATGCGACAGGCGGACGAAATTGAAGCCCAGATCCCGGATGCGGCGGGCGTCCTCGGCGTGCAGCGCCCGCGGCAGCGCGAAGCCGAACCCCGGCAGGTTTTCGTGGCGATTCACGCCGCGCAATGTCAGCGGCTGGCCGTTCAGGACGAAGCCCTGCCCCGGCGCAAACCGCGCCGAACGCACGCCGAACGTCCACGCCAGGCGATCCAGCGTTTCCATCCCGCGCCGCAACGTCGCTTCAACGGAATACAGGACGGGATCGGCGGGGCTCCAGCGGCGCGGCGCCGCGATGGAGCAGCGCACTTCGCGCCGCGCCGGCATGCCCGGCGCCAGCACGACTTCGACGGGCGCCGCTTCCGCCGCAACCTGGCCATCCGGGGCGCGCACGACGACGTGCGCGGTTGCGGTCGCGCGTTCGGCGGCGGAATTGAAGAAACCCAAGTCGATCCGCACGTCGCCGGAGCGTTCGTCGTCCACCGTCGCGCGGCATTCGCAGCGGCACAGGCGGACCGGCGGCAGGAACGCCAGCTGCATGTCGCCGCCCAAGCCGCCGTACAGGTGGAAATCCGGATCGGAAATGCCCGGCAGGATGGCGCGGGAATGGCGATTGTTCGTTTGCACGACGAGGCAATTGGCGCCCGGCCGCAGCGCGTCCGCAACGTCCAGATCGAAACCGAGATAATCGGCGTTGAACCGGCCGACGCGGCGGCCGTTGACCCAGGCGCGACCGACGCCGCGGAAGCCGCCGCATCGCCAGCGCACGTCCCGGTCCGGCGCCCACGGCGGCACGACGACGTCGAGGCGGTAGGTCGCCCAACCGCGGCGCGGGCGGCATCCGACGATCCACTCCTCGTCCGCATTCCAGCAATGGGGCAACGTCACCGGCGTTTCCGGCGCCGCGGCATCCGGTGCGCGGCGGCCGAGCGTCCAGCGCCAGCCGGCGGCATCCAGCGGCAGGATCGGGCGCGGGTCTGGAGCGTCCGGCGTCATGCGGGCGGCGCGCTGCGGGAAAGCAGCAGCGCCTGATGGAGCGCCAACGTCTGGCGGATGGTTTCGCGAATGTGGAAATTCGTCTCGATCTGCCGGCGACCGGCGGCGGCGAGGCGTTGGCGCAGGTCGGGCTCCTCCAGCAGCCGCCGAAGCGCGCCCGCCAGCGCAGGTGCATCGCCGGCGGGGACGACGAGGCCGCAGTTGCCGCGGTCGAGCAATTCCGGCAGGCCGCCGGCATCGCTGGCGACGACGGGCCGGCGGCGACACATGGCTTCGATGGCCGCCCGCGGCAGGCCTTCGCGCGAAACCGACGGCACGGCGAGCGCGTCGCAAAGATCCAGCAGGCCCAGCACGTTGGTGGACGGCCCGGCGAAATGGACGCGGCCGCGGCGCGCGGACGAAGCCTCGGCCAACGGCCTCAGCCGGGGATCGGCCACCTCGCCCACCAGCAGCACGTGCGCATTCGGCGGCAAGTGGTCCAGCGCCCGGATCAGGACGTCCGCCCCCTTGACCGGCCGCATGCAGCCGACGAAGCCGATCGCGAAGGCGTCGGCGGGCAGCCCCCAATCGGCGCGCGCGGCAGGCGCAGGCGGTGGACCGTCGTACCACGCCGGATCGTGGCCCTTGTAGATGCGCGTCAGCCGTTCCGACGGCAGGCCGACGCGGTGGCGCAGATAATCCCGCACCGCGTCGGACACGCAGACGATCTGCGCGAGCCGCGGATGGAGGTAGGCCATCCAGCTCGCCGGATCCCAGCGGCTGAGATGGCCGACGGTGCCGCGATAGGCGACGACGCGCACGGACGAGCCCCGCGTCGCCATCAGGGAAACGGAAAGCGGCCGGTTGTCCGGCGCATAGAGCACGTCGGGCGGCCAAGCGACGAGGCACCGCCGCAGTTCCCGGACGGCCCGCAGGTCCAGGCGATGGCGCACGGTCAGAAACCCGGCCTCCGGAAATTCGCGCAAGATGGCCTCCCGCCGCGGGCTGGCGGGATCGAACAACAGCCGGACCTCGACGCCCGCCTCGCGCAAACCCGCGAACAGCGCCAAGTGGGAGCGGTCGATGGACGTCGCCGCGACGAGTAACCGGTACGAAGGCATCTTGTATGCCGTAAAATGCCGCACAAAAGGGGCAAAGACAAGTCCGGATTCCGCCGACCGACCGCGCCGCCGATTGACTTTTCGCCCCGTTCTCCGCCATGCTGGCCGCGTGAATCCCCTGCTGGGCAGCATTCTGAACGCCGGCCGGAAAAACTCCCGGTTTTTCTATTACGGCCGCAATCTCCTGCGGTTCGCCGTGCCCGCCGGCCTGTGCCGGCGGCGGCTCGACGACCTGTTCCGCGCCGCCTGGCAGGAACACGACGCGGAGATCTTCGACCGGGTGGACTACTGCAACCGGATTTCCCGGCCGTTCGAACTCGGCCCGGACGTCGCGCCGTTCCGGTTCACCTTGGCGCGCGGCTTCCGGAACTACTACATGGATCTGCACGAATACCTGCGCTACTTCGATCCGCACCTGCGGCTCCTGCATCGGTTCGGCGACGAAACGGCGGTGCCGGCGCGCCCCACGCTCGTCAAGGCGCGGCCCATCGCGGGCGACAACGAAAACTCCGTGCTGTTCAACCTCAACAAAATCCGCCACTTCGTGTTTCCGCAAGACCGGCTGGCCTTCGAAGACAAGATCGACCGGCTGGTGTGGCGCGGCAGCGCGTTCCAGGAAAACCGCAAGCAGTTCCTCGCGCGCTACCACGACCATCCGCGCTGCGACGTCGGCCACGCGCACCGGGGCACCAGTCCCGTTCCCTGGCGCAAGGCCTACCTCCCGATCGCGGAGCAGTTGAAATGCAAATTCGTCCTGTCCATCGAAGGCAACGACGTGGCGTCCAACCTGAAGTGGATCCTGGCTTCGAACTCCCTCTGCTTCATGGCCCGGCCGCGCCGCGAGACCTGGTTCATGGAAGGCCGGCTGGTGCCCGACCGGCATTACGTCTTGCTGGCGGACGACCATGCCGACCTCGAGGAAAAGATGGCGCACTACGCGGCGCATCCGGAAGAAGCGCGGGAAATCCTGCGCCACGCCCAGGCCCACGTCGCGCGCTTTCGGAATCCCGCGCGGGAGCGGCTCGTCGCCCTGCTGGTGCTGCAAAAATACTTCGAGCGGTCCGGCCAGCGGCCGCCGTTGGCCTAGGCCGCCGCGCCGGCGGAACGCCTCAGGTGTCGAGGCCGCCGGTGAGCTGGAAGACGGCCATCAGCATGCTGATGGCGACGAAGCCGACGCCGACGGCGATCACCAGCATCATGATCGGTTCCAGGATGGTGGTGAACAGCTTGACGGCGCGGTCCAGTTCGTTGTCGTAGCGGCGGCCGATGTGCTCGAGCGCGCCGCTCATGTCGCCGGTTTCCTCGCCGATGGCCAGCATGTCGGTCAGCAGCCGCGGGAACGTGCCGTCCTGGGAAAGCGGCCGGGAAATCGTCGAACCGTCGGTCACGCGTTCTTTCGCGGAGCGGATGGCCTTGGCGATGACGACGTTGTCCACCGTGTGTTCCACGATGGTGAGCGCCTGGAGCACCTGGACGCCGTTGGCGAGCAGCGTGCCCAGCGTGCGGGCGAAATTCGCGAACGCGTTGGCGCGCACGACGCCGCCGATCACCGGCAGGCGCAGCAGGACGCGATCCTTCCATTCGACGCCCGCCGGCGTGCGCAGCGCGCGCCGGACGGCCGCGCCGGCGAAGACGAGGCCGATGGCCAGGGCCCAGCCGTATTTCAGCAGGCCCGCGCTGACGCCGATGAGCAGGCGGGTGGACAGCGGCAGCGCGCTGCCCAATTCCTCGAACATGGCGGAAAACCGCGGAATCACGAAGACCATGATGAACACCATCGCGCCGAAGCCGACCAGCGCCACGATGAGCGGATAGACCAGCGCCATGCCCACCTTTTCGCGCGCGGCCAGCACGCGTTCGTAGTGCTTCACCAGGCGTTCCAGCACGCCGGGCAGCTGGCCGCTGGCCTCGCCGGCCTTGACCATGCTGACGTAGAGCGCCGGGAAGGTGTCCGGCCAGCGCGCCAAGGCGCCGGACAAGCTCGCGCCGGACACGATTTCGTCGCGCAGGTCCGTCACGATGGCGTCCTGCGCCTTGCCCGTCTTGCGCAGGGCCAGCGCGTGGAGCGCCGCGCCCAAGGTCATGCCCGAAGCCAGCAGGTCGGACAATTCGCTGGTGAACAGCAGCAGCTCCGCCATCTTCATGCGGGCGCGGCCGCGCACGCTTTTCTCGAACCGGAACCACTTCCGGCGGGCGGCCGCCGGAGTCGCGGACGCGGCCGGCGGCGCGGCCTTCGGCGCCGGCTTGGCGGCGGCCTTCGGCTTCTCGGCCGGCGCGGCCGCCGGGGCCTGCTGCACGTCCGCCACGGAAATCGGCACGAGCCCTTGGCGCCCGAGCTGGGCCATCAGCGCGCGCTTGTCGGCCGCGTCGAGCACGCCCTCCTGGCGTTCGCCCGTCCGGGTCTTGGCGATGTACCGAAACTGCGCCATCGCATTCCGCCGCGCGGCTCGCGCCGCCCTAGGCTTCGTCCTCCGACGTCACGCGGAGCACTTCCTCCAAGGTCGTCACGCCGGCGAGCACCTTGCGCCAGCCGTCCACGCGCAGCGTGCGCATGCCGTGTTCCAGCGCATGCATCTTGATGTCGGCGGCGGACTGGCGTTCGACGATCATCTGCCGGATGGCGTCGGTGACGAGCAGGATTTCGTAGATGCCGGTGCGGCCGGCATAGCCGGTGCCGCGGCATTCCTCGCACCCGACCGGCTCGCAAATCGTGCCGGTCAGCAGCTTGGAAATCGGGAAGCCGATGCTTTCGAGGAAAGGCATGTCGACCTTCCACGGGCGCTTGCACTTGGGGCACAGGCGGCGCACGAGGCGCTGGGCCACGAGCGCTTCGACCGAGCTGGCGACGAGGAACGGCTCGATGCCCATGTCCACCAGGCGCGTCACGCCGCCGGCGGAGTCGTTGGTGTGCAGCGTGCTGAACACCAGATGGCCCGTCAGCGCCGCGCGGATGGCGATGTCGGCGGTTTCCTGGTCGCGGATTTCGCCGACCATGATGACGTCGGGATCCTGGCGCAGGATGTGCCGCAGGCCGACGGCGAACGTCAGGCCGATTTCGGGCTTCATCTGGATCTGGTTGATGCCGGCCATCTCGTATTCGATCGGGTCCTCGACGGTGAGGATGCGCTTGTCCACGGAATTGATGGTGTGGAGCCAGGCGTAGAGGCTGGTGGACTTGCCGGAGCCGGTGGGGCCGGTGACGAGCAGGATGCCATGGGGCCGGCGGATCAGGCGGTGGAGGATGTCCTCGTCGTCCTTGAAGAGGCCCAGCTTGTCCATGCCGTACATGCCGCTGGAGCGCATCAGGAGGCGCAGGCTGACGCTTTCGCCGTAGACGGTGGGCATGGTGGACACGCGCACGTCGATTTCCTCGCCCTTGACCTTGAGGCTGATGCGGCCGTCCTGCGGCAGGCGCTTTTCGGCGATGTCCATGCCCGCCATGACCTTGATGCGGCTGATGATGGCGGACTGGAACCGCTTCATCTGCGGCGGCAGCGGCGTGGGATGCAGCACGCCGTCGATGCGGTAGCGGATGCGCAGGTCGTTTTCCATCGGCTCGATGTGGATGTCGGTGCCGCGGTCGTGGTGGCATTCCCAGATGATCTGGTTGACGAACTTGACCACGCTGGCTTCCTGGTCGAGGCTGCTCAAGTCGCCGACGGACGGGCCGGATTCCGCATCGAGATCGATCTGGTTGTCGGCGATCAGCCGGTCGAGGGTGTCGGCGCCGACGCCGTAGAATTTCTTGGACGCCTTCTCGACGTCGGCCGCGGGGCTGAGCGCGAACTTGACGCGCAGGCCGGACGCCAGACGGAGGGAGTCAGCCAAGCCGGGCCGGAACGGTTCGCTGGTGGCCACGCGCAGCGCGCCGTTCTCGATGCCGATGGGCACGACGTTGTATTGGAACACGGCCTTGGTCGGGATTTTTTCGAGGATTTCGCCCGCGATGGGCCGTTCCCCCACCCGCACGAACGGCACCTGCATGGCCTTCGCCAGCGCGGCCAGGAACGCGTCCTCGCGGGCGTATTCCAAGGCGACGACGGTCGCCGTCAGGACGCCGTCGTTTTCCCGCTGCTTGATGGACAGCTCCTCGACCTGCGAGGGCGTGAACAGGCCCGTCGCCTCGAGGAGCGCGGTCAATCGGCTGGAAGCGGGTCCGGCCATCGCCGCCTACACGGGCTTTTCCGCCCGGACTTCGGCCAGCAGCACCAAGGCGCGATCCAGCGCATCCTGGATCGTCGCCAATTCCTGGGCGACCTGGGTCAGGCGCACGGAGCCGGTGACGCGGATCTGTTCCAGGAAGGCCCGGCGTTCCTGCAGGGATTCCTTTTCGGCCATCAGGCGATCGATCTGCTGGTTGGCCATCGTCAAGGCGGCGTCGAGCTGCCGGATGGTTTCCTGGGGATCTTCGCCTTCGGCCGCGACGGGCCGCGGCACGGTCGCCACCGGCGCTTCCGGCGTGGACGAGTCGGGAATGGGCACCTGCACCGGCTTGCCGCAACCGACGCACGGCACCATCAGGCCCGCGCCGGCGGCTTCGATCGCGAGGTTCTTCCCGCAATAGGGACAGTCGAACAGGATGTCGCCCTCCCGGATTTCCGTCGTGTCGATCAGTTGCGTGGGATCTTGGCTCATGGATTTCCTCCGGGGTTTTCCGCGGCGGGCGCGGGTTCGGTTTCGGCGGCGGCGGGAACCGCTTCGGGCGCCGGGAACATCGACGGCTTGGGCTCTTCCGCCTTCGCCTTGGACTTCTTGCCGCCCCAGATGGCGCGGCGGGGTTTCTTGGCGGATTTTTCCGCGGCGGGCTCCGGCTTTTCGGCCGGGGCGGCGGGCACGGCCGGATCGAACGCGTACGGCGCGGTGGCCGTGGGTTCTTCCGGCGCCGGCAGGGGGCTGGCGGGGGCCGGTTCCGCCGCGGGGGCGGCGGCATCCGCCTGGCCGCTCATGGCGCGCTCGATCTCGCGGCCGAACGTCGCGGGGTCCTGCGCGTCGGGCGCGGGCTTGGGCATGGCGTCCGCCGGCTCGATGACGGCGACCGGCGGCGCGGCGCCTTCCGCCGCCTTGAGCTGGGCGCGGCGGGCGCCGCGCGTTTCCTGCTGCATTTCGCGGATCTTCTGGGGCGAGAACGGCGCGAGGGAGCTGTCCGACCAGCCGCGGTACCAATCTTCGGCCGCGACGTTGGACGCGTGGTGCAGGCGTTCGGTCTCCGCGCGCGCCTCGGCGGGCGTCATCAGCACGTAGGGCGTGATCAGCACCAGCAGTTCGGTGCGGTGGCGGGTGGTGTCCTCGCTGCGGAACAAGGCGCCGAGCAGCGGCAGGCTGCCGAGGATGGGCACGCGGGTGTTGGAATTCTGGTAATCCGTCTGGACGAGGCCGCCGAGGACGATCGTCGAGCGGCTGGGCACGGACACCGAAGCCGTCATCTCGCGCTTGTTGATCGAGGTCATCTTGCCGTTGTTGCCCACGTCGACGCTTTCGCCCAGGGTGTCGGCGGACTGGGTGATTTCCAGGGTCACGTAGCGGGAGGGATTGATGCGCGGCTTGACCTTCAGCTGGATGCCGTCGTCCTTGTACTCGTAGTCCGACTGGATGGTGCCGCCGGAGGTCGTGTCGCCGGTGCGGATGGGAATCTGCTGGCCGCTCATGATGCTGGCCTCGGTGTTGTCCGTGGTGAGGATCACGGGCGTGGCCAGCACGCGGCCTTCGCTCGAGGTGGCCAGCATCTTCAGCACCGCGTCGATGTTGAGATCCGCGAAGGTGAAGTAGTAGCTCAGGCCCGTGCCGCCGGCGACGGCGCGGGTGACGGTGTCGCCCGCCACGGAGGAGAACGTGTTGTCGCCGAAGTTGCCGCCCCACGAGGCGATGGGTTCGCGGAGGCTGACGCCGCCGTTGGCGCCGGCGGTGCGCTGGTTGTAGGCGGTCATGGACTTCTGCAGCCAGCTCACGCCGTAGGCGGTGTTGTTGTTGAGGTTGACTTCCAGGATGACCGTCTCGATCAGCACCTGGGCAAGCATAATGTCGACCTTCTTGACGATCTCCTGCAGCGCGGCGATGTCGCCCTTGGTGCCCATCAGCAGCAGCGTGTTGGTCCGCTTGTCCGCCAGGATCTTCGTGTTGGCGGACAGTTGGCCGATCTTGCTGGCCGCCTCTTCGCCCGCGGCCTGCCGCACGCGATCCGCCGCCGCCGCGCGCGCCCGGACGAAATCCTCCAGCGCCTTCGCGCGGGTGTCGGTGGCTTCCCCCTCCGCGGCCTCGCCGGTCTTGGCGGCGGTTTCGGATTCCGCCTTCGCGGCGCCGATGAAGTCGTTCAACAGGCCGGCCATTTCCTCGGCATCGGCGAATTCCAGCGCGAGCACCTGGACGATCACTTCCGGATCCACGGGCCGGTCGAGCACGGCGACGATCTTGTCGAAGAACGTGAAGTTCGAGGGCCGCGAGATGACGATGATGATGTTGGTGCGCTCGTCGGCCAGCACCTTGACCTTGCCCGAGATGATGCCTTTTTCGGCCATGGCGGCTTCGATGGCCGCCGCGGAATCCGCGGCGGCGGGCGCGGCTTCGGGCGCGACCGGCTGCCGGGCGCGGATCATGCTGGGCGTGCGGCGCGCGGCCGTCGCCGGCTGCGCGACCTGGGCCACTTCGTCCTTCTTCTCGCCCTGGCTGTCGGTGACCAGCGCTTCGAGGCGCTGGGCGATGTCCGCCGCCTTGGCGTGCTGGATTTCGTAGACGCGCGTTTCCACGCGCAGCTCGGTGGGCTGGTCCACCATGGCGAGGATTTCCAGGATGCGCTTGAGGTTGGTGGACGTCTCGGTGACCAGCAGGCTGTTGATGCGGTCGAACCGCTGGACCTTGCCGAAGCCGTGGAGCAGTTCCTTGACGACGTTGAAGGCGTCCTCCATCTCGAGGTATTTCAGGCCGACCAGCTGGCTGACCAGCGCGTCGCTTTCGAGCGCGTCGCCTTCGGCTTCGCCCCGCTGGATCACGAGGCCCTCCGTGGGCGCCCGGTCGATCGGCACGACGCGGTAGAAGCGGGTGCCCAAGGGCACCAGCGCGAGCTGGTTCATCGAGAGCAGGCTGTCCATGGCCTGGATCATTTCGGCGCGGGTCAGTTTTTCCTGGGCCTTGAAGGTGAAGGTTTTCCCGGCCACGTCGGGCGACTTGATCATGGTGCGGCCGGTGAGTTCGGAATAGCGGTCGAGGAGCACGTCGAGTTGGGCGTCCTTCATGTTGAGCGAATAGACCTGCTCGCCGTCGGCCGTGGTGGACGCCTCCATGCTGATCTGGCCGGGAGTTTCCGGCGCGACGGCGGTGCCGGCGGCGCGCGCCGCGCGCAACTGGCGGATGCGTTCGCGCGCCGCATCGGCGGGCGAAGCGGCGGGCGCGGCCTCCGGCGGCGGGGCCTCCTGGGCCGCGATCACGTCCGGCGCGGGCGCCTCCGGCACCGGCATTTCCGGCGCGGGCACGTCCTGCGCGAAGGCCGGCGCGGGCAGCGTGGCGCAGAGGAAGGCGGCGGCCAACAGCCAAGTCACGCCGCGGAGGAAGGAATTTGAGCGGGTGGACGTCATGGGCGTTCCATTAGGGTTGTTCCGTTTCCGCCGGCGCGGGAGCGGCAGGTTCGGGCTTGTTTTCCGGGGCGGCGGGCTCCCGGCGGTAGGCGTAATCGATCGTGAAAGTGCCCTTGAGGCGGCCGGCAGGCACGTCCTTGCCGCCGGCGGGCTGCACGGACAGGGCGCGCACGTCCGACACCGCGCCTTGCGACTGTTGGGCGTAGAGGAAATTCACCAGCGCCTCCAGCTCGCCCTCCCAATAGCAGGTGACGGCGGTTTCGTACAGGTCCCCCGCCTGCCGTTCCGCGTCGGCCTCGCGGCGCGTCAACGTCAGGTTGTGCTGGCCAACCATTTTCTCGAGTCCCTGGAGCAGCTCCGACTCCGCCTTCTTGCCGGCGGCGAAGACGGGCAAGCCCTGGCGGAACTCGGCCAGCCGCGCTTCCACGTCCGCGCGGCTGTCCAGCAGCCGCTGGGCCGCCTCCTGCCGCGCCAGCAGATCCTCGCGTTGCGCGCGGAAATCGGCCCATTCCTGGAATTTCGACTTCAGCGCCAGATAGGTCAGCGCCAGCAGGAGCACCGCCAGCGTGAGTCCCAGCAGGTTCAGTTCGCGCGCGGCGATCTTCATGGCGCGCCCTCCTCGCCGCCGCCCGGCAACACGAGGGTCGCGCCGAACTGCGAGCTCGGCCCCTGGGGGGTGTTGCGCGTGCTGATGCCCTCGGATTTCACCTCGGGGAACAGACTCGTCTGCTCCAAGGCCTGGTTGAACGCATAGACCTTGTCCGGCGCGTCGGCTTCGCCGCGGAGGGCCAGGGACGCGCCTTTGCGATAGACGTAGGACGTCAGCTCCACCCCTTCGGGCAGCGTCGTCGCCACGGCGCGCAGGCACTCCAGCGCGGAGTGCGAGCGGTCGGCGTACTGCGCGAAATCCCGGACCTTGGCCCGCAGCTTGCGGATTTCCAGCGCCGGGCCTTCCATTTCCTCCACCTGCGCCTGCAGGCGCGCCAGGCTTCCGCGGCGCACGTTCAGCAGCGTCAGGAAAACCCCGATTGCCAGCAGCCAGGTCGTCGCGAAGATCGTGGCCGACCGCAGCAGGCGCCGGCGGGTGCGGCGTTCCGCGTCCGCCGCGCGCCAGGCTTCCGGCGCCAGATCCAGCGCCAGCGGCTGGGCGGGTTCGGCCAGGCGCCGCGCGACGCCTTCCGAAATCGTCGGCAGTTCTTCGAGGGCATGCGCGAACAAGGCATCGAGCCCGAGCGCCTTCCGAATCCGTTCGGCGCCGTCGGCCGGCACGTCCGCGGCGCGGAACACGTGCAGCGTCGGCGCGCCCGCGGCGCCCCATTCCGTTTCCAGCGCCGTCAGGGAATCGGCCACTTCTTCCGCGCACTCGTCCAGCCAAGCGGCTTGGGCGGCCGCGTCGGCCGGATCCGGCGCCGGATCCGGCAAGGCGCGGAACAGCAGCGGCGAGCCGTCGCGCACCACCAGCATTTCCAGGCCGGCGGTTTCGGCGCGCAGCACGATCTGGGTGCCGTGCGCCGGCAGCTGGCCGCTGCGCCGCAGGCCCCACCACCAGCCCAGCGCCGCCACGTCCACGACGTCCGGCGGCGCGCCGGCGCCTTGGAACGCCTGGCCCACGGCCTCCACGTCTTCGCGGCGCACCACCGCCATCGCGACCAGCGCGGACGTGCCGGCCGCCGCCAAGGTTTCCGCACCGGCCGCCACCGTCTCCACCGGAAACGGAGAAAACTTGTCCGTTTGGAGTTCCGCCATGCCGCGCAGTTCCGCCGCCTCGGTGCTCGGCAGGAGCGCCACGCGCAGCAGTGCGCGGTCCGTCGGCAGCGCGAGCGCCACCCGGCCCTTGAAGCGTTTGAGGTGCGGCTTGAGCGCGGCGGCCGGCAGCCGGGGTTCGGCGCCTTCGGCCGGCGCTTCCGCCTGGCCTTGGCCGGCGATTTCCCACGCCTCCTTGGCGCGGCGCAACACCGTCCATTCCAGACGGTTCTGCCGCCAACAAACGCCGGTGATCCACGCCGTGGCCATGCCTAGAAATTCCTAACCATTTTCAGTCTCGCATCCTATCCTCGCCGCGCCCGCCAAGCAACCGGATTCCGCGGCCGCGCCGAAAAATCCGCCGCGCGCGCGGCCGGCGGCGCCACGGCCGAATTCGGCATTGCCAATCCCGGCTGCATCCCGCACACTGGCCGCGGCATGTATAGGTTGGTTTTTCTATCCGGTCGCTACGCGGGCAAGCGCCTCATGGTGCGCCAAGCCGTCACCTTGGTGGGCCACCATCCCGAATGCCACCTGCTGTTGCCGGACGACGCGACGCTCCAACCGCGCCATGCCCGCTTCGAAGAGCGCGGATCCGGCGTTTTCCTTGCCAGTCTGGCGCCGGAACACCCCGTCCTGCGCAACGGCAGCCCCGTGCTCGACCCCGTCCGGCTCGCCCACGAGGACGTGCTGGAAGTCGGCCAGACCCGCATCCAATTTCAAGACATCATCGCGCCCCACAAGCGGTTGCGTCCAAGCGCCGGCGTCCTGCAGCCCCTCGCCGGCCTCTTGGCCGTCGCCATCCTTGCCGCCGAAGTGGGCCTGTTGGCGTTTCTCGTCGATTGGCCCATCCGCCTCATCCGGCCGGAAACCGAATCGGCGGACCAAGCCCGCGCCGCGGAAATCCGCGCCGCCCTCGAAGCGGAAAAGAAGACGCAGGACGGCAAGGACGCCCCTCCGGCGGCCAACGAATCCGTCGTCGTGATGCCCGGCACCGAAACGAGCCCCACCAACGGCGCGGCCGCGACCGCCACCAATCCGCCGCCGGAGATCGCCGAGGTGCTCGAACAAGCCGATTTTCCGCCGGCCGACACCAACGCCGTCCTGGTCGAACTGCCGCCCGTGTCCGCGGCCGACCCCGTCATTGCGGAAGCCCAGCGCCTGTTGGCCGAAGCCGTCGCCGCCGCCCAGTTCGCGGACTATGCGCGCGCCCTGCGGCTCCTGAACCAAATCCACCAGAATCTCCCCGGTTTCCTGCCCGCCCACGTCGAACACGCCCGCCTGCTGGAAGCCCGCGGCAACCTCGACGAAGCCCAGCAGCGCTGGTCGCAGATCCTCGGCCTCGCTGCCGCGGATTCGCCCTTCCGCGCCCAAGCGCTGGAGGAACGCCGCCGCCTGGCCGAACTCCAAGCCCTCCAGTCCCAGATCCTGCAAACGCCGGCCGTCTCCGACGCCGGCCACCTGCCCCGCAACGTCGCCATCCTGAATCCCGACGTCCAGAAAATGCCGTCGGACGCGGACATCGCCGAAATGCGCGTGCTGAACGCCACGCTCGAACTCGCGCCCGACGCCCAGCTCTTCAAGAACGCGGCCATCCAAGTCTACGTCACGTTCTACGACGCCGATCAAACCGACGACGTCCGGCCGACGCGCGCCATCGTCACGCCGTCGCCCGTCCCGCTCCGCAACGCCTTCGCCGACCGCCGCAGCCTGCCGATCGGCGCCACCTACGTCGTGCCCCAGGGCCGCCGCGCCCAGGAACTGCGCGAAACCGGCCGGCAAACGACCTACTACGGCTACACGATCCACGTCTTCGCCGGCCAAATCCTGCAGGACGCCGCCGCCAAGCCCAAGAAGCTGCTCGAACGCCCCATCCACGTCCCCGCCCCGGCCGCTGAGCCTTGACCCCCCCGCCCGGCGCGGTTCAGCGCTGCAACTGCGGCATGATTTCGATGATCCGCGGCACCGCTTCGACGCCGGGTTCCCTCCGGAACAGCAGCCACAGGACGCTGGCTTCGACCGGTTCGCGCGCCGCGTCGGCAGGCCATTCCCGCCAATCCGCGCCGTCGAGGCTGTAGAGGCACCGGAAGCGCGCCAGCGAACCTGCCGCCAGATCGACCGCCACGTTGGTCAGCACCAGCGGCGAATCGTAGCTGACGGCCACGTACCAACCCTCCGCGCCGGCGCGGCCTGCCCACAGCGTGTTGGTGTCGCCATCCACCGCCGCCCAGCCGTTGGTGCGTTCCGGGCCGTCGTCGCTCGTCGCCACTGCCAGCGGGAACGGCTCCGGATCGTCGCGGAATTCCGGTTCCGCGGCCACGGTCTTGAGCCCGGCGGGCTCGCGAATCCGCTTGGCCGGCGGCGGCGTGCCCCACACTTCCCATTCGGCGACGCACACGTAGGCGTTCGCGGAATTGGACAGCGCGACGAAGCGCAGGTAGCGGATGGCGCCGTTGGTCGCCGGCCAATCGTCCCACCCGTGGTGGTCTTCCCCGCTGGCGTCCGCCAGCGTCAGCCAGTTTGTGCCGTCCGGCGACGAATCGATCCGGTAGCGCTGGACGCGCGGCACCCAGTCCCAACCCAGCAAGCGCACGCGGGTCACGGCCAGCTCGGCCTGCAGATCCAACGTCAGCGTGCCGGGCGGATCGTTCGTCCACGTGGCGTAGCCGTAGTTGGCGTTCGAGGTGTGCACGCCGTCGATGACCTGCGCCATTTGATACGCCCGCGTGCCCGCAATCGTCGCGCCGCCCGCCGCCAACGCCAGATTTTCGCCGACGTCGTCGTCCAGCGTCGTCGCGGTCACGAACTGGTCCGCCGCGCCGGGCGCCGAAATCCGGATCGTGGCGGTCTCGGCGGCGGCATTCGCGTCGGTGTTCGCGGCCAGCGTCACCGCCTGCCAGGCGTTCCAGTTGTTGGCCGTGAAGCTCCGCGTCGCGCCGTTCTTCACCGTCAGATTCGTGCTGCCGCCATCCCAAGCCACGCTCACCGCCACGCTGCCCGCCGGCGCCGCGGCCAGCCGCACGAAGAAACGGCCTTCGCCGGCTTCGCGCACGCCGATCGCGTCTTCCGAAATCTCCGTGCCCGGCATGGGCGGGCGTTCGCCGTACACTTCCCACTCCGCGACCGGCTGGTAGACGCCCGCCGAATCGCCCAGCCCGACGAACCGCAGATAGCGCAGCGTCGCATTCGTCGCGCCCCAGTCGTCCCAGCCGTGGCGATCCGTCCCGCCGGCATCCGCGAACGTCAGCCAATTCGTGCCGTCGCACGACGAATCGATCCGATAGCGCTGCGTGCGGTAGGTCCAATCCCAGCCCAGCAGGCGCACCCGCGAGACGATCGCCGCGGCCCGCAGGTCCAACGTCAGCGTGCCCGGCGGATCGTTTGTCCACACCGTGTAGCCGTAGTTCGCGCTCGACGTGTGCACGCCGTCGATCATCTGCGCCGCCTGGTATGCTCGCGTGCCCGCAATCGTCGCGCCGCCCGACGCCAACGCCAGATTCTCGCCGAGGTCGTCGTCCAGCGTCGTCGCCGCCACGGTTTGCGCCGCCAATCCCGGCGCCGCCACCTGGAACGTCGCCGCTTCGCTCTCGGCGCCGGCGTCGTCGCCGGCCTCGAGCACCACCGCTTGCCACGCGTCCCAGTTCGCGGCCGTGAAGCTCCGCGTCGCGCCGCTCTTGATGGTCAGGTTTTCCGTCCCGCCGGCGCGGGCGATCGCCACGACCACCGCCGCCGTCGGCGCTTCGGACAGCCGCACGAAGAAGCGGCCTTCGCCGTTTTCCCGCACGCGGACTTGATCGACGTCGATCGCCGCCGCCAGCCGGCGGAAGACCTGCGTCGCCGGCGGCGCCGCGTTCCAGTTCGCGTCGCCCGGCTGCGTCGCCGCCACGCGCACGTCGCCGGCGCCCGTGAACGCCAGCGTCGTGCCGTTTTCGATCGCGCCCGGACCCGCCACCACCGCGAACGAAACCGGCAGGCCGCTCGCCGCCGTCGCGGCCAGCGCCGCGGTTTCGGACTGGAGGGGATTGCCCGGCGCGGGAAAATCGATGGTTTGGTCGGCGCGGCCGATCCGCAGCATGCCCGTGGCAGCACCGTAATAATCGATTCCGACCACTGCGGCAACCACTTCGTAGGTGCCGGCCGCCGTCGGCGGATTGGTTGCTCCGTCGTAGGTGATCGCAAACGCCAGGTCGGGCACATCCGATGTGGCCGTCGCACTCTTCGGCAGGCCGTCGTAGACCTGGTCCAGAGCGCCCAACGTCACTTCCGCCGGATATGCGCGCCACGGATCTCCATAGATTTCCAGCTCGGCAAAGGTCGCGTTGGGGCCTGCCGCATTGGACAACGCCGTCAGCCGCACGTAACGAAGCACTTGTTCCAGCTGCCACTCGTTCCACCCGCCCTGCTCCTCCGCGCTCGCATCCGCCAGCACCTGCCACTGCGTGCCGTCCAGCGAACCTTCCAGCCGATACCGCTGGGGCGCATGCGACCAATCGCCGTTCAGCACGCGAATGAACTCCACGAGGTTCGTGTCGCACATCTCCACCGTCAAGGAACCGGGCGGCGCGCACGTCCAACACACCGCGGCAAGCGCCGCGGAATCCCAATGCACACCATCGATGGCAAGCGCCGCGGAGGTCGCCTGCGTCCCGACGATCGTCGCGCCGTTTTCGGCCGCAGCCAAGTTCGGTTCTCCGCCATACTCCAACACCGTTGCCAGCACGCGCACGTCCGAAAATCCCTCCGCCGAAATCCGAAAAACGGCCTTGGCGCCAATGCCCATTTCACTGGCCGCCGCTTCCAGCGTCACCGTCTGGTATGCGTCCCAGTTCGTGGATTCGAACACGAGGTTCGCGCCGCTTTTGACGGTCAGATCGGGGCTGCCCCACGCGCGAGCCACGGCAACCGTCAACGCGATCGGCGGCGGGTTCCTCAACCGAACGTGGAAACGCCCTTCTCCGCTTTCGTGAACAAAAACGCTGGAGGCGCTGACTTCCGGAACGGGAAATTCGCAGGCAACCGCAAACGTGCGCACCACGTTTTCCGCCGGAAACCAGTTCTCGTCGCCTTCCTGGCGAGCCGAAATCACCACCGTGCCCGCCTCCATGAACAACAGCGTCGTTCCGCTCGTGAGAAACCCGGGCCCCGCATCCAACGCGAACGTCACCGGCAAGCCGCTGGACGACGTGGCCGACAATTCCATTTCGTCCGTCGTCATCCGGTCGGCAAGCGGCGGGAAATCGATCGTCTGGCGACCGCGCGCAACGATCAGCGTGCCCGTCGCCGCACCCTGCCAATTGGGATCGTCCACCGTCGCCGACACGACATACGAACCGGCGGCGATCGGCGCGTCTGCCGCACCGTCGTAGCGGAGGTCCATGGCCAACGAGCCTGGCGCGGTTGCGGCCGTCACCGGATGCGATGTGCCGTCATACTCCTGTTCCAGATCGCCCAACATCACCGTCGCCGACGCCTTCGCCACGACCAGCGTGCCCGTTGCCGCGCCGACCCAGACCGGATCGTCCACCTCGGCCACCACGACGTAGGCGCCGGCCGCCGTCGGCGGATTCGTCCCGCCGTCGTAGGTCACGCGCACGGCGAGTCCGACGGGCGTCGCGACCGCCGCCACCGGCTTGGGCGCGCCGTCGTAGGTCCGTTCCAGATCGCCTTCGGCCAGCGCCACCGTCGCCGGCGCCTTCGCCACGACCAGCGTGCCCGTCGCCGCGCCGCCCCAGACCGGATCGTCCACCTCGGCCACCACGACGTAGGCGCCGGGCGCCGTCGGCGGATTCGTCCCGCCGGCGTAGGTCACGCGCACGGCGAGCCCGGTGGGCGTCGCGGCTGCCGCCACTGGCTTGGGCGCGCCGTCGTAGGTCCGTTCCAGATCGTCTGCGGCCAGCGTCACCGTCGCCGGCATCTTCGCCACGACCAGCGTGCCCGTCGCCTGGCCTTCCCAATAAGCCGTGACTACCGTCGCCGTCACCGCATAGCACCCGGGCCACGTCGGCGGGGTCGTTTCCCCCGCATATGTGCAGCGCACCACCAAACCCGTTGGCAACGTCGTCGCCGTCGCGGCGTGCGGCGCGGCATCGTACGTCTGCGCGAGATCGCCCAGCTGCACCTGCGCCGGCGAATTCGTCGCCAGGGCCGGATCGTCGTCCAGCAGGCGCAAGGCGGGATCGCCCAGCAGATTGGCGGTGAGGTAGGAATTCCGCGTGAACATGTCGCCCGGCAGCGCCCGGCGCGTTTGCAGCAGCACCCGGCCCAGCGGCCCCGCGCGTTCCTGCAACGTTTGGCGGAAAAAGGCATTGCCCATGTCCGTCTCGGGTCCATTGAGCGGCAGGCCGGACGACGCCCAGACCGCCACGGCCCCGGCTTGCGGCCGTTGCATCAGCAGTTCGGCCAAGCTGTTCACCGCCGGCGCCTCGAAATGACCCGCCAGGCAGCAGAGCGAAGCCACGAACGGCGTGCGCGCGTTCGTCAGGCCGGCGACGTCCGCGGCCGTCAACAACCCCTGCGAACTCCATTTGACGCTCGTGCCGTGCCCCGAGTAGGTCAAGACGCCCGCGCCGGCGTTGAACGCCCCGAACAGCGCGGTGCGCGCCGTCGCGATCGCCGTCGTGTCCAAATTGATCCGGGCGGACACGGCAAACGGGCTTTGCACCCGATTCGTGAATTGCGCGATCGACGCCGCGAAATTGCCAGCGGCATCCGCCCGGTCGTTCGCGAACGCCAGTTGGTTTTGCCAGGCGGCGCCGAAATCCGCTTCGTAGGCTTCGATCTTCGCGATCATCGCCGCCAGTTCCGTCGCCGAACAGGCGGGCAACCGTCCGAAGGCCACGTCCGGCAATTCGTCGCCGCCGGCGTCCGCCAGCAGTTCGTCCGCCGCGAACAGGCCATCGTAGGTTTGGCACAGCATGGGCGGCAGATGATTCGTTTCCGTGCCCATGGATTCGAGATAGTCGTAATGTCCGTTGCCCGCCAGCAGCAGCATCCGCGGCGACTCCGGCCACGTCGTCGCCGCGCGCCGCACCAGCGCGGGAATGGCCTCCGGGGTGCGCAGGCCGCCGGCCAGCAGGTCGCACAGGTCCTCGAAAACGGCCACGCCGACGCGCAGCCCTTGGCTCGCGCGGTAATCCGCCAGTTCCTGCACCGCGTTGGTCAGGGCGCGCGGCGCCACCACCAGATAATCGATGCGATTGGTCGCCGCCAGGAACCAGGCGTTCGCCGCCGCCGGTTCCGGCGCCAGCAACGGCACCGCGTCCGCCTCGATCACCGCGAAACGCTCGTTCGTCGTCGCCGTTGCCCACGCCTTGTCCGGCAACTGCCCGTTCGCATCGGCGACCCAAGTCGGCGCGCCTTGCTCGTCCATCGCCAGCACGAGCGGATTCGCGAACGCGGCGGCGGACAACGCCGCGGCCCCGCCGGCGCGCACCTGCGCCGGGCCGGCGCTGGCCGCGAGATCGCGCCGGTATTCCGCCGTGGCGCCGTCCACGACAAAATAGCTGTACTGGCTTGCGTTGGTCAGCACGCCGCGGACCGTCAGCACGTTGGCGCCGTTGGACGCCACCCCGGCCGGAACCGCCAGCACGGCCGTCGCCGCGTTCTGGTCGTCGAACTCGAGGGTGCCGACCGCCGTGCCGTTCAGGCGAAATTCGGCGCGGTGGTCGGGATTGAACGCGGTGGTCTTCGACCAGCCCTGCACGTCCACCTTCAGCGTCCACGCGCCCCCGTCGTGGCCGGGCAGATCCAGCGCGAACGCGACTTGGTTCGAAGCCGGATTGGTGGTGCTGATCACGAAATTCCAATAATAGAAGTCGGCGGGCCGCACCACCGCGCCGTCGAACGGAAACACGTCCTCTTCGCCGCGCACCTGCGCGGGCACGGCCGACGTGCCCTGCGTCGCGCCCGGCGCGCGCCGGGGCATGGCGCTGCCCGCGCCCGCGGAAACCAGATAGGCGTTGTCCCGCGCATACCAATTCGTGGATGCCTGCCCGTAGAACACCAGCCGCGCGCGCGCGGCGTCGTAGAGCGTCGGCACCGGCGCGCCCTGGAGGGTCACCCGCAAACCGTTCGCCGCCGCCAAGTCCTGCGCGTCTTCGACGGCGAGCCCCAGGCCGCTCGCGATGGCGGCCAGATCGATGCCGTAGATGCCTTCGTTGCGCAGCCGGATCTTCAGCACGGACGACGTGCCGACGGTGCGCGGCGCGCTTTTCGCGCGCGGCGCCGGACGCGCCGCGCCGGCCGGCGCCGGCGCAAACACGACCGCATGCGTCCCCAAATCGTTCGTTGCGCCGGCCAGGGTCGTCTCTTCCAGACGGTAGCGGCCCGAACCGCCGGCGACCGCGGCGGGATCGACCACCGCATACGCCGCGGCCGGATCGTGGAACGCCACCGGCACCAGCGTTTCCGTCAAGCGGGTTTCGGCGCCCGCAGGCGAATCGACGCGGTACACGTGGAATCCCGCCGTGCCCCATGTTCCGCCCGTTCGCCAAACGACGCAGCCGGCGCCGTTTGTCCACAGTCCCCGCACTTCTGCCACGTCGGTCCGGGACGCCGCTGCCGCCAGGGTCGCCTCCGATCCGGCACCCACCACCGCATCCGCTTCCGCCCACGCGAAACAGGCGTACATGACCGCCAGAATCCCAACCCTGCGGATTCGGCGCTCCAGCGAAATTCGGTTGTGGACGATTTGACTCATCTACGGCCCATGCTCAACGACGAAATATTATGATTGTGTTAACACCTTTAAGATATGTTATTTCCACTCGCATATCAATGGTTGTTCGCCATTATTATTATGATAATATTAATATTATAATATGTTTATATGTAAATAGATACATAATATTGAGTCAACTGGTAGACAATAATATTACGATTTTATTATGATTGCTTTGCGTAAAAAGAGCGTCCCGCCGCGCCCGGTTTCACCCGCGTATGCACGGTTTCCATGACGCCGCCGGAGTCGGGTTCGGCGCCGAGTTCTTCCAGCTGGGTCGCCTCCTCCGGCCACGCCGCCAAGTCGTGCGGAAGGGAAAGACGATGTTCGACGTCGTCCCGGTGGACGCGTCGTTTCCAGCGCAGCACGAAGCCGTCTTCCGCGCCCGCATCCGGCGGCGCATAGCCGAACTCCGGCAATTCGGCTTCCGCGAACTCGCCAACGCCCGGCGCACAGGTGTGCACGAGGCGGAAGCAGGACGGATCGAACAGGTCGGCGACGCCCACCGGCTGGAGCCACGCGTTGCGGTCGGGAATCAAATCGACGTCGTTGTCGACCCCCGCGCCGACGTTGCCCGGGTCGTACCAGATGCCCTCGGTCAAGATGGACATGCCCGGCGTGCCGGCCGCATTGTCGCCGATGTAGGCCCAGACGTCCGTCAGCGGATTCGTCCCGTCGTTGGGGAGATCGCGCCGAGATACGCCGACCGCGAGGCGTAGCTCGAGGGCGACTCCCGTTGGAATCCACCACCAGGTTGTAGGCGGAAACGACCTCGATGCGCAGTTGCGCCGAACCGTCCGCCGCCCCGGCGCCCCGAACGCGCAGATGCAAGCCAGAGCCCATCGTCCTGCCCAGCCGCGGCCTGTGCGCCCATGGTCCATGCGTCGCATTCCGAAAAATCGGTTTCCCGTCATGAATGCGAATTGCAGGTCGGCTATTTCCTATTGGTAAAAATGTATGATTAAATAATGCTTGCGCTCAACGTTATGTTCGGATTAGGCGGCGGGTTTCCCTGTGCCCGATCCGGTTGCTCCCGCGTTTTCCGCCGCCCGGCGGCCGAAAACGAAAAAAAAGCCGCGGCATTCGCCGCGGCTTCGGAATCATCCGAACGGGATGAATTACTTGGCGCCGAGGATCGCGTCCTTCGCGGCCTTGGCCACGCGGAACTTGACGACCTTCTTGGCCGCGATCTTGATCGTCTCGCCCGTGGCGGGATTGCGGCCCATGCGGGCCTTGCGGTTCACCAGCACCAGCTTGCCCAAGCCGGGAACGGTGAAGCCGTTCTTCGCGTTCTTGTACGCCAGAGCCGAAAGGGCTTCCAACGCAATGCCGGCCTGCTTCTTCGAAATCTCGGCCTTTTCCGCCACCGCGGCCACAATCTGACTCTTCGTCATCGCCTTCGCCATAACCAGTACTCCTTGTTCTTCTGTTTCTTTTTCGAGATGGGTTTTTCCGTTCAGATTCCCAATCTGGTTCGCGTTTATGCGTCAAACGGCGCGGAAATGCAATACTATTCCAAGCGTTTTTGATTTTTTCGCGCGCCGCCGCGCGCGGTTCATTTCATCAGCGCGAGCACCGGCTTGAGGTCGTCGGCGGAGCGGATGCGCAGCGCCGGCGGCGCGACGGGCACGAGGTGCGGCGCGATTTTTTCCGCCAGCATGGCTTCCAGATCGTCCTCGTAGTTCTTGCGGTTCTTCGCCGCTTTCGGATACGCGCGCACCAGCGCCGCGCGCGGCCACGTCTGCGGCGACAGGACCATCCACGGCCGGCCGGCCGCATCCAGTCGCCCGGCGACGACGCCTTTCTTCGCGGCCACCACCGGATCCGGAATTTCCGTCGCGGCCACGCCCGACCCGTGGCGGCGCGCGGCTTTCGCGGTCTCGGCGATCAGGTCCGGCTTGACCAGCGGACGCGACGCGTCGTGCACGCACACCCATTCGACCTCCTCGTCCACGTGCTCCAGTCCCGCCGCCATCGAGGCCGCGCGCTTCGCGCCGCCCACCACGATCTTCTTCACCTTCGCGAAGCCGAAGAGCTGCACCATCGCCAGCACGCTCTCCGCCCGTTCGCGGCTCACCACCACCACGATGCCCTCGACGTCGGGGCACTGGTTGAACGCCGCCAGCGAATACGCGAGCACGGGCCGGTCGTTCAGGTAGAGAAACGCCGTTTCGATCTCGGCCGAGATTTGCTCGGACTTCCCCGTGGCCATCACCAATCCCCAGATTGCCTGCTTCATGCTGTCGTTCCTCGGACGGAAAAATCGCGCCCGGAACCGGCCTGGCGCATCGTTTTCCACTTCTGGAAGTTTGGGCGCGAAAACGGAGAGCGTCAAGCGAAAGTCGCGCGGAAAACGGCGATTTTTTGCGGAATTCGGGATCCGCCGGACGGCGGGCGGTCAATCCCAGGCCGGCTTGTAGCCGCCGCTGCCGAGGCCGGGACGGGTTGCCGGCGGCGTCGCGACGGGCGCCGGCATTTCCGACGTCGCCAGCGAACGGCGGCTTCCGGCGGACGGATTCCAACCGCCTTGCCATGGCGTTGCCGCGCCCCGCCCGGAGGAAAACCCGAAATCGGCGGTGCCGGCAGCCCGCGCCGCGCCGCCGAGCGTTGCGTCCGCGCGGACGGGCGCAATCCGCTTGGCCGGCGGGACCGCCGCCGGAGCGGCGCCGGAGGCGCCCAGCAGGGAATCGCGCAACGCGGCGAAATCGGGCCGCGCGGCGGCCGAAAAATCGGCGAGGATTTTCCGCGTCTGCGCCATTTCGCCGGCGGCGGAAGGCGCGCGGTAATCCTGCGCCGCGCCGAAATCGGCGCGGCCGGTTTCCGTCCAATCGCGGCGCGGCATTTCGGCGGCGGCGCTCCGGCTGGGCAAATCGCGGCCGGAAACGTCCGCCGGAAACGCCCCGGCGGCATCGGACGGCGCCTCCGTTTTCTGGCGGGCGGCGGCGGAACCGCCCGGAAATGGATTGGCGGCGGCCGCCAGCGCTTTTTCCTGCGCTTCCAGCGGATTGGCTTCTTGGGCGTCCGCCAGCACGTCGTCCGGCAACCGCGCTTCCTCTTCCGGCGCGGCCGCCACTTCGTCGGCAAGCCAGCCCCAGCCCGACTCGTCGTCGTCCGTCGACAGCGCGGCGAGCGCCGCATTGGTTTCCGTCTGCCCCAAGCTCGGCAACGCCAGGCTCTTGGCCAGCCAATTCCGATCCGATTTGGAACTTTTGCTTCGGCGCGGTTCGTTTTCGGCACCGAACGGAATCAATTTGCCGGGCACGGGCGCGGCGGCGCCGAACGCGGAACCGCCCCGCACGAAATCCAATTCCACCACCGCTTCCTTGCCCAGCAGCGCCGCCTGGGCCTGGGCATCCTTGATCGTCCGCAGCGCGGCGAGATCCGGCGCCACGGCGGCGAACGCGGCGCGCGCTCCCTGCTCGTCGTAGAAGACGATGGGCACCGTGCATTCGCGGTACACGGGCACGTCGCGGCCCGCCGCCGTCCCGGCCAACGCGGCGCAGCCGACGGCCAGCGCCGCCCGCATGACGTGGAGGTTGCTCATCGGCCGCGACCCTACGGCATCCCCGCCCGCTTTTCAATCCGCATCCTTGCATCGGCGCGGCGGCTTGTCCTATCATGCCGCGCATGAATCGATTCGCCCTTTTCCTGGCCGCCGCGCTCGCCGCCGGCGCCGCCGCCGCCGCCGCGCCCAGCCTGCCGACCTCCGGCCGCCTGCTCGACAGCTACGCCGCCGTCGTCAACAACAAGGTCGTCACCGTCGGCGACGTCCTCGCCGCCATGGCCGGCGCCCACGAACGCTTGGCCGAACAATACGCGGGCCGGGAACTCGAGGAAAAGCTTCTCGAAACCTACGCCCGCGTCCGCGCCACCCTCGTCGAGTCCGAACTCGTCCTGCTCGATTTCGAAGCGCAAGGCGGGACCTTGCCCGACCGCGCGGTCGAGGACCACGTCAACTCCGTCATCCACGACCAGTTCAACAACGACCGCACCGCGTTCCTCAAGGCCCTCGCCGACCAGCGCCTCACCTACGCCGAATGGCACAAGCAGATGAAGGACCAGCTCGTCGTCCAGATCATGCGCCAGCGGGAAGTCTCCTCCAAGATCCTCGTCACGCCCCTCGACCTCCAGACGGCCTACGCCGCCCGCCAGGCCGACTACGCGCTGCCCGAACGCGTCCGCCTGCGCACGCTCGCCTTCGCCGGCGCCGCCGCGGAAGCCCGCCCCGGCGCCGCGGCCGCCCGCGAAAAAATCCGCGCCGGCGATCAGGCCTTCGCCGCCGATGCCGACGCGACGCTCCAAGACGACGGCGAATTCCTCGACGTCGCCACGCTCCAGGAAACCCTGCGCGCCGCCGTCGCCGCGCTGACGCCGGGCGACGTGTCGGAACCGCTGGAGATCGGCGGCGCGATCTACCTCGTCCAGCTCGTCGAACGCCAGCCCGCCCGCGTGCGCCCGCTCGACGAAGTCGCCCCCGAACTCGAGAAGAAGCTGCGCGCCGCCGAATTCGAGCGGCTGAACCAGGCCTGGATCGATGCGCTCCGCGCCAAGTACCACGTGCAGCTCTTCGACCACGATCTCTTCGAATGAGGCGCCCGTGAAAACGCTCGCCATCGGCCTCACCGCCGGCGACCCCAACGGCATCGGCCCCGAAGTCGCCCTCCGCGCCGCGCGGCAGCCCCAGCCCGCGAACCGCCGTCTCGTCCTGATCGGCCACCGCGAAGTCTGGGAACGCGCCGCCGCGCGCCTCGGCGGCGCGCTGCCGCCCGAGATCCCCGACCTCGCCGGACCGCTGCCGCGCCGCGCCACGTGGGATCCCGACATGGCGCCGCCGCCCGCCGACCGCCCCGGCCAAGTCCGCGCCGACGCGGCCCGCGCGGCCTACGCCTACATCCTGTCCGCCGCGGCCGCGGCGCTGAACGGCCGCCTCGACGCCATCGTCACCGCGCCCATCAGCAAGGAAGCCTTCCACCGCGCCGGCATCCGCGAACCCGGCCACACCGAACTGCTCGCGCGCCTGACCGGCGCCCGCCGCTACGCCATGATGCTCTTCGGCGAAAAAATCCGCGTCGTCCTCGCCACGCGCCACCTGCCCCTGCGGAAAGTCGCGGACGCCTTGACGGCCGACGCCGTCGTCGAAGCCGTCGAAATGCTGGCCCGCGCCCTGCCCTGGATGGGCTTCAAGCGCGCGCGCATCGGCGTCTGCGGCCTCAATCCCCACGCCGGCGACGGCGGCGCCCTCGGCGACGAGGAACGCACCGTCATCGCCCCCGCCCTCGCCCGCTGTCGGCGCCGCGGCTGGCACGTCGCCGGCCCCATCCCCGCCGACGCGATCTTCCACCAGCACCTCGCCGGCCAATTCGACGCCGTCGTCGCCATGTATCACGACCAAGGCCTCGCGCCGATGAAAATGCTCTCCTTCGAAAGCGGCGTGAATCTCACCCTCGGCCTGCCGATCGTCCGCACCAGCCCCGACCACGGCACCGCCTTCGACATCGCCGGCAAGGGCATCGCCGATCCCGCCAGCACCCGCGCCGCGCTGGACTGGGCCGCGCGCCTCGCCGCGCGGAAAAATCCCTGGGCGCCGACCCGCGCGCCATGAAAGCGGGCGCCCATGCCGCCGGAGCCGCGCTCCTGCTGCTCTGTCCGGGTTGCGCCACCACCGCGCTGTGGGACACCACCGCGCCCGAAACGCGCGCGTGGATCGCCGCAGACCGCCTGACGCCCGCGGAATTCGAGGCCTACTGCGCCCGGCGCGACCTGGCGGGCGAGGCGGTGCCCGGCGGCTATCTCGTGGAAAAGTCCCGCCCGCACAAGCGCGCCGACGTCGCCGTGCGGATCGCGGCCACGCCGATCGCGCTGGCCATCGACGCCGCTTCCGGCGCCGCCCTGGCCGGCGCGGTGCTGTTCACGTGTTGTCCGGAACTCTGGCTCGAACTGGCCGCCGAGGCCGCAAACGGCGGCGATTGATCGTTCAAATTTCGTTCGCATCCGCTTGCCGCATTGACGCCCGCCTGCCGATGGCGTACATAGGATGGTCGATTCGATCCCCATGGCCCAGATCCATACCAGCCTCGATCGCGAGCGCGACCTGACGATCCTGACCTTGACCGGTCCGGTCGCCGCCGCGGACGTCGTCGGCGCGCTCCGCGACTTCTACGCCGGCCCCTGCACCGCGAAAGCGCTGTGGGATTTCACCGGCAGCGACATGCACGCCGCGAAGATGACCGATCTGGCCACCGTGCTGGCCGCCACGAAAACCCTCGCGCCGCGGCGCGCCGGCGGCAAGACGGCGCTGGTGGTGCCGAGCGACTTGGGCTTTGGCCTGGCCCGCATGTACGAATCCATGGCCGAACTCAAGAACCACCCCGTGGGCCACGGCGTCTTCCGCAACCGGGAGGACGCGCTGCACTGGCTCGCCGCCCCGGCCGAACCGGATTGAAATTCCCCCGGCGTCAAGCCGGTCGGTCCACCGTCACCCGGCGCGTCTCGGTTTCCGCCCCCGCTTCGAGCCGCACGTGCCAGCAGTTGTCCGGCAGCAGTTCGGCCACCCGTTCCGCCCATTCGATCGCCACGATGCCGGCGAAATGGAACAGGTAATCCTCCAGCCCCAGCCCGAACGCGTCGCCCGCGCCCCGGATGCGGTAGAGATCGACGTGCGCCAGCGGCCGGCGGCCCCGGTATTCGTTGATCAGCGTGAAGGTCGGGCTGCCCACCGGACGCCGCACGCCCAGCGCCTTCGCCAGCCCCTGCACGAAGCACGTCTTGCCCGCGCCCAGGTCGCCGTGCAGGCACAGCACCGTCCCCGGCGGCATCTGCGCCGCCAGTTCCGCCGCCAGCGCCTGCGTCTCCGCCGCCGACTTCGTTTCAATCTGTCGCGTGGTTCTGTCCATCGTCGCGAGCCGGCCGCCCAGGCGCCGGCTCCTCCGGAAGTTGCGCGGGTTTCCTTAGCACGCGGAGCTGGCGATCGCCATACAATTCGACGTAGCCGGCGGCCTTCCAGGCCGCGGCGTCGCGCGTCGCCACGACGCACTCCGGCGGCGCCGCGTTCGTTTGCAGGATCCGCGAACGTTCGACCACGCCCACGTGCCGAAACCGCAGCGGGCTTCCGCGCGCGGCGGCGAACGCCCAGAACGGATATTCCCAGTCGTCGCCGCGCAGCTGCAGGCCGACGTCGCGCGCGCCGCAGGCCGCCAGCGCCGCCTGGGCCCGCTTGTAGCTCAGGTAGAGGTGCGGCCGATTGGCGAAATAGAGGTGTAGCCGCGGCGCGCGCCACCATTCCCCGGACCACAAGGAGCGCGTCCGGTTGTCCACGGCGAACGGCAAGCCGTACAGGAACAGCGCCGCCAGCGCCGCGCCGGCGAGCCGCCGGCCGGGCATCCGTTGCGGCGCGGCCAGCGCCAAGGCGCTGGCGGGCGCGGCCAGCAGGAACAGCGGCGTCTGCAGGCGGCTGCCCCACGTCTGCCACTTGAAGCCGACGGCGAACAGCAGGCCGGCGAGCGCCACGCCCGCGACGTAGGCGCCGGCGCCCGGCGGCAGCCGGCGCCCGCGGAACGCGGCCCAGGCCAGCGCGAATCCGGCCAGCAAGACGTGGAGCGGATTCCCCGCCAGATCTTCGTGGCGGCTGTAGGCGACGACGCCGAATTTCGCGCCCGGCCACGTCGTGCGCGGATTGTCCAGTTGTCCGCCCAGCGCGCGCCGACACGCCCGCAGGACCGCTTCGTTGAGCCGCGGCGCGGCCGTGCCGAAGTGCAGCGCGAGGTTTTTCGGCACGCCCGCCAGCAGCGCGCGCGGCGCGACGTCCTGCACCCAGTAGCGATCGGCGCCGCTGGCCAGCGGCACGCCGTACAGCGCGAAATGGCGCGCGTAGACGCCGCCGTTGAGCGCCAGCGCCAGGCCGACCGCCGCGGCGAGTCCACCGGCACGCCGCAGGGCGCCGCGGCCGCTCCCCGCCGCGCGCAACACGGGCCCGGCCAACGCCAGCCCCAGCGCCGCGCCGTACGCATACGCGCTGCCCTTCGCCAGCAGCGCCAAGCCCAGACTCAGCCCCGCGCCGACCCAGGCGTCCCACGTGAAATCCCGCCGCAGCCGCAACATGTGCCAGGTGAACGACAGCGCGAAACACCCCACCACCAGATCGTTCTGCGTGCCGGAACTCTGCAAAATCGCCATGGGCACCGTCGCCGCGACCAGCGCGGCCGCTCGCCGGCCTGCGCGTCCCAAGCCGAATTCCCCGGCGATCAGGGCGGCCAAGGCGATGCTCGTCGCGTAGCCGATCCACTGGACGAGGTTCGCCAGGCGATCCGAACCGACCAGCAATTGCAGATGCAGGATGGCGAATTCGGCCAACGGCATCTGGTAGTTCTGCCGCTCGCAGGCGGTCGGATAAAACGCCACGCTGCGCTGGTCGATCCAGTGGACCACCCGCGCCATGTGGTAGGTCATCGAATCCCACGTGTTGGGCGGATACAGCAGCGCGGCGGCGAGCGTCGCGCCCAGCAGGAACGCGAGGGCGCCCGGCACCCAGCCCAAGCCCCGCTCCGCTTCCGGCGGGTCGGGCGCCGCGACGGCCGGACGGCGCCGGCCGCGCCACGCGAGCCCCGCGCCAACCGCGGCGGCCCCCAGCGCCCACAGGATCCGCACGTGGAACGCGTCGAGCGCGCGGAACGCCGACAGGACTTCCGTCGCGATGGCCACGCCCGCGAACGCCCACACGACGCCCTGCGCCCACGCGGCGGTCCATGCGTTCGGTTGGACGCGCGCGCTCAATGGTGGAAATACCCGTCGAAGTTCGGCGGCGTCGGCGCCGCCCGCGGCCGATAGCCGATCTCCACCGGCGAATGCCCGCCCGGCTGGATCGCGATGAAGCGCAGATGCTCGTCCACGGCGTGCGGCGCGATCGTCGCGCCCGGCGTCCGGCAGACGAGGCCGTCGCGCCAGTTGTAGCGGATCACCGCGCGCGCCGCCGGATCGTCGAGAAACACCCGCAGGCGGTTCGGCCGCGCCTCGACCCGCCCCGCGCCGACCAGGAACCGCGACGGCGCCGCGGCGTCTCGGAGGCGATACACCTCGGCGTCCGCCTTTCGCCGCACGCATTCGAACGCCTCCGGATGCGCGCGGAAAAACCGCCGCGTTTCCCGCGCGGACGGCACGACGGCCCAATGGGTGATGCCGTAGGCGCCGGAAAACGCCAGAAACGACGCCAGGTCCCGGCGGTAGGGCGCCGGCGGATAATCGCCCGCGACCATGCCCTTCGGAAATCCGTAGTAGTCGTCCGCCATCATCTCGCGCTGCGCGAGGATCGGCAGATAGGCGACGTAGCCCGCACCGCAGTTGTAGCCGACCGGCCCCGCGAATCCGAGGCGCGCCTCGGGCGCCACCTGGTTCCGGATCCAATCGGCCAGCGCGACGGTTTGGGAACTCAGCAACTTCACGCGGCCCGGCCCGCGATTGTCGTAATAGCGCTGAACGGCGACCAGCCCCGCGACCAGCGCGGCCAGCAGCGCGCCCTGCGCCAGCGCCAACCCGCCGCGTCGCCCGCGCCGCGCATCGGCCGCGCGCGCGCCCAGGCAGCGACCGCACACTTCGGCCGCCGGCAGCACGGCGACGATCAGCAGGGGAATCGCCAAGCGCGACGTCTGGCCGCGCGGCCACGCGACGAAGCCCCACCCGGCCACCAACGCCAGCCCCCGCAGCACCGGCCCCACCCAGCGCCGCAAATCGCGCGAAACCGCCATGCCCAAGCCGAGCAGGCCGCAGACGACCACGGTCGGGTGCGCGGTCTTGAGCGCCAGGCCGAGCGTGGCCGCGCCGCGCGCCAGCCGGCGCCAGGCGTCCGGCGTCGGCGTTTGCGGCGGATCCACGAAGGCCAGCACGGTCTGCCCCGGAAACGCCACCACCCACAGCCACGGCGCCAGCAGCGCCAGCGCCAGCGCGCCCGCCGCCAGCAACCGCAGGTTCGCCCGCCACGTCCAGCGGCGGGCGTGGAACAGCCACGCGAGGCCCAGGCCCGCCACCGTGAACAGACCCGGCATCCACAGGCACGTCAACCAAGCCGACAGCGCCAGCGCCAGGACCGTGCCCCAGCCCCCGCGCCGGGCCACGGCGATCCGATAGGCCAGCGCCGTCGTCGGCAGCGACATCATGGCCGACGCGAGCGCGCCCGAGGTGCCGTACAGCCAACCCCAGATCAGCGCTTCGCGACTCGCGCCGCACAGCAGGATGCCGGCGCACAAGGCGCCGGCGCGGTTCAGGCCGGCCGCCCGCGCGGCGCAAACACCGATCCACGGAAAGCCCACGACGTACCAGAACACGAGCGCGAAACCGTAGAACCGATGCGGTTCGCAGCACTTCAGCAGCGGAAGATTCAGCAATCCGAACGCATGGCTGCCGCTGGTGGCGCCCGCGAAATGCTCGACGCCGGCGTTCCACCACGGCTCGTAGCCGCCCAGCGCCGGCGGAAACGTCGCGCCGAATTCCCACAGGCGAAACAGGAACGACGGATGGTCCACGCCGTAGGGCACGGTGCCCCCGACCAGCCGCCAGCCCGTGGCCAGAATCCAAGCCTGCCCCGCCAGCAGCAGCGCGCCCAGCAGCGCCGTCGCGCCGCCGCCCGGCCCCCGGCGCCGGCGCCCCGCCGCCCCCAGCGCCACGGCGCCGCCCGCGAACAGCAGCGACGAACGCCCGTTCCACGGCTTCAGGAAAAGTTCTTCGTAATGATTGGCGTCCAGCGCCGGCGGCCAATGCCCCATCCACAGGATCAGCGCCCCCAGCAGCACGCCGAGCGCGGCGGGCCATCCGTCCGCCGTCCCCGCGAAATCCGGCGGCCTCTCCGCCGCCTCCGTCCCGCCCTGTCGCGCCAGCCGCTCCATCGCCCGCCTATCACGCCGGAATCCGCCCCGCTTGGCAAGCGCCCAATTCAGGCCATCAATTTAGCAGTTTCCTTTCCGGCGCGTTTGTTCCAAAATGGATTTCCATGGAATCTGCGCCCCGCCATCCGACGCCCCCCGTCCTGCCGGGCTATGAAGTCCAGAACCTCCTCGGCTCCGGCGGCACCGCCACCGTCTGGCTCGCCAAGCAGCTTTCCCTCGACCGCGTCGTCGCCATCAAGATCCTCTCGCCCGCGCTCTTCGCCGACGAAGCCGCCCGCGCGCAGTTCCAGAAGGAAGCCCGCGCGGCCGCCCGCATCTCCCATCCCGCCATCGTCGGCATCCTCGATTTCGGCGAACACGCCGGCACGCTCTACTACGTCATGGAATACGTCGCCGGCACCAACCTCGCCGACTGGCTCGCCGCGAACCAGCGCATGGCCCCCCACCAGGCCCTCAAGCTCGTGGACATCGTCGCCGGCGCCCTCGACGCCGTCTGGCGCGAAACGTCGCTGATCCACTGCGACGTCAAGCCGGGCAACATCCTGCTCGGCGACGACGGCGCGGTGAAGCTGACCGACCTGGGCCTCGCGCGCATCGCCGGCGCCGCCGCGACCCGCGAGCCTTCCGAAAGCATCGAGGGCACGCCCACCTACATCGCGCCCGAACAGATCGAAGGCCGCGAGCCCGACTGCCGCACCGACGTCTATTCGCTCGGCCTCACGTTCTACCATCTCCTCACCGGCACGCCGCCCTTCGAAGGCCGCTCGCTCGACCAGATCCTCGAGGCCCAGCAAAGCGACTACCTGCCCGACCCCTGCGACGTGCTCCCGCACCTGCCCGTGTCCTACGGGTGGCTGCTCGCCAAGATGACCGCGAAGGATCCCGCCAAGCGGCACGCGTCCTGGACGGAGGTGCTCAAGGACATCCACCAGATTCGCTCCGGCAAGTCCCCGCTGCCGCCCTATCCCGCCGACGACGAAAGCACCATCCTGCTCCAGCCGCGCCATCGCCCCGGCGCCCGCGCCCACACCATCAACCTGTCCGCCGCGGCCAAAAAGGCCATCGCGCTTTCCGGTCCCGACGCGCTCATCGGCAAGCAAAAGCGCGGCTCCGCTTCCGCCGCCGCCTCCGCTTCCTCCGGCGGCTGCCTGCGGTTTTTCTTCTTCCTCCTCTTCCTCGGCGCCCTCGCCGCCGCCGGCTGGTTCTTCGGCTTCAAGGACCACCCCGAACGCCTCGCGCAGCTGAAGGCCGCCCTCCGGGGCGAAACCGTCCGCGTCGCCCCGCAGAAACCCAACGTCGCCGTCGGCGGCACCTTCCACGTCGTCGATGGTTCCGCTCCCGCCCCGGCGCCGGCCGCCGGCGCCCCCCCCGCCCCCCCCGCGCCCCCCCCCCCCCCCGCCGCCGCACCGCGGCTGCCCCCCGAACCCGAACCGCTGTCCGCCCGCACCGGCACCGTCACGCCCGGCGCGTGGAACCATCCCGGCTTCATCCAAGCCGCCAACCTCTTCAACCAAACGCTCGCCGCCTACCAGGCGCAGCTCAAGAAGCCCGACCCGCAGAATCCCGCGCTCGTCTCGATCGTCTCCGACGCGCAATACGCCGCGCTGCTCTTCGAAACCATCCTGCCCGAAGCGCCGCCGACCGTGCCCGTCCGGCTCTACGCCAACCAGTGCTACCAGCTCGTCAACGACGCCCGCCGCGCCCGCCTGACGCTCGCCGACAAGAAAAACCTCTTTTCCCTCGCGCCCAAGAAGCGCCACGCCACCCTCGCGCCCTATCCCTCGCCGCCGCCCGATCCGGCCGACAAGTTCGCGCCCCGCCACATGCAGTTCGGCTACGCGTGGGACGTGCTCCCCGCGCCGGTGGATCGCCCCGAAACCCCCGAGTTCGTCTACCTGCTCTCCACCGTCGCCGAACCCAGCCCGGACACGCGCGCCCAGCCCGGCCTTTTCATCCACGGCCCGCTCGTCTGGCTGATGCCCTTCACCAACGCCTGCCGCGCCCTCGGCCTCCAGGCCGGCGAGCCGCGCATTCCCATCGAAGGCGCGCCGTTCCCCTACGGCGG
>CAYTEK010000009.1:0-333 GCA_964436715.1 uncultured Verrucomicrobiota bacterium | reverse complement strand
GGCCAACCGCCCTATCCCACCCTCCGGCTCATCACCGATTGCGAAGACCGCCTCGTCGGCATCCAGCTCGTCGATGAAAAACCCGCGCCGCCCCTCCAGTCGTCCCCGATGACCTTCTCCACCGTCTCCAAGATCATGGATTTCGTCACCGGCCGCGCCCTGCCCGAAAAAGGCGACGTGCGCGCGTCCCACCGCACCCTCAAGGGCGAAGGCACCCTGCGCATCGATTCCGAAACCGCCGACTTCACCGAAGGCCCCGACGGCACGCCCCTCTACCGCTCGATCCTGCTCCTGCCCCCGGCCGTCGCCACCAATCTCCTCTATCACCTGCTC
>CAYTEK010000008.1:41267-41733 GCA_964436715.1 uncultured Verrucomicrobiota bacterium | reverse complement strand
AGCAGATCATCAAGACCCGCCGGGCCGCGAACAAGATCCGTTAGGACGGTGCAATTCGTTGCGCGTTAGCGCGATGCGGGGCGGCCTGGCGGCCGCCCCTTTTTCGTTTTCCGGCGGCTCCCGCTCCGGCGAACTTTTAACGAAATTTTCATTTGAAAAACGCTTGACCTCTCCATGGACGCTGAATTACTTTGGCGACCGTTGCGGGATCCGTGTGCGGATCGGATTTAAATAAAGAAAACAAACAAGGAGATCGAAGGATGAAGAAGATTCTTGCGTTCGCGTTGATAGCGATGGTCGCCGGCATCGCCAGCGCCCAGACGTTGACCTGGACCGGCAACAGCGCCGTCTACAACGTCGAAGGCGACGATTGGTACAACTGCTCCGCCAACTGGGGCGCGGCCGGCAACTTCAACGGCTACAACTTCGGCAGCGTCTACTCCCTGACCCTCGGCGGCCAGGTGCC
>CAYTEK010000008.1:20761-41204 GCA_964436715.1 uncultured Verrucomicrobiota bacterium | reverse complement strand
GACGACAACGCCGCCCATCCCACGACGACCGTGGTCATGGGCTGGGAAGTGGATGCCCTCGGCGACAACTCCCTCAGCCTGCCTTGGCTCAGCTTCAGCTCGAACAACGACGTCTGGGAAAACATGACCGGCGTGGACGTCATCGCGACGGAAAGCCTCGGCGGCACGGGCGCGCACACGATCGACGTGTGGTTCAACGCCTCCAGCGGCACGATGAGCGTCTGGGACAGCAACAGCAGCGCCAACTACGTCGCCAACTTCACGGCCCCGGTTCCGGAGCCCGCGACGATGAGCCTGTTGGGCCTCGGCGCCTTGGCGATGGTCCTGCGTCGCAAGATCCGCAAGTAATCCTCTCGCGAGGATGAACCGAAGAGCGGCCGGTTTCGGCCGCTCTTTTTTTGCGACCGCTCCCGGCGGCGCATTGACAGTTCCGGCGCCGGCCGGTTACATGCACCGGTGCACGAACCCAAAAACGGAGTCGAAGGGGTGACGTCTCTCAAAACAGGATTGTTCCGATTGATCTTGGCGGTTCTGGCGCCGGCGTGCGTCGTGGCGGCGGGCGAGGGGATTTTGCGCTGGATGGGCGTGGAAAGCGCGGCGCCGCTGATCCGCGTGGCGGACGAACGGGGCGCGCATTGGACGAGCAATCCGGCGTATGGCCGATCGATTTTTCCCCAGGAGGCGGGGCCGGCGTTGCCGCCCCTGTGGGTGCCGGAGCGCAAGGAAGCCGGCGAGATCCGGATCGTGGTGCTGGGCGAATCCGCGGCGGAAGGCTTCCCGCTGTCGGAGTTCAATCTGGCGCGCGTGCTGGAAACGGTCGTGGCGGAACGGAATCCCGCGCTGCGGGTGCGCGCGATTTCGCTCGCGATGACGGGCGTCAATTCGCATCAGATCCGGCGCTTGGGGTTGGCCGCGGCCCGTTGTCTCGATCCGGACGTCGTGGTGCTTTATGCGGGCAACAACGAAGCCATCGGGCCACATGGTCCGGCGGCCGTGCTGCCCGGGCTGCGTCGTTGCCTGCCGTTGATTCGGCTGCAAGGCGCGGTGCGCGAAGGGCGCTTGGCGCAAGTGCTGGATCGCGGCTTGCGCCGCGCGCGCGCCGCCCAAGGCAAATCCGGCATGTGGCGCGGCTTGGACGAATTCCGCGGCGTCGAAATCGCCGCCGACGATCCGCGGCTGGCTTCCATGTATCGGCATTTCGAAGCCAACGTGGACGATTTGGTTTCGGCGCTGACGCGCCGCGGCATCCGCGTGGCGATCTGCACCATGGGGGTGAACCTGAACGATTGGCCGCCGCTGGGTTCGGAACCGCCGACGGAGGCCGCGGCGCCGCCGGAAGTGGTCCGCTCGGCGACGCAAGCCTATCGCACGGCCGAAACGTTGGCGCAGGCGGGCGAGCGGTCGGCGGCCTGGCCTTGGTGGCGCCGCGCCTGCGACCTCGACCTGATCCGCTTCCGCGCCGATTCCCGGATCAACGGCATTTTGCGCGCGCGCGGCATGGCCGGACCGGCGGATCGCGTGCGGTTGGTGGACGTGGATCGCGCCTTGCACGAAGAGGATTCCGGCGGCGGCGACGACCGGCGCTGGTTCTACGAGCACGTCCATTTGACGCTGCCGGGCCGGATCGTCGTGGCCGGCCGGATCGCCGACGCCTTGACCGCGGCGGGCTGGGTGGCGGCGCCGCGCCGCGCGTCCGCGGACGAAATTGCGGACGTTCCGCGCGCCTTGGCGTTCGCGCCTGCGGACGAAGCGCGGGCCCTGTCCGGCATCCGCGACATGTATCGTTGGCCGCTGTTTGCCGAACAAATGCATGCGCGCGAGCGGATGGCCGACCTCGATAACCGGATTCAGGCGCGCCAAGCCGAATGGGCGCAGTGGGACGTCGCGCGGTTGCGAAGCCAGTGGGACGAGATCCGCCGGCGTCGGCCGATCGATGGGTGGGCGGCGCAGCTGCTCGGCGACCATTTGTTGGCGCGGGGAGATGCGGCCACCGCCTTGGCCGCGTCGGAAGCCGCGCTGGACGCGAATCCTTCGCTGACCCATGCCCGCGCCAACGCGGCGCGCGCCTGCCTGCGGCTGGGCCGTCTGGACCGGGCCCGCGAACATGCCGAAATCGGCTTGCAACGGGAGCCGGATGATCCGGAATTGCTGGCGGTGCGCGGCGAGACCGCGTTTCGCGACCAACGCTGGTCGGAAGCGGAACGGGATCTGGCGCAGGCGCACCGGCTGCGCCCCAAGGATCTGGGCGTGATCATCGACCTTGCCCGGCTGGCCGAAGCGCGCGGCGAGGCGCGCGCCGCCGAAGCCTATTATCGGCAGGGGTTGGAAATCAGTCCGGAAAGCGCGCACCTGCTCAACAATCTGGCCCTGCTGCGGCTTGCGGATCCGGCGGGATGCGACGAAGCCTTCGCGTTGGCCAGCCGGGCCGCGGCAGCGGATCCGGAATCGCCCTACGTGTGGCTGACGCTGGCGCGCGCGCGGAACCGCCGGGGAGAAGGGGCGGCGGCGAGCGAAGCGCTGGCCCGCGCCGAACGGTTGGCGGCCGACTCGCGGGATTCCCATTTGCGGGCGGCGCTGGCGCAAGAACGAAAGCAGGCGGATTCGGCGCCGCCCGCGCCGGCGAGCCCCTGAAGTGCGGACGGCGGGGGCCGGCTCCCGCCGGAAAATGGCGTTTTGCATGCGCCTGCGGCAGTGATAAGATGAAAAAAATGTCCATTTCGAGGTCAGGCTTGTCCGCGGCACGGCGGAGTCTCGTTTGGGCGGCGGCGTGGATCGTCTGCGGCGCCGGCGGGGCCGGCGCGCAGCACCTGCCGGGAACGGCGCGCGCCGCGCCCATCGAACGCGCCGCGCTCCGGGCCTACGAATTTCCGCCGCTGGGCGCGCCGCCGGCCTTTGCGCCGCCGGCGTTGGCGCGCATCCCCGGCGGGAGCTTCGCGATGGGCAACAGCTATTCGAATCTCTATCCCAACGAAGGCTGGGCGCACGAGTTGCCGGTGCACGCGGTGCCGGTGAGCGAATTCTACGTCGGCCGGTTCGAACTCACCAACGAAGAACTGGCGCGCACGCTGCAATGGGCGCTGACGAACGGCCTGGTGGAACTGGATGAAACGTACTTCGTCTACACCAACGGCGCGGGCGAAGTGACGAACGTCGTCACGAATCTCTATGGCACGGTGCGCAACGCGGAAGGAACGGCGCAAGAACTGGTGGATCTGGATGCGACCTATTGCCAGATCGCCTACACCAACGGCGCGTTCGCCGTCGCCGCCGGCAAGACGAACTTTCCGGCCATCTTCGTGACGTGGCACGGCGCGCTGGCGTTCTGCAACTACCTGAGCGACCGGCAAGGGCTCGCCCGCGCCGTGGATTTCGAGCCGACGAACTGGAGCGTGGACGTTGCCGCCGCAGGCTACCGCCTGCCGACGGAAGCGGAATGGGAAAAAGCCTGCCGCGGCGGCCAGCCGGGCACGCATTTCCCGTGGCCGGACGATTCGCTCCAAGGCACCAACACCTACCTCTACAATATCGACGTGGCGAAGGCCAACTACTGGGACGGCCGCTACGGCGCCTTGTCCAACAATCCCGCCCATCCGTGGTTCAACGAATCCATCCGGACGACGCCGGTGGGTTATTACGACGGCCGACAGGTCGTGACGAATCTGACGACGAATTTCCTGTATTTGCCGGGTACCAGCGGGGCGGATTTCGGCCAAACGAACGACATGGCCAACGGCTTTGGGCTGTACGACATGGCGGGCAACGTCTTCGAATGGTGCTGGGATTACCACGGGACCGACTGGTACGCCAACGCGGCGGCGTCCTTGCCCGACCCCACGGGGCCCGCGGCCGAGGCGTCCTACCACACCCAGCGCGTGGTGCGCGGCGGCGGCTTCACCTACTACATCGGGGTCGGAATTTCGGACCCGTCGTTTTTGCGTTGCTCGTTCCACACCTCGCTGCCGGCGGAATTTTCCGCGAGCTATCTCGGCTTCCGCGTGGCGCGGCGTCCGACGGCCTACGAAACGTGGGCGCAATCCGTCGGCTTGGATCCGCTGGCGACCAACGGCGTGGCGGAGGCGGATTTCGACGGCGATGGCCAGATGAACGGCGATGAATTCGTGGCGCAGACCCAGCCGACGAATCCGGCGAGCGTCTTCAAGGTCGCCAGCATCGGACCGGTTTCGAACCAGGCCTGGCTGGCGTACTGGGGCGCGAGCGGGCGAGTGTACGCCGTGGAAGGCGCGACCAATTGGATGCGCACCAACGGCTGGCAAACGCTCTTGGAAACGACGAACTGGACGACGGGGACGATGCAGATATGCGTGGAGGCGGCGGCGGAACCGCGCGCCCTGCGGATCAAGGCGCGGCTGGCGCCCTAGACGGACGAGGACGACGCCGTGGATTCGCAAGGAAACCAAGCCGGCGCCGGGTTCCTGCGCCGTTGCGGGTTGCGAACGGAGCATGGAATCGCGCTGCTGCTGTTCGCGGCGACGCTGGCGCTGTTTTGGCCGGCGTGCGGGTTCGATTTCATGGGGTTGGACGACGTCGAGTACGCCGCGCAGAATCCCATGGTGAGCGATGGCCTGCGCTGGGAGGGCGTGCGGCAGGCGTTCACCACGGTGCGCGAACAATGGTGGCTGCCGCTGCTGTGGATTTCGTACATGGCGGACGTGTCCATGTTCGGTCCCGGGCCGCACGGCCACCATTTCGCGAACGTCCTGCTGCACGCGGCGAACGCCGCGCTGCTGTTCTGGGTTTTGTTTCGCCTGACGGGCTCGCGGTGGCGCAGCGCGTTCGCGGCGGCGCTGTTCGCGTGGCACCCCACGCGGGTCGAGGCGGTGGCGTGGATCGCCGCGCGCAAGGACGTGCTCAGCGGCTTCTTTTTCATGCTGGGCTTGTGGGCCTATGCGCGCCATGCGGAAAAGCCTTCGGGGCGGCGGCTGGCTTGGACGTTCGGTTGGCTGTTGGCGGGCCTGATGTCCAAGAGCGTCCTGGTCGCCGTGCCGTTCCTGCTGCTGGTGCTGGATTTCTGGCCGCTGCGGCGGGCGCGGCTGGAATGGCGCCCGGCGGCGTGGGCGGCGGGCACGCCGCGGCTTTGGGCTAACCCCCCGCGGTGCGGCCTGGCGGCGGCGTTCATGGCCGTGAACGTCGCCACGCACCATTCGGGGTGGGCGGGCACCGGGCACGTCGCGGGAATCGACCGGCTGGGGATGATCGCGCCGAACGTGGTTGCGTACTTGCGCCTGATCGCCTGTCCGCTGCACCTGTCCATTCTGTATCCCGAACGCGACGTGGTGTCGTGGCCGTGGTCGCTGGCCGCGACGGCGGTCCTGGCGCTGGCGACGGTCGCTTTGTTCCTGCGGCGGGAGCGGCAGCCGTACTTGCTGGCGGGGTGGCTGTGGTTCCTGCTGGGGCTGGCGCCGGTCGTGCGCGGCGTGCGGCTGGGCTTGGCGCAATACGCGGATCGCTGGACCTACCTGCCGCTGATCGGCGCGGGGATCGCGCTGGCGTGGCTGGCGGCGGAGGTCGTGCGCGGTCGCGCGCGGAAGGCGTTGCCCGCGGTCGCCGGGCTGGTGCTGGCGGCCTGCGCCGCGAAGACGCATGCGCAATTGCCGTGGTGGCGGGACACGCTGACGATGTTCGCGCGCGCGGCTTGGTTGACGCCGGTCCATCCGCTCGTGCAAAGCACCTATGGCCAGGCGCTCTACCAGGCGGGCCGGTTTGGGGAAGGCGAGGCGCATCTGCGCGCCGCGCTGGAACTCGATCCGGACAAGGCCGAATACCTGTCGAACTGGGGCCGGGCCTTGCTGCGGCTGGGGCGCGCCGAAGAGGCGCTGGCGGCGCAGGACCGAGCCATTGCGCGGCAACCCGAGGTGGGTCGCTTCCACGGCAATCGCGGCAACGCGCTCTTGGCCCTTGGGCGTCGCGACGAAGCCCAAGCCGCGTTCGCGGAAGCGGTGCGCCTCCAGCCGAATCTGGCGGAAGCGCAGAGTCGGCTGGGCGATTTGCTGTTCCGGTCGAACCGCGCGACGGAAGCGCTGCCGCACTACGAAGCCGCCGCGCGTCTCCGCCCGGACATGGCGCTCAATTGGTTCAATCTCGGTCTCGCCCAGGCGCAATTGGGACGGTCGGCCGAAGCCTTGGCCAACGTGGAACGCGCCTTGCGGATCGATCCGGACCTGCCCGGCGCGCAGGCGGCCGCAGCGCGGCTGCGCCTGTTGGCGTTTTGAAGGACACGGGGCCCCTCAGGGCGTCGGCGCCGGATGATTCGCGGTGCCGGACAGGCGCTGGAGCGCGGGGCCGAAACCGGGCCGAATGCGCAGGACTTCCCGGTAGCAGGCCGCAGCGTCGTCGCGCGCGCCGGTCTGGCGGAGCAGATCCCCGAGATCGATCCAGGCCGGCAGAAAGGCGGGGGAATGGCGCAGGCCTTCGCGATAGTGCCCGATGGCGGTCGCGAAATCCCCGCGCTTGTTCGCGGCCTTGCCGAGATTGAACCACGCCTGCGCGCAGGCGGGATCGCTGTCCGCGGCGCGGCGGAACAGGTCTTCGGCTGCGACCGATTCGCCGCGCCGGATGGCCAGCAAGCCGAGCTGGTTCCAGGCTTGGGCGTCCTGCGGATTTTGCGCGACGGCTTGGCGGGCGCAGGCTTCCGCAAGCGGATAATCCCGCTGTTCGTACGCGGTGATGGCGACCAGGCGGCTGAGTTCGGCGCGGTAGTCGATGGTTTCGGCGCAAAACCGTCCGCCAACACTGGCCAGGACGCCGAGGAGCACGATCGTCGCTGCACCGGCCGCGACGTGTCCGAATCGCCGTTCCCGCGCGGCCTCCCACGCGGTCCAGGCGCCGCCGGCGGCGAGCGCGATGAACAACGGAATCGCTGGCAGGCGATAGCGGTCGCACACGTGCACGGCGATGATGGCGAGGGCGTAGCCGGCGATGGCCAGCGCCAAGCCGTACGTCCGCGGCCGGCCCGTCCACAGCCCGATGGCGGCGAAACCGATCAACAGGCCGAACGGAAAACCAAACGGGCCGATCTTCCACGTCAGCGCGCGCAGCAACCGGGAGGCGTCGCGCACGACGTAGACGTCGACGTTGCGGGGAATTTCCCGCGAAGAGAAAAACTGCCGGGTCTTCGCGCCGAGATTGCGGACGAAAACCGCCGGATTTTCGCGCACGTCGCGCCAGGCTTGTTGTCGGTAAAAGGCGTCTTTTTCGTCGTCGGTGCGCGCCCCGTGGAGTTCGGGCCACAGCGTGAGGTTTTCCCAGGCGTAGCCCGGCCGAACGTTGATCGTGTCGCAGGGATGGGCGCTGTTGCCAACGTAGAGGTTGATGCCGCCGGTGACGGGCAGGAAGCGCGCTTGGCCGGTGGCGGTCGCGATCGTCTGCACGAACGGCGCCGCGGCCAGGCCGAAGCCGACGACCAGCAGGACGGCATCGGTCGCCGCGACGCGCAGCGGCGCCGGGGGCCGAATCCAACGCGCGGCCGCCACCAGCAGCAGGGGCAGCCACGCCGCGACCAGCGGCGGCCGGGTGAAGAGCATCAGCGCGCCCAGCGCGCCGAAGGCCAGCGTCAGGCCGCCGCGCGGTCGTTCCCGGTAGCGAACGGCGACGAGGGCGGCGGCCACCAGCCACAACGCGGCCCAGGATTCCGCCAGCAGTTCGCCGTCGACGTGGATCAGCGGGCCGTAAAATGCGGCGGCCAGGCCGGCGATCCAGCGCAGGGGCGGCCGCGGCCACAGGGCGAACGCCAACGCGGCCGCCAGCGCGCAGACGAGCGCGCCGACGGTGATTTGCAGCAGCTTGGCCGCCCAGACCGACGGGCCGGTCCGTTCGTACAGCTGCGCCAGCGCGAGCGGATAGAACCACGGCTGCCAGGACAGCTTGGCGAGCGGGCGCTGGCCTTCCGCCCAGGCCTTGGCGATGGCGTGGTATTCGCCGGCATCGACCAGCGGCAGGCGGAAAAACGGCTGGTCCGCCGTTTCGGCGAGGTAGACGGCGCGCGCCGACCAAGCCACGGCGAACAAAACGAGGTAGATCGCCCACGGGGCGCTGCGCAATCGTTGGATCATGGCAGCAGCATAGGCTGGAGCCGCCGTCCAATTCAATGCGGAACGGTTTTCGGTCCGAACCTGGAAAACCGGGCTGTTTCGGCGGCGCGCGACGTGGTAGAAAGGGCGTGGTCAAGGGAGGACCGGGCATGGCGACGTCCATCACGATCGAAAAACTGACGAAGCGGTTCGGCGACCAGACGGTGCTGGACGGCATCGACCTGCAGATCGCGGCGGGGGAGCTGTTTTTCCTGCTCGGTCCTTCCGGCTGCGGCAAGACGACCCTGCTGCGCGCCATCGCGGGCCTCAACGAGCCCGAAGCGGGGCGCATCCTCGTCGGCGAACGCGACGTGACACGCGTGCCGCCGCATCGGCGCGACATGGGCATGGTGTTCCAAAGCTACGCCCTGTGGCCGCACATGACCCTGCGCGAAAACGTCGCCTTCGGCCTGGAAATGCGCGCGGTGAAGCGCGCCGAAATCCGCCGGCGCGCGCTGCGCGCCCTGGCGCTGGTCAAGCTGGCCGACCGCGCCGATTCCAAGCCCAACGAGCTGTCCGGCGGCCAGCAGCAGCGCGCGGCGCTGGCCCGGGCATTGGTCATCGAGCCGCAATGCCTGCTGCTCGACGAGCCGCTGTCGAACCTCGACGCCAAGCTGCGGCTCGAGATGCGCGCGGAAATCCGCCGCATCTGCAAGGAAGCGGGCCTGACGGCGATCTACGTCACCCACGACCAGAAGGAGGCGCTGTCCATCGCCGACCGGCTGGCGATCCTCGACCAGGGGCGCCTGCTGCAGATCGGCACGCCCCAGGACGTCTACGCGCGGCCCGTCAACCGGTTCGTCGCCCAGTTCATCGGCGAAACGACCTTCGTCGCCGGCCGCGTGCGGGCCGCGCGCGGCGCACGGGTGGAAGTGGAAACCGCCGCCGGCGCGTGGCATGCGACGAGCGCCGGCACGTTCGCCGCGGGCGAGAACGTCTGGCTGTCGGTGCGGCCGGAGGCCGTGCAAATGCACGCGGAGCGGGAACGGGACGCCAACGTGTTCAAGGCGCACATGCACGGCACGATCTATCTCGGCGAAATCGCGCAGCACTTCGCCGATTTGGCCGGCGGCCTCACGCTCAAGGTCCTGGAAACCCGCCCGCGCATCGTCGCCCGCGACGGCGAACGCGCCGAAACCCGGGTGTTCATCGATCCCCAGGACGTGCAGATCCTGAAAGAATGATTTTAGACAGGATGAACAGGATTTTGCAGGATTAACAGGATGAAAGAAGAAGAGCTGACGGGAAAAATCATTGGGTGTGCCATGAAGGTGCACCGGACCCTGGGGGAGGTTTTCTCGAATCGGTCTATCAGAATGCCTTGGCGTATGAATTGGAGCGATCTGGGTTGAAAGCCGAATGCGAAGTGCCGATCAAGGTGTTCTATGATGGCATCGACGTGGGGCAATTCTTTGCAGACATCTTGGTGGAAAAACAGGTCATTGTGGAAAACAAGGCGGTGGAACAACTGAATCCTGCGCACGAAGTGCAACTGGTGAATTACCTCACAGCCACGACCTACAACGTAGGCCTGCTGTTCAACTTCGGGGCGGGCAGTCTTCAATACAAAAAGAAATTCCGGGTGTACCGGAAACCGGATGTCCATCCTGTAAATCCTGATAAATCCTGTTAATCCTGTCTAAAAATGCTCCGGAATCTCTCCATCCTCCTCGTGCTGGCGCTGATCTTGGCGCTGCCGTTTGCGTTCCGGCGGGACGGCGGCGTGCGGGAATGGCGGCCGGGCGATCCGGTGCTGGTGATCATTTCGCCGCACAACGAGGCGATTCGGCACGAATTCGGCCTGGCGTTTTCGCGCTGGCACGCGCAGCGCTACGGCCAGCCGGTCAAGGTGGACTGGCGCAACATCGGCGGCGCGACCGAGATCATGCGCTATCTCGCCAGCGAATACGTTTCGAGCTTCCGCGCGTGGTGGAAGGCGCAGGGCCGGCCGTGGCGGCCGGACGGCGCGGCGATCATCCTGAGCCGCACCTTCGATCCGGCGCGCCAGCCCGACGGCGTTTCCGCGGCCGATTGGCAGGCGCAGTGCGAGCTGTACCGGGCCTTTCGCGGGACGGACGATGCGAAAAAGTTCTCCAGCCAGATCGACCTGATGTTCGGCGGCGGCTCGTTCGACGGCGACAACGCCACGCGCCAAGGCCTGCTGGTGCCGCCCTGGCCGGAGGGCCGCGTGCCGCCGGGGCTGATCGCCACCCGCACCGGCGAGGAGCTGATTCCGGAAGGCTTGAGCGGCGACACGTGGCGCACGCCGACCTACTACGGCACGACGGTCAGCACCTTCGGCATGTGCTTCAACCGCGACCGGATGCGGGCGCAGGGCATCGCGCGCGATCCCGCTCAATGGGAAGACCTGGCCGATCCGCAATGGTTCGGGTCGCTGGGGCTGGCGGATCCGACCAAGAGCGGCAGCATCGCCAAGGCGTTCGAGACGGTCGTGCAGGTGCAATGCCGGAAGGCCGTGGACGCCGCCGGTTTCGGCGCCGCGGCCGACGACTACGAGCGGCAGATTGCGGCGGCCAAGCTGCCGGATGGCCAGATGCCGCCCGGCGTGCCGGCTGAATACCAGCAGGCGGTCGCGGACGGCTGGGTGGCGGGCCTGCGGTTGATCCAGACGTTCGGCGCCAACGGACGCTACTTCACCGACAGCGCCAGCAAGGTGCCGCTGGACGTGGGCATGGGCAACGCGGCGGCGGGGCTGTGCATCGATTTCTACGGCCGGTTCGAGGCGCAGGTCAGCAACGGCGGGCGCACGAACGGCGCCATGGATTACGTGACGCCGGTGGGCGAATCGGGCGTCAGCGCGGATCCGATCGCGCTGCTGCGCGGCGCGCCGCATCGCGAACTGGCGCGGCGGTTCATTGAATTCACGCTGCGCGAGGAAGGCCAGAAAATCTGGTGCTACCGCGTGGGCACGCCCGGCGGGCCGCAGGAATACGCCCTGCAGCGCTTCCCGATCCGGCGCGATTTCTATCCAGCGGAGAATCCGAAATTCCAGGCCAGCTACGAACGCCACCGTCGGTTCACGACCGACGATCTCGGCCAGCCGCACGTGGACATGTACCGGCTGGCGCATGCGTTTCCGTATCGGCCGCGCTGGACGGCGGGCTACTTCGGCCTGTTCCGCGACCTGATCCGCGCCATGTGCATGGATTCCGGCCAGGAACTGCGCGCCGCGTGGGCGGCCATCATCGCCGCCGGCGGGCCGGAGAAATGTCCGCGCGCGCTGGCCGCGTTCCAGCGCTTGCCGCAGCGGCCCGAGCCGTTGACGTGGGCCTCGGGACTGTCCATGGGCCGGAAGTACGACCGGTTGGACCTGCTGCGGGAATGGACGCTCCAGTACCGCGCGCAGTACGAAGAGGCCGCGCGGCTGGCGCGCGAGGAAGCGGAGGGTCGGCCATGAGAAGGAGCACGGCCTGGCTGGTCTTCGGTTTCGCGACGCTGCTGCTGTCGGTCCTCTTCTTCTGGCCGCTGGGGCGGGTGGTGGCGGGCGGCTTCTGGGTGGACGGCCATTTCACCTGGCGCTACCTGCTGGGGGTGTTCGCGAATCCGATCTACGTCGAGGGTTTGCTGAACAGCCTGAAGATCGCGCTGGGCACGACGGGGCTGGCGATGGTCGTGGCGCTGCCGCTGGCGTGGATCGCAAACCAGTTCGAATTCCGCTGCAAGGCGGCGTTTTCCGCGCTGGTGCTGGTGCCGATGATCCTGCCGCCGTTCGTGGGCGCGATCGGCTTCCAGCAGATTTTCGGCGCGTACGGCCTGGTGAACGCGCTGCTCGGCCTGGGCGCGCGCGATTGGCTGGGCGGGGGCCAGTATCTCGGCGTGGTGCTGCTGCAGACGCTGTCGCTCTATCCGATCCTCTACCTCAACGCCGTCGCCGCGCTGGCGAACATCGATCCGGCGATGGAGGAAGCCGCGGCGAACCTCGGCTGCACGCGCGTGCGGCGGTTTTTCCGGATCACGCTGCCGCTGATGGCGCCGGGGCTGTTCGCGGGCGGCACGCTGATCTTCATCTGGAGCTTCACCGAGCTGGGCACGCCGCTGATCATGAACTACACCCGCTGCGCCCCGGTGCAGATCTACGACTCGCTGAAGGAGATCGGCTCCAATCCGTTCCCGTACGCGCTCGTTTCGGTGATGCTCGCCGCCAGCGCGGGGCTCTACGGCTTGACGCGCGGACTGTTCGGCGGCCACGCCTACGCCATGCAAGGCAAGGCCAGCACGGCGTCCGCCGCGCGCCGGCTGACCGGCGCGCGCGCGCTGCTGGCGGCGCTGCCGTTCGTGACGGTGACGGGGCTGGCGCTGCTGCCGCACCTGGGCGTGGTGCTCACGAGCTTTGCCGCGCCGGGGAGCTGGTACCAGACCATCCTGCCGGGCACGTGGACGGGCGACAACTACGTCGCCGCCCTCGGCCACGACATGACCGTCGGCAGCATCCGCAACAGCCTGCTGTTCTCGTCCCTCGCGGTCTGCTTCGACGTCGTGGTCGGCATCGCCATCGCTTTCGTGGTCGTGCGGTCGGACCTGCGCCTGCGCGGGGCGCTGGACGCGCTGGCGATGATTCCGCTCGCGGTGCCGGGATTGGTGATGGCGTTCGGGTTCATGTCCGTCAGCTCGTGGCTGGCGAACCTGAAAGGCCTGGCCGACGTCGATTGGTGGCCGCGGCTGGTGGACGTGCGGACGAATCCGACGCTGTTCCTGGTGCTGGCGTACTCGGTGCGGCGCCTGCCGTACATGGTCCGCAGCGCCGTCGCCGGCCTGCAGCAGACCAGCGCGACCTTCGAGGAGGCCGCGAGCAACCTCGGCGCCTCGCCGGCGACGACCCTGCGGCGGATCACGCTGCCGCTGATCCTGGCGAACCTGATCGCCGGCACGCTGCTGGCCTTCGCCTTCAGCATGCTGGAAGTGAGCGACAGCCTGATGCTCGCGCAGCAGGCCGACTACGTGCCCATCACGAAGGCCATCTTCGAGCTGTTCCAGCTGCTGGGCACGGGCAAGTACGTCGCCGCCGCGCTCGGCGTCTGGGCGATGGCGTTCCTCACCGCGACGCTCGTCGGCAGCAGCCTGCTGCTCGGCAAGAAGCTCGGCGCCCTTTTCCGCGTCTAGCGGCGGCCCGAGAAAAAAGCCGCGATTTCCCATGCGGTTAGGCGCCGCTTGCGGCGGGACGGGCGTAATCGCCGGTTCGAGGTCCGCCGGGCGCAGGCGACGCCTAACCGCATCGGAAAACCGAATTCCGGCGACGATGGCTTGCCGCGCCGGAGAACAGCGTATATTCTCCAGCCATGGAGCAGAAACGTGGACCGCACGTGATCGTGATCGGCGCCGGGATCGGCGGCATGGCGGCGGCGGCGGAACTGGCGCAGGCCGGCTGCCGCACGACGGTGCTCGAGCGCAACGACCAGCCCGGGGGGCGGGCGCGGGTTTGGCAGAAGGACGGCTACACGTTCGACATGGGGCCGTCGTGGTATCTCATGCCGGAGGTGTTCGCGCGGTTCTTCGCCAAATTCGGCCGGACGCCGGCGGATTTCTACGAGCTGAAGCAGCTGGATCCGTCGTACCGGGTGTTTTGCGAACCGGGAGAGATGCACGACGTGCCGCCGGATCGCGCGGGGGTGCGGGCGCTGTTCGACCGGCTGGAGCCCGGGGGCGGGGCGAAACTGGAGCGCTATCTCGAGGCGGCGGCCTACAAGTACCGGATGGCGGTGGGCGAATTCCTCTACCGCGACTACCGGTCGATTTTCGATTTCCTCAACCGGCGGATGCTGACGGAGGGATTGAAGCTCAACGTGCTGGGCCGGCTGGACGCGGCCGTGCGGCGGAATTTTTCGGATCGCCGCGCGCGCCAGATCCTGGAATACGCGATGGTGTTCCTGGGCACGTCGCCGAACGCGGCGCCCGCGATGTACGCGCTGATGTCGCACGTGGATCTGACGCAGGGCGTGTTCTATCCGCTGGGCGGGTTGGCGGCGGTGGCGCAGGGCGTCCGGCGGCTGGCGGAGGCGCAAGGCGTGGAATTCCGGCTGTCGACGGAAGCGGTGCGCATCGCGACGGCGCGGGGGCGGGCGACGGCCGTGGAGGCGCGCGGGCCCGACGGCCGCATGGTGCAACTGCCCTGCGACGCGGTGCTGGCGAACGCGGATTACGCGCACGTGGAGACGGAGCTGCTCGCGCCGGGGGATTGCAGCCGGCCGCGGGCGTATTGGGAAAGCCGCGTCGTGGCGCCGAGCATGTTCCTGATGTATCTCGGCGTGAACCGGCGGCTGGAAAAGTTGGCGCACCACAACTTGCATTTCCAGGAAGACTGGAACGCGCATTTCGATGCGATCTTCCGGCGGCCGGCGTGGCCGGAGAATCCGTGCTTCTACGTGTCGTGCATCACGAAGACCGATCCGGCCATGGCGCCGCCGGGGCGGGAGAACGTGTTCGTGCTGGTGCCGGTGGCGGCCGGGCTGGACGACACCGACGCGGTGCGGGCGGCGTACGCGGAAAAGGTGCTGCGCCACGTGGAACGGATCACGGGCGAAGAAATCGCGCCGCACGTCGAAGTGCGGCGGATTTTCAGCCACCGGGATTTCGCCGGCGACTATCGCGCGTGGAAAGGCACGGCGCTGGGGATTTCGCACACGCTGATGCAGACGGCCGTGTTTCGGCCGGCGATGCGCAGCCGGAAGGTGGCCAACCTGTATTTCGCGGGCCAGTACACGCATCCGGGCATCGGCGTGCCCATGGTGTTGATCGCCGCGGAGGTCGCGGCGGGAATCGTGCGGCACGAACTGGGGCGGGCCGGGGCATGAGCGGAAACGTGCAGGCGCAGGTGTTCAAGGCCGGCAGCACGACCTATTTCAATTCGAGCCTGTTCGTGCCGCCGGCGATGCGGACGGAGGTGTTCGCGCTGTACGGATTCGTGCGGGTGGCGGACAACTTCGTGGACGCGGTGCCGCAGGAAGCGGAGGCCTTCCGGCGCTTTGCGGCGCAATATCGCGCGGCGCGGACGGGCGCGCCGGCGGGGAATGCGATCATCGACGATTTCGTCGGCTTGGCGCGGCGGCTGGCGTTCGATCCGGCGTGGACGGAGGCCTTCCTGGCCTCGATGGAGGCCGACCTGGCCAAGCGGTTCTACCGGACGGAGGCGGAGATGTTGGAATACGTCTACGGTTCGGCGGAAGTGATCGGGCTGTACATGGCGCGGATCATGCGCCTGCCGGACGAGGCGTCGCATGCGGCGCGGATGCTGGGGCGGGCGATGCAGGTCATCAATTTCATCCGCGACGCGGCGGAAGACGCGGCGATGGGACGGCGCTACCTGCCGCTGGAGCGCGCCGGCGTCCGCCTGCTGGACGTGCCCGCCGATTGGCTGCCGGCGCGCGGCTGGGCGGAAGCGAACCCGGAAAAATGGACGTCTTTTCTGCGGATGCATCTGGCGCGCTACGCGGAGTGGCAGGCGGAAGCCGAAGCCGGCTACCGCTACATCCCGCGGCGGCCGCGGATGGCGGTGCGGACCGCGGGCGACATGTACGACTGGACGGCGCGACGGATCGCGGCGGATCCGTTCGTCGTGTTCGACCGCAAGGTGAAGCCGAAAAAGGCGCGCATCGTGCTGCGCGCGCTGTGGAACGGGCTGCGGGGCTGACGTGGATCTCTACGTGCAGATCGACCTGCTGGTGTTGGCGGTGCCGCTGGCGCTGTCGTTCGACCGCAAGGTGGCGTTCTGGCGGAAGTGGCCGCAAGTGTTCGCGGCGATCGCGGTGGTGGTGGCGGCGTTCGGGGCGTGGGATGCGTGGATGGCCGCGCGGGGCATCTGGGGCTTCAACCCGCAGCATGCCGGCGAATGGCGCTTCCTGCACCTGCCGCCGGGCGAATGGCTGTTTTTCGCGTGCGTGCCGTATGCGTGCCTGTTCGTGCTGGAGTGCGTGCGGGCCTATTTTCCGGACCGGCGCTGGCCGGCGCCCCGCGCGGCGTTCCTGGCGCCGACGGGCCTCTTCCTGATCTTGGCTTGGGCGTTTCGGGAACGGGCCTACACCGCCACGGTGTTTCTCGCCTGCGGGGCGGTGCTGGCGCTGCTGGAGGGGTTGGCGCCGGCGACCTTGCGGACGCGGAACTTCTGGCTGGCGCTGGGCCTAACCTACGTGCCGTTCCTGGTGGCCAACGGCTTCCTGACGGGCATTCCGATCGTGCTTTACGACGACGCGGAAAATCTGGCGTGGCGCGTTGGCCCGATCCCGGTGGAGGATTTCTTCTTCAGTTTCGCGATGCTGGCGCTGGCGGCGCTGGTGCATGACCGGGTCGGGCGGATGCGGAGAAGGGCATGAGCCGGGGCGCGGCGGTCGGCGGGGGGGCGGGGAGCGGCGGGCTGGCGGCGGCGGCGCTGCTGGCGCGGGCCGGCCGGCGGGTGACGGTGATCGAGCAGGCGGAAACGACCGGCGGCAAGGCGGCTTCGCGGCAGCTGGGCGGCTACCGCTTCGACACGGGGCCGTCGCTGTTCACGCTGCCGGAGGTGTTCCGGGAATTTTTCGCGCGGCTGGGGCGGGACCTGGACGATTACCTGGAGCCGGTGCCGCTGGCGCCGCTGTGTGCCTACGAGTTCGCGGACGGGACGCGGCTGCACAGCTATTCGGACCGGGCACGGTTCGCGGCGGAACTGGAGCGGGCGGGCGTGGCGCGCGCGGGGGAACTGGAAGCCTACCTGGCGCGCAGCGCGCGCATGTGGAACTGGGCGGGCGAACTGTTCCTGACCCGCAGCCTGCACGAGCCGGCGACCTATCTGTCCCGCCGGGGCCTGCGGGCGCTGCTGCATGCCGGCCGGCTGGCGCCGTTCACGCGGCTGCATGCGGCCAACGCGCAGGCGTTCGCGGATCCGCGGGCGGTGCAGCTGTTCGATCGCTATGCCACCTACAACGGCTCGAGCCCGTTCCGAACGCCGGCGACGATGCAAATCATCCCGCACGTGGAATGCGCGTTCGGGGGCCACGCGCTCCGCGGGGGCATCGTGGCTCTGCCGCGGGCGCTGGAACGGGTGGCGCGGGAACTGGGCGTGGAATTCCAGCTCGGCGTGCGGGCGGAGCGGATCGCGGTGGCGAACGGCCGCTGCCGGGGCGTGGAGGCGGGCGGACGGTTTTTCGCCGGCGACGTCGTGGTCAGCAACGCCGACGTGCTGAACACCTACCGCCGCCTGCTGAACCAGCCCGCGGCGCCCGAAGCGCGACGCTACGCGCGGCTGGAGCCGTCGTCGTCGGGACTGGTGTTTCTCTGGGGCGTGGCGCGTCGTTTCCCGCAGCTGCAGGTGCACAACATCTTCTTTTCGGGCGACTACCGCCGGGAATTCGCGGCCATTTTCGAGGAACTGGACCTGCCGGCGGAACCGACGATCTACGTGAACGTCACCAGCAAGGTGGATGCGGCGGACGCGCTCGCAGAAGGCGAAAACTGGTTTGTGCTGCTCAACGCGCCGCGGGACGCGGGGCAGGACTGGCCGGCGGTGGCGGCCCGGGCGCGGGCGGCGGTGCGGACGCGGTTGGGGCGCGCGCTGGGGTGCGATCTGGCGGGGCTGATCCGCGCGGAGCAGGTCATCACCCCGGCGGACATCGAGCGGGACACGGGCTCGACGCACGGCAGTTTGTATGGCATCGCGTCGCATTCGGCGGTTTCGGCGTTCCTGCGGCATCCGAACCGGTCGCGGCGGATCGGGGGCCTGTATTTTGCGGGCGGCAGCGCGCATCCGGGCGGCGGGATGCCGCTGGCGCTGCTGTCGGGCATGCTGGCGGCGGAGCTGGCGGAAAGGCACGAATCCTGATGAATCCGGAGCGCGCGGGACAGGCATATGGCAAAGCGGCGGCGGCCGTGCTGACGATCCTGATGGCCGTGGGCGCGGTCGGGCATTTGCAGCCGTCCACGTTGCCGTGGATGCTGAAGCTGACGCCGGGTTTCGGGATGCTGACCGGTCTCGTGGTGTTGGCGCCGGCACTGGCGCAAAGCGGCCGGAAATTCGCGGCCTGGGTGGCGGGCACGTATGGCTTCACGTTCGCGGCCGAGGCGGCGGGCGTGGCGACGGGCGCGGTGTTCGGAGCGTACGCCTACGGGCCGACGCTGGGGCCGGCCTGGCGCGGGGTGCCGCTGTTGATTGCGTTCAACTGGGTGGTCGTGGTGCACGGCGCGTGCTGCGTCGCGGGCCGCGCACTGCCGCCGGGCTTGGGCAAATTGCGGCGGCCGGCGCTGGCGCTGCTGGCGGGACTGGCCTGTGCGGCGTTCGATTATCTCATGGAACCGGTGGCGGTGCGGCTGGACTACTGGCAGTGGGCGGGCGGCGCGATTCCGCTGCAGAACTATGCCGCATGGTTCGCCATCGCCGCGCTGGCGGGCCTGTTCCATCCGGCGGCCGCCGGTCCGGATCGTGCCGCTGCGCCGGGCGGACGGCTCGCCGGTTTTTATCTCGGCCTGCAGGCGGTGTTCTTTGTGGTTTTGCAGTGGGGGTGGAAGTTCGGGAACGGATGAGCTAGGATAGAAGCCATGTTGGCCTACTTCCAGAAAGTCCGGCCGGGAATCGCGCAGGCGGTCAGCGAGATCCTGCGCGAGAACGCCCCGAAGCTGGGGGCGGTCAGCCCGATGGGCACCGAACTGGCGGCGCGCCTGGAAAATTACGCGCAGTCCGGAAAAATGATCCGGGGCATCTTGGTGCGGCTGGGCTACGAATTGTGCGCGGCGGAGGCGCCGGATGCCGCGATGGACCGGGTGCTGGACCGGGCGGGGGCGGCGATGGAGTTCCTGCAGGCGGGATTGTTGATCCACGACGACATCATGGATCGCGACACCCTGCGGCGCGGCAACGCGACCGTGCACACGCAGTACGAGCGCGATGCCGCGGCGGCGCAGGCCGCCGATCCGGCGCACCACGGGGTGTCGCTGGGCGTGTGCGCGGGCGACGTGGCGTTCTTCCTGGGCTTCCACGTGCTGGCGGCCTTGCCGGTGCCGCCGGCCTTGCAGGAACGCGCCCGGCAGGTTGCCGCGTTTTCCGCGCAGGAGCTGTGCTGGGTGGGGGTGGCGCAGATGCAGGACGTGCGTAGCGGCGCGGGCGGAATCGGCGCGCATCCCGATCCGGCCCAGATCCTGCGGGTCTACCGCTACAAAACGGGCCGGTACACGTTTTCGCTGCCGCTGGTCATCGGCGCCATGCTGGCGGACGGCGGCGCCGCCCACGTCCAGGCGCTGGACCAGGCCGGCGAGAACCTGGGCGTGGTGTTCCAGCTCAAGGACGACGAACTGGGCATTTTCGGCGCGGCGGAACAATCGGGCAAGCGGGCGGATTCCGACGTCCGCGAGGACAAGAAGACGCTGCTGCGGCATTTCCTGTTCGAGCTGGCGGATGCCGGTTTGCGCGCGCGGCTCGCGGACGTCTTCGGCAGCCGGGACCCCGGCGAAGCGGGGCTGCGGTTCGTGCGCGCGGCCATGGAGGAAACGGGCGCGCGCGCGAAAGTGCGCGAATACATGCATTGTTTCGCGATGGAAGCCTCCGACCGCATCGCCGCGCTGCCGCCGCAGGCCGGCGCGCGGGCGCAGGCCGCGCGGGAAGCCTTTCGGGATCTGTTCCGCTACAGCGTGGAACGGAACGCCTAGGGCGGGGAGGCGGCATGCGCGCGACGGAAAGCCTGCTTGCGCTGCTGCTGCTGCTGGCGCCGCGGGTCTGGGCGGCGCCGTCGGCAGACGCCTACCGCGGGGCCGCCACGAACTTGCTGGCGCAGGTGCGCAAGGGTTTCGAAACCGCTCCGGAATCCGCCCGGACGACGCGGGACCTCATCGCGCTGCTCGCTGCCCACTTGCCGGAACCGTCGTCGGAATGGCCACCGGTGTTCCGGGCTTATCGCGCCGCCTTGGAGGGCCTGCGCGGCAAGCACAGCCATGCGCCTTGGAACAAGTACGTCCATGCCAAGGCCGGATTGGCCGCGTTCCGGGGTTTGGTGGAAGCCCATCCGGATTCCATCGAAATCCGCATGCTGCGGTATTCGTTTTGCAGCCAGTTGCCGGCGGTTTTCGAGGTGGGACCGCAGGCGGCGGAGGATCTCGCCGCGCTGGTGGAGTTGTTCGAGCGGGACCAGGATCCGACGGTTCCCGCGGCGGATCGGCGCGGCATGATCCGGTGGATCTTGCGCCACGGCCAGCCGGCGAACGAGCAGCGGCGGAGGCTGGAAAACCTGCTGAAAACCGATGGAACTCCTTCTCCCGCGAGTTGATGCGGGGCGGGGGAAAACGCTCGACCGGGGCGTCCGGGTCGGCTAGAGTATGCGCCCGGTTGAAATCGCCCCGTGGCGCTCCGGCGTCCGTAGCTCAATTGGACAGAGCTTCTGACTTCG
>CAYTEK010000008.1:20118-20751 GCA_964436715.1 uncultured Verrucomicrobiota bacterium | reverse complement strand
CAGAAGGTTGCAGGTTCAAGTCCTGTCGGACGCGCCAAACGTCGCGGGCCCCGGAGATTTCAGGAAGGAACGGAACATGAAGATCGGACTCGGTTCGGATCACGGCGGCTTCGAAATGAAGCAGAAGATCAAGGATCTGCTGGCGAAGCGGGCGGGCGTGGAGGTGACGGATTTCGGCACCTACAGCCCGGAATCCGTCGATTACCCCGATTTCGCCATCGAAGTGGCGCGGCGGGTGTCGGACGGCGCGCTGGAAGAGGGCATTTTGGTCTGCACGACGGGCGTCGCCATGGCGATGACGGCGAACAAGTATCCGCGCGTGCGCGCGGCGCAGGTCTTCACCGCCCAGATGGCCCGCATGGCGCGCGAGCACAACAACGCCAACGTGCTGGCGCTGGGCGCGGCGGTGACGCCGATGGAGGAAATCCCGGCGATCCTGGACGCGTGGTTCGCGGCGGAATTCGAGCCCGGCACGCGCCACGACCGGCGCGTGCAGAAGATCAACGCCTGCGCGCTGCGGGTGACGGAACCGGAAGCCCTGCACGAGCGCGACACGGAGATCTACGCGGCGATCCAGGGCGAAGCGAAGCGCCAGCGCCAGAACGTGGAGCTGACCGCGTCGGAAAACTACGT
>CAYTEK010000008.1:0-20108 GCA_964436715.1 uncultured Verrucomicrobiota bacterium | reverse complement strand
CGCGAGGCGCAGGGCTCGGTGCTGACGAACAAGTACGCGGAAGGCTATCCCGGCAAGCGCTACTACAACGGGTGCGAGTTCGTGGACGAAGCCGAGCGGCTGGCGATCGAACGCGCGAAGCAGCTGTTCGGGGCCGAGCACGCGAACGTGCAGCCGCACAGCGGCAGCGGCGCGAACATGGCGGTCTATTTCGCCATGCTGCAGCCCGGCGACACGATCTTGGCGATGAGCCTGGCGGCGGGCGGCCACCTGACGCACGGACACAAGCTGAATTTCTCGGGCCGGTTCTTCAACGTGGTGCCCTACGGGGTGGACCCGCAGACGGAACGGATCGACTACGACGCCGTCGAGAAGCTGGCCGCCGAGCACAAGCCGCGCATGATCTGCGCGGGCGCGAGCGCCTATTCGCGCATCATCGACTTCAAGCGCCTGCGGGCGATCGCCGATTCCGTCGGCGCGCTGCTGATGGTGGACATGGCGCACGTCGCGGGGCTGGTGGCGGCGGGTTTCCACCCGAGCCCGGTGCCCTACGCCGATTTCGCGACGACCACGACGCACAAGACCCTGCGCGGGCCGCGCGGCGGCATGATCCTCTGCAAGGCGGCTTTTGCGGCGGAAATCGACAAGCAGGTCTTCCCCGGCATCCAGGGCGGGCCGCTGATGCACGTGATCGCGGCGAAGGCGACGTGCTTCCTCGAGGCGCTGCAGCCGGCGTTCAAGGAGTACGCGCGGCAGGTGGTGGCCAACGCCCAGACGCTGGCGGCCGAACTGGAGAAGGCGGGCCTGCGCATCGTGTCGGGCGGGACGGACAACCACCTGATGCTGGCGGACCTGACGCCGCTGGGCGTGACGGGCAAGGACGCCGCCACGGCGCTCGACCAGGCGCTGATCACCGTGAACAAAAACGCGATTCCGTTCGACAAGCAGAAGCCGTTCGTGACCTCCGGCATCCGGATGGGCACGCCGGCGGTGACCACGCGCGGGATGAAGGAAGCGGAAATGAAGCAGATCGCGGCGTGGGTGGGCCAGATCGTGGCCCGGCCCGCCGACGAGAAGCTGCAACTGCGCCTCCGGGACGACGTGATCGCCTTCACCGAGAAGTTCCCCGTGCCGTAGGCGCGCGACGGTGCCAGCGCAGGGGCCGGCGGCACGCCGGCCCCTTTTTCGCGGCCGGACGCAAGCGGCGCCGGACCGCATGGGAAACCGCGGGGCGGACGGCGCTCAGGCCTGATCGCGATTGATCCGCTCGGCGAGGCTCAGCGCCTCGGCGGGCGTCAGGATCGGCGGATCGAAGCAGCGGTCGTTGATGAAGCGGATGGCGTCGCGGACGAGAAAGGCGCGCCCTTGGCCGTTGGCGATCTGCAGCTTCACGGCGGGGTGGGTGAACACCGCCATGGCGTGGATGCGGTCGGCGGGCACCTTGGCGGCCAGCAGGGCGATGAACATGCGGCGCTGGCGCTCGCATTGCTGGACGGGACTCTTGACGCGCCGGACGATGCCGCCGGCCTTCGTCTGCGTCCACTGGGCGGCATCGGCGTCGCCGGTCAACGTGCCGGCCCAATATTTGGATTCGACGACGTAGAGGCCCGACGGGGCGACGACGAGGTGGTCGATCTGGCAGCGCTCGTGGGCGATTTGGAATTCGAGGTCGTTGAGGATCACGTGGTCGTCGGCGAGCTGTTCGGCGAGGCGGTCGGCCATTTTCGACTCGCCGCGGCGGCCGCCTTCGAGGTTGCGGATTTCCTTTTCGATTTCGCGCAGGTGCACCTCGTAGCCGATGCCGAGCAGCGCGGCGACGCCGGCCACGACGAGGCCGGCGAAGGAGCCGCCGCGGATCGTCGCGAACAGGCCCCAGGCGGCGACGAAGCAAACGGTGCCCCAGACGACCAGCCGCGTGGTTTGCCGGAAAGCCAGTTCGCGCCGAATGGCTTCCTGCCGGCGCAGCAGGCTGGTTTCGTTGCGCAGGATCTTGGCCACGAGCGCTGCTCCCCCGGCCGGGCGCTCAGGCTTCGGCCGTGTGCCGATTGAGGCCGTTGGCGAGCTTTTCGACTTCGGCGTTGGACAAAACCGGCTTCTGGAAGCAGAAGTCGTTGATGTACTCGACAGCTTGCGCCGGCGTCAGGACGCGGCGTTCGGCGTTGGCGACCTGGATCTCCGCGTCCGGATGGGCCAGGACGACGAGCGGGAAAACGCGTTCCCAGATCAGGTTCGTGCCCTTGAGCCAGTTGCACAGGATGCGCCGTTCGCGCAGCGCGCGGCCGATGGGATTGCGGGCTTGGCGGATCTTGCCGTCGGGCGTGCGGATCTTCCAGAAGCGGGTCTGCTTGCCCGTGTCGCCGACGATCCGCCCGTCCCAGTTGAGGGTGTTGATCACGAACATGCCGGAGGGCGCGACGACGAGGTGGTCGATCCAGCACTTTTCGCGGCCGACGAGCAGGTGGAGGTCGTTGAGGACGTAGTGGTCGTTGGCGAGTTTTTCGTCCAGCAGGCGCGCCACTTCGCCCTTGGCTTCGCGCATGCCGGCCGTTTCGGCGTGGTCCTGCATTTCTTCCCGGCGCCGGGCTTCGTGGCCGAGCGCCAGGAACAGCAGCACGCCGCCGAGGCCAAAGGCCGGCTTCCAGACGAAGCCGAGGGCGAGGCACAGCAGCGCCGCGCCCCATTCGACGAGGCGCATGCGCTTGAGCAGGGTCAGGTCGCGCTCGAGGGCGTCCTGGCGTTCGCGGAGATTGCGTTCGTTGGTGAGCGTTTTGGCCATGGCGTTCTCCCGAAAAACCTACACGGACTCAAGGCGCCGCCGGGGCGGCGACGGGCGCCGGGGCGGGTTCCGCAACGGGTGCGACGGTCGGGGCCGGCGCAACGGCGGGAGCGGGCGCCGGAACGACGACCGGGGCCGGGGCAACGGCGGGAGCGGCGGCCGGAACAACGACCGGGGCCGGCTCCGCAACCGGAGCTTCGGCGACGGGTTCCGGGATCGCTTCGACGGCCGGGGCGGCCGCTTCGGGAGCGGCCGGCGCGGCGACCGGGGCGGCGACGGGCGCCGCGACCGGAGTCGTCTCGACCGGCATGACCGGCGCCGGGGCGGCGGTGACCGGATCGGTCGTGACTTCGCCCATGGCGAGGCTGCGGCGCCGATCCGTGATGCGCACGTTCACGGCCTGGCCGGGCACGGTGGCGCCTTTCACGAACACGACGAAACCGTCGATCTTGGCGACGCCTTCGGTGGTCGGATTCTTGTCGGACGGTTCCACGATGGTCAGCGCGACGACCGCGCCGGGGACGACGTGGGGCGCGGAGTCGCCGGGGCCGGGCACGTAGGCCGGCCGCGGCGGGCGGGGCGGCCGCGCGGGCGCGGCGATTTCGGGCAGAGGATCGGTGCCGGCGGGCTTGCCGGTGGGCATGGCCATGGCCACGCGCTCGCGGCGCTCGACGATGCGTACGTTGACGGGCTGTTAGGTGTCGGTGGCGCCTTTGACGAAGACGACGACTCCGCCGATGTTGGCGACGCCTTCGGTGGTCGGATTCTTCTCGGACGCTTCGGAAACGACGACGTCCATTTCCGCGCCGACCACGACGGGGTCGCCGGCCGGGGGCACGAACGCGGCGCGGGGGGCGCGCGCGGGCGCGGCGATTTCGGGCAGGGGGCCGGTGCCGGCGGGCTGGCCGGTGAGTTCGGCGAACGCGATGCGATCGCGGCGCTCGACGATGCGGACGTTGACGCGTTCGCCGATGGTGGCGGCGCCCTTCACGGCCACGACGAGGCCGCCCACGCGGGCGATGCCTTCGACGCCGGGATTCTTGTCGGAAGGTTCGGCGATGACGAGGTCCATTTCGGCGCCGACCACGACGGGGTCGCCGGCCGGCGGCACGAACGCGGCGCGGGGCGGACGGGGCGCGGCGGCTTCGGGCAGCGGTTCGGTGCCGGCGGGCTTGCCGGTGAGTTCGGCGAACGCCATTCGTTCGCGGCGGTCCGTGATGCGGACGTTGACGCGCTCGCCGACGGTCGTGGCGCCGTTGACGAAGACGACGAGGCCGGCGACCTTGGCGACGCCTTCGGTGGTCGGATTCTTCTCGGACGCTTCGGAAATCACGACGTCCATTTCGGCGCCGGGGAGCACGTGGCCGGCGGAATCGCCGGGCTGGGGCACGAACGTCGGCCGCGGCGCCTTGGGCGGCAGCGCGACTTCGGAGAGCACCTTGACGAGAATGGCGTCGGCGACGCGTTCGCGCACGCGGGTGACGTCGACGATGGCGGTCTGGCCGCGGCGGGCGCCGGGCACGAAGGTGACGAGGCGGCCGATCTTGGCGATGCCGGAAGAACGGTCGTCGCTCTCGTCGTCCACGAACACCTTGTAGCGGTAGCCCAACTGGGGCAGCAGGCTCGCGTTGCCGTCGGTGGCGTCGATGATGGTGCCGACGTTGACGTCGAGGCCGGCCTGGCCTTCCGTCACGACGACGGCGACCGTGGATTTTTCCTTGGCGCGGGTGGCGAAGATGGCCACGACGACCAGAAGGATGCCCAGAACGGGCAGAAGGATCAGCGCGAGGGTGCGCAGGGTGCTGGAGGACGAATCGGCGGATGAACTCATGGGACGCTCCTTGAGGTTACTGTATAAGCGGAGGAAGATAGGCTTCGCGCGCGGCTTCGGCAAGGAAAAGAACGCGGCGGCCGGAAACGAAGAGCGCAGTTGAGAATCGCGCCGAGGTGGTGTAGGAATACTCCGGATTTCGCGCAAAGCGTTTTACCCGCCGAAAGGGCGGCGCGGCGCGGGATCGGCCGCCGGAGAGGCGGCCGGAAAGCCAGGTTGGAGCATGCAGACGTTGGAGAAGCAGAATTGGGCGCGCGCGCGCATCGTGCCCGCGGAAATCGACAAATATCTTCGCGCGGACGGAACGGATTTCATCGACGACGCCGAAATCGCCCGGTTGCTGGCGGAGACCGGCGCGCCGGAGGCGGCGGAGGTGCGCGCCATCGTCGCGAAGGCGCGGGCGGTGCAGGCGCTGTCCTTGGCGGAGCTGGCGACGCGGATGCGCGTGCGCGATCCGGACGTGTGGGCCGCGGTGCGCGCGGCGGCGGGCGCGGTCAAGCGCCAGGTCTACGACAACCGCATCGTGACGTTCGCGCCGCTCTACCTCAGCAGCAAGTGCGTGAACGACTGCGTGTACTGCGGCCTGCGCCGCTCGAATTCCGCCGTGGAACGGCGCGTGCTGTCCATGGACGAAGTCCGCGCCGAAACCGAGGCGCTGGCGGGCAAGCTGGGCCACAAGCGCCTGATCGTGGTCTACGGCGAACATCCGGAATCGGACGTGGAGTACATCGCCGCGAGCATCCGCGCGGTCTATTCCGTGAAGGTCCAGGCCCGCAAGGGCGTCGGCCAGATCCGCCGCGTGAACGTGAACGCCGCGCCGATGCGGGTGGACGAGCTGAAGATCCTGCACCAGTGCGGCCTCGGCACCTTCCAGGTGTTCCAGGAAACCTACGACCGGCGCGCCTACGCGCGGCTGCATCCGGCGGGCACGATCAAGAGCGATTTCCGCTGGCGCCTCACCGCGATGCATCGCGCGCAGGAGGCGGGCATCGACGACAACGGCATCGGCGCGCTCTACGGCTTGGCCGACTGGCGCGGCGAACTGCTCGGCCAGCAGGCGCACGCGCTCGAAATGGAGCGGTTCTGCGGCATCGGCCCGCACACGGTGTCGTTCCCGCGCCTCGAGCCCGCGGTGAACACGCCCTTCGTGGAACAGCCCCGGTGGCGGGTGAGCGACGACGATTTCGAGCGCATCGTGACGCTGGCGCGGCTGGCCGTGCCGTACGCGGGGCTGATCATCACCGCGCGCGAGTCGCCGGAGATGCGCCGGCGCCTGCTGCCGCTGGGCGTCACGCAGATGGACGCCGCCTCGAACGTGGGCGTGGGCGCCTACGCCGACGGGCAGGAGAAGCAGAAGGGCGAACGCCAGCAATTCATCCTCGGCGATCCGCGCGGCCTCGACGAATGCGTCCGCGAGTGGGCGGGCCTGGGCTGCATCACCAGCTTCTGCACCGCGGGCTACCGCTGCGGGCGCACGGGCAAGTGCATCATGGACCTCCTGCGCAGCGGCGCCGAGGGCAAGTTCTGCAAGCTCAACGCGGTCCTGACCTTCAAGGAATGGCTCGACGACTTCGCCACGCCCGAAACCCAGGCCGTCGGCGAGGCGCTGCTGCAAAAGGAACTGGACGAAACGCGCCGCACCCAGCCGCAGGTCTGGCCGGCGTTTTGGGCCCACTACCAGCGCACCGTCGCCGGCGAGCGCGATCTCTACTTCTAGGATGGACAGGCCCCGCTGCGCGGTGGCAGAATGATCGATTCGTGAGGACAAGACCGTGCCCATTCGTTTGTCGCCCAACCATCGGCTGAAGCCGCTGTTCGAGCAGCACCACGTGGCGTGGCTGAGCGAAGAGGCGGCCGAGCACCAGGACATCCGGCCGCTGCGGATCGGCATTCTCAACATCATGCCGCACGCGGAGGAGTACGAGTTCAACCTCCTCGCGCCGATGGGGCGGAGCATCCTCCAGATCATTCCGGTGTGGATCCGCTTGCGCAACCACGACTACAAGAGCTCCGACCACGCCCACCTCGACAAGCACTACATTCCCTTCGACTGGGCGCAGTCGGTGGCGGCGCTCGACGGGCTGGTCGTGACGGGCGCGCCGGTCGAGGAACTGCCGTGGGAGCAGGTGACCTACTGGAAGGAACTCTGCGGCATCATCGACGTGGCGCGGGCGGCCCACACCTGCATCCTCGGCATCTGCTGGGGCGGCTTGGCGCTGGCGAAGTATCTCGGCATCGAGAAGAAGATGTATCCGCAGAAGGTGTTCGGCGTCTACGCCACGCGCAACCTCGTGCCCGACCATCCCATCACGGGCGGCCTCGACGACGTGTTCTGGTGCCCGCAGAGCCGGCATTCGGGCATCGACGACGCCGTGCTCGAGGCGGCGGAAAAGGCGGGGAAGATCCGGCTGCTCGCGCACGCCGAAAAGGGCGGCTACACGATTTTCGAGACGCCCGACCACCAGATCATCATGCATCTGGGCCACCAGGAGTACAATTCGAGCCGGTTGCTGACCGAGGCGCGGCGCGATCGCCTGAAGGGCCGCCCCGACGTCGGCCCGCTGGAAAACCTCGACGAGACGAACCCGCTCAACAACTGGCGCGCGAACCGCAACGAATTCTTCAACTCGTGGATCAAGCACGTGTATCTCACCACGCCCTACGTCAAGGGACCCGGCGCGCCGGCGTCCGCGAACGAGATCGTGGTGGACGAGCCGCCCGGAGCCCGCCCGTGAGAATGGCGGTCATCGGCGACGGGGGCTGGGGCACCGCGCTGGCGCTGACGCTGGCCCGCAACGGCCACGCGCCCCGCGTCTGGGGACCGGCGGCGGACTACGTCGCCGAAATCCGGCAGACCCGCCGCAACCGCAAGTTCCTGCCCGGCGTGCCGCTGCCGGACGCCTTGGAATGGACCGCCGAGCCGGACGAGGCGCTGGCCGGCGCCGAAGCGGTCGTCATGGTCGTGCCGTCGAAATACGTGCGCGCCACGCTCGGGCGCTTCGCCGGCGCCTATCGCGCCGCGGGCGCGCCGCCCGTCGTCAGCGCCACGAAAGGCTTCGACGAAACCACCCGCGAGCGCATGACCGAAATCCTGTCCGAACTGTGGAGCGTGAAGGCGCCGGCGGCCCTCTCCGGACCGAGCATCGCGCCCGAAACCGCGCGCGGCGTGCCGACGGCCGTCACGATCGCCTGCGCCGACGCCGCGCTGGCGCGGCGGTTCCAGGATCTGTTTTGCGGCGACGCGTTTCGCGCCTACACGAGCGACGACGTGCGCGGCGTCGAACTCGGCGGCGCGCTGAAGAACGTCGTGGCGCTCGCGGCGGGCATCTGCGACGGCCTGGGCTTCGGCCACAACGCCAAGGCGGCGCTGATCACGCGCGGCTTGGCGGAAATGACGCGGCTGGGCGCGGCGCTCGGCGCGCACCCGCAGACGTTCTACGGCCTCAGCGGCATCGGCGACCTGCTGGTCACCTGCATGAGCCCGCAAAGCCGCAACCGCACCGTGGGCGAACGGCTCGGCCGCGGCGAAACGCTGGCGCAGATCCTGGCGGGGATGGAGCAGGTGGCCGAAGGCGTCTGCACCTGCGGTCCGGCGCTGGCGCTGGCCCGCGAGGCCGGCGTGCCCGTGCCGGTCATGGAGCAGGTCGCCGCCATCCTCCGCGGCGACCAGGCGCCCCAGGCCGCCGTGCTCGAACTGATGCGCCGCGATCCGCGCGCGGAGCGCGACTAGGAGCTCGCCGTGGCCGCCGCCGGAAAACTCGCGCTGCTGCTCGTGGACGACCACGCCATCGTGCGCCAAGGCCTCGCCGCGCTGCTCGCGCGCGAAGCCGATTTCGCCGTCGCCGGCGAAGCGGGCACCTACGAGGACGGCTTGGCGGCGCTGGCGGCGCTGGCGCCCGACGCCGTCGTGCTGGATCTTTCCCTGCGCGATCGCAGCGGCCTCGACTGGATCCGCGAGGCGCGCGCCCGGGGCTACGCCGGCAAGATCCTCGTGCTGTCGATGCACGACGAAGGCCTCTACGCCGAAAAGGCCCTGCGCGCCGGCGCGCAGGGCTACGTCATGAAGGACCAGGCCGAGGAAACCCTCGTCGCCGCGCTGCGGCGGATCGCGGCCGGCCAGACCTACCTGAGCCCGGCGGCGGAAAAGCTGCTGGCCGCCCATCCGGGTGCGGACGAAAAGGCGGCGGATGGCTTCGCCGGTCTCACCGCGCGCGAAAGCGAAATCCTCTACGCCATCGGCGGCGGGCTCACCACGCGCGACGTCGCCGAAAAATTCGGCCTGAGCGGCCGCACCGTCGACGTGCACCGCGTCAACATCAAGCGCAAGCTCGGCTGCGCCTCGCTCGCCGAAGTGCTGGTGAAGGCGACGGAATTCAAGCGCGCGCAGGATGCCGCGCTCAAGCCGGCCGCCCCGCCCGGCGGCTAGCCGGACGGAGAATCGAAGGGCGCCAGCAAGGCGCGGCGCACGGCGTCCGCGCTGGCCGCGTGGGTCAGCACCGTGATCTGGTCGCCCCCCGCCAGCCGCGTGCCGCCGTTGGGACTGATGACGTTCTGGCCGCGGGCGACGAGCGTGATCACCGTGTCCGGCGGAAGCCGCAGATCTTGGATGCGCGGTCCGCCGGCGACGTCGGCCGGCAAATCCACCACGATCAGATCCATGTCGCTGGGGGCCATCGTGAACAGTTCCAGGCTGTAGAGGGGTTCGGGCCGCGCCCGGGCCGTTCGCAGGCCCAACCACCGCGCCGCGAGTCCCAGCGTGGATCCTTGGACGAGCACCGACAGCACCACGGCGAAGAAGACCAGATTGAAGACGTCCTGGCTGCCGGGCAATCCCGCCGCCGCCGGATACGTCGCCAGGACGATCGGCACGGCGCCGCGCAGTCCCGCCCACGTCATGAAGAGCTTGTGCTTCGCGTCCAAACCCATTCCGGCGGTGCCCAGGAACACGGCCAGGGGGCGCGACACGAACGTGAGCACCAGGAACAGCACGAGCCCATCCAGCCAAATGCCGCTCCATTGGCGCGGAAACACCAGCAAGCCCAGCAGCACGAAGGTGACGACGTTGGCGACGCTGGCGAACGCCGCGGAAAAATTGGCGACGCCTTGCTTATGAACGAAAGGCTGGTTGCCCAACGTGCAGCCCGCGATGAACACCGCCAGCATGCCGCTGGCGCCGAGAACTTCGGCCAAGCCGTAGGTCAACAGCACGACCCCGACGAACAGCACGTAGTAATGACCGCGCTCCTGCGGGCGCAGGCGGTTGAGAATCCACGCCGCGCCTTGGCCCATCAGCCAGCCGAAGAGCGGTCCGGCGGCGAATTTCCAGGCGAAGGCCAGCCCCATCGCGAGGCCGTGGGGTTGCCCGGCCGCGAACGCCTGGACCGCCACCGCGGTCAGCAGCACCGCCATGGGATCGTTGGCCGCGCTTTCGATCACCAGCGTCGACGACAGCTTCCGGGGCAGGGTGCAACGCTGCAAGATGGACAGCGTGGCCGCCGCGTCGGTGGAGGAGATGACGGCCGCCAGCAGGCCCGCCTTTTCGAAGGGCCATCCCAGGCCCAGCCCCAGCACCGCGAACGTGGCGCCCGCCGTCAGGAGCACGCCCCAGATGGCGAGGCCGCCGGCCGGCAGCGCCACCGCCTTGAACGCCTCCCGCGAAATGCCGAAGCCGCCTTGGAACAGGATGAAGACCAGCGCGAAGTTGGCCACTTGGTTGGCCAGATGCGCATCGTCGAAATTCCACCAATTCAGCACGTCGCTGCCGAACAGGATGCCGCCGCCCAGCGCGACCAGGATCACGGGCACGCGCCAGCGGTCCAGCCACACGGCCGCGAGCACGACCGAAATCAGAATCAGGGGCGTGACGACGTATAGCGGGTCCATGGCGTGTTCTTTGTGAATGTAGGTGTCTCACCTTAATCGCGATTCGGCCGGGCGGCAACGTCGAAATTCGGCCGGGGGGCGACGGTTAAAATTCAGTCAAGGTCCGACGGGGAGCTTGTGAGGTACGCGGTTTTCCTTCATCATTACGAAATGGTCGTGCATGTCGAGGGAGGAGCGGTCGCCGCCGGCGTCCGCCGGGTGGTGTTGCTCGCGCTGAGTTGGGGAAGTGCGGCGGGTGCGCAACTGGAAAATTTCGAAGGCGCGGCATTTCCGCCCCCCGGCTGGGCGAACGGCGGCACTCCCATCTGGAATGTCCATGCCGTTTCCGCCTATGGCATCGGCACGAACTCCGTTCGGGCCGCCTTTTATTCCGTCAACTCGGGCACGGGGTTGCTGGAAACGGCGTCGTTCGCCGCGCCCGCGACCGGCGCCACTCTCGGATTCGACTATGCCTATGCGGCCTATTCCGCCAGCTACGTCGATCGACTGGCCATTCAGGTGTCCACCAACGCGGGCGCGACCTATGCGCCCTTGCTGGTCATGGAGGGGGGCGTCACCGGCGCCCTGAACACGGCCGGCACCCAAAGCGGTTCTTTCGTGCCGACGGCCGCGCAGTGGCGAACGAAGAGCGTGGCCCTGCCGGCCGACGTCGATCGCCTGCGCTTCGACGCCATCACCGACTACGGCAACAACCTGTTTCTCGACAACGTGCAGATCTACGATGGGACGGCCGCCGCCGACGTTTTGCTGTTCGTGTCGGCGCTGCCCGATCCGGGCCGGTCCGGCAGCAACCTGACCTACTCGCTGGTCGTGTCCAATGCGGGGCCGGCGGCGGCGGCGGACGTGGTTCTGACCAATCGATGGCCCAGCTCCGCAACTTGGATTTCCGCGGCGGTCAGCCAAGGCGCATGGGTCACGAATGCCGATGCCGTCGTGGCCGAACTGGGTGCCTTGGCCGCCGGCGCGACGGCGACCGCGAGGGTCGTGGTTCAGCCCGCCATCGCCGGAATCGTCACGAACGTGGCCGAAGTGGCGGCGGCGACGTGGGATCCCCAGACGGGAAACAACCGCGCGATCGCGACGACGCCGGTGGATCCCGCCGATCTGGTGCTGACGTTGACCGACAGTCCCGATCCGGTCGCGGTGGGAAGCAACCTGACGTACGTCGTCGCGGTCTCCAATGCGGGGCCGGCGACGGCGGCGGACGTGGTATGGTCCAACCGGTGGCCTCCCGGCGCCATCCTGGTTTCCGCGGAGGCCACCCGCGGAAGTTGGACCACGAACGGCGAAGCGCTCGTGGGCGAACTCGGATCGCTTGTGGCCGGCGAAAGCGCGGCCGCGACGGTGGTCGTGCGTCCCCTGGTCGAGGGAACCGCCACGAATTGGGCGGAAGCGTCCACGTCGAGCTACGATCCCCAATTGGCCAACAACCGCCGAACGGCGACGACGCGGGTGAGCCACGCCGGCGGCGACGTGTTCATGTGGACGAACTTCTACGCCGTCGGCGAGGATCGCGGATCGGTCACGCTGTCTCTGTATCGCACGAATGGCGTGATCGGAGAGATTTCGATCGACTACGAAACCGTGGACGGGACGGCGGTGGCCGGCAGCGATTACGAGGAACGGCGCGGCACGCTGGTCTTCAGCAACAACGTGACCACGCGGACGTTGAACATTCCCCTTCTGGACGATGCGGCGCCCGAGGCCGAAGAATCCTTCTCGATCCGGCTGCACAATCCCCAAGGCGGGGCGGTGCTCGTGGCGCCCAGCAACGCCGCGATCCAGATCCACGACGAGGATGGAGTGGCCGCGCTGCCGTTCGCGGAGGATTTCGAAACCGGGACGTTTTCCAATTATTGGGGATTGTATTCGACGGCGGCCAGCGGGCCCCAGATCAGCACCAACGACGAGCCTCGCGGCGGACTGCGCCACGTCAACATGAACGGGGTGGCGTTGACCTATTCGCTCAACGAACTGGTGCTGCATGCAGACCTTGCCGGGCGGGAGGGGGTTCATCTCCGGTTCTGGCACAAGCGGCTTCCGTATGAATCGGACAACGCCATGAGCGATTCGTTCCAGGGCCATTCCTATGCGGACGGCGTGGCGATCGGCGTGGACGGCACCAACTGGTTCAAGGTGCTCGGCTTGACGGAAGCCGAGACCGGCACGAACGAATACCGCCAGTTCGACGTGGCGCTGGATCCGATCCTCGCCGCGCAGGGCTTGGCGTACACCGGCCGGGTGCGGATCAAGTTCCAGGCCTACGGCTATTATTATCCTCCCAATTACGGCCGTTTTTTCGACGACGTCGAACTCTACACCAGCGCCGGCGAGCTGCGTTTCGCCGCGGAAACGTGGTCCGCAGACGAATCCGCAAGCGCGGTGACGGTGGCCGTCGAGCGCGTCCAGGGCGATTCGGGCGAAGTGACCGTGGACTATGCGGCCGCGGCCGGCACGGCGACGGCCGGCGAGGACTACGAATCCACGGCCGGCACGCTCACGTTTTCCAATGGCGTGCGGCACCAGACCTTCGTCGTGCCGATCATGCCGGACGCGGACGACGAACCGCTGGAAACCTTCGCGGTGCAACTCGCCAATCCCCAAGGCGGCGCAATCCTGATCGCGCCGACGCAAGCCGTGGCGACGATCGTCGACGACGACGGTCCTGGCGAATTGACGTTCGCCGCGGCGCAGGTTGCGGAGCGGGAAGACAACGGCTGGGCGACCATCGCGGTGGACCGCCGCTTGGGTCGCGACGGCGAAGTGTCCGTCCACTGGCGGACGCAGGCGGGCACGGCGACGCCGGGCGGAGATTACGTCGAGGCCACCGGCACGGTGGTGTTCGCGGATGGCTCGGTCCAGGAAATCTTCGAGGTCCAGTTGCTGAACGACGGCCTTCAGGAAGGCCCGGAGACGGTCCAGGTTTTCCTGGAAGAACCGGAAGGAGGCGCGACGCTGGTCCCGCCGACGAACGCGTGGCTGACGATCCAGGACGACGAGGCGCCGCGTGCGTCGTTTCCGTTCTACGAAGGCTTCGAATCCGGCGTCTGGTCGAACTACTGGACGGTGCGCACGAACGGGCCGGGCCGAGTGCGCTTGCTCAATCCGACGAACGGCTTCGAGGACAACCGCAGCCTGACGATGGATGCCACCAATGGCGCGGCGCTGAACGAAGCGACCTTGACCGTGGATCTGTCCGGCCTGACCAGCGCGATTTTCCGCTGTTGGACGCGCGATTATGCCGATGCGGCTCACCCGATGCCGGAGACGTTCGTCGATGCCGTCGAGGCCGACGGCATCGCCGTCAGCGCCGACGGCTTGGTTTGGCATCGGCTGGTGGATCTGACCGCGTTCGGCAACCGGTCCGTCTTCACGAATCTCGTCGTGGATCTGGCGGCCTTCGCCGCGGAACGCGCGCTGCCGCTTACCTCGACGTTCCAGATTCGCTTCCAGCAGTTCGGGGCCGGCGCGTTTCCCGCCGCCGGCCGCTCGTTCGACCACGTCAGCCTGGTTCCCGCGCCCCCCGCCACCGCCACCGTGATCCGCGCGCAGGGGTTCGAGGGCGGTTCCGCCGACGACTGGGCTTTTCGGCTCGTTCCGGCGGCCGGCCAGATCGCCCTGCGATCCGAGCGGAAGGCGAGCGGCACGCGTTCGCTGCGGTTGACGGGCACCAATCTCCAGGACGCCGATCCCCAGATCGAGTTCGAGAACGTGCTCATCGGTGCCGTCAACCACGTCTACCTGTCGATCGCCTTCAGCGGATCGGGCGTGGATACGGCGGACGACCTGTATCTGGACCTCTCCGCCGACAACGGGGCGACCTGGAACGGCGCCGGCTCGGTCAAGCTCGTGGACGGCTACAGCAATGGCGAAATCCCGTTTGGCGGAACCCACGCCAGCAACCCGGCGACGGTGACGAACAATCCGTGGACGGTGGCCATTCCCGCCGGGCAAACGCAGCTCAAGGTGCGGGTGCGGTTCGACGAAGCCTCCGGCAAGAACAACCTCAGCGATTCTTACTTCGTGGATGACGTGAACCTGTACTATCTGCCCACGAACCAGCCGCCGACGCTGGATCCGGTCGGCGACCAAATCGCGCTGGTGAGCAATCGCCTGGAATTCGCGGTCGTGGCGCGGGACATCGACGGCAATGAGGTGGCGCTGGTGGCCAGCAACCTTCCCGCGGGTGCGACGTTTGCGCCCGCGTCCGGCGTCGCGCCGCTGACGAACGTCTTCGCCTTCACGCCGGACGAATCCCAGGCCGATGCCGTCTATCCGGTGGTCTTCCACGCGTTCGACGCGGACGGCGCCAGCGCGCGGACGGCGACGATCCGGGTGCTGGACCGCGTGGTGACGTTCGCGACGAACCGTTTGTTCGCGGAAGAAGAAGGCGGAACGGCGGAAGTGGCCGTGACGCTTTCGCGCGCGGCGAACGCGACGGTGCCGCTGAGCCTCGGGGGCTGTGCGGAACCGGAGGCCGACTACGTCCTGTCGAGCACGACGCTGACGTTCGCGGTGGACGGTCCGGCGACCCAGACGGTGCGGTTGACGGCGCGGAACGACGAGCTGCCGGAAGGCCCCGAGAACGTTCGGCTCGCCGTGGCCGCCAATTCCGAAACCCTCGCCGGCGACGACGGCTGCGAAATCTTCGTGCGCGACGACGATGCCGTCGCGTTGGCCACCGCCAATCTGACCAGCGGCGGCTCGGCCGTTTACCAAGCTTCCGGCGAACGGATTCTGCAGGCGCTGGTGGCGGACGTCGTGGCGATCCAGGAATTCAACGTGTCCGATTCCGGCGGACATCGGGAATTCGTCGATCGCGTGTTCGGCCCCGACTTCGACTTCTGCGTGGAGCCCGCGGGCCATCTGCCCAACGGGATCGTCAGCCGCTGGCCCATCTTGGCGTGGGGCGAGTGGGAAGATCCGCAGGTTTCCGACCGCGATTTCGTGTGGGCGACGGTGGACGTGCCTGGCGGCCGGCCGCTGCACGTGGTCAGCGTGCACCTGCATGCGTCCGGCGGCTCCGCTTCGCGGCAGATCGAGGCCGTCTTGCTCACCAACTACGTTGCCCAGGCCGGCTACCATCCCGCCGATCTGGTTGCGGTCTGCGGCGATCTCAACACGCAAAGCCGTTCCGAACCCGCTTGGCAGACGCTGCGGGCATTGCTGTCGGATGTCCACCGGCCTTCCGACCAGGCCGGCGATCTCGACACGAACCAGCCGCGCGACAAACCCTACGACGTGGTCTTGCCGATGGCCTATCTCGATGACCGCCACCTGCCGGTGCGGTTCGGCGGGTTGGATTTTCCCGAAGGACTGGTGTTCGACACGCGGCTATGGACCGCGCAGACCATTCCGGCGCCGGCGCTGCCGACCGATTCCGCCGCGTTGAGCATGCAGCACATGGGCGTCCAGAAGGTGTTCGCGTTGGATCGCCAGGTGACGCTGTTGACGACGGGCGGCGCGCAAGGCTCCATTTGGCCCGAGAATCCGGACGTGGGCGTGGGCTCGAACCAGGTCTTCGCGCTGACGGCCGCGCCCTACCATCACGTGAGCGCCGTGACGGCCGACGGCGCCAGTTGGACGCCGCCGGGGCGCGCGGCGGATCTGGAATGGACGTGGACCAATGCCCAAGCCAATGGCTGGTTGGACGTCGCCTTCGCCGAGAACCTCACCGCCGGACACGGCGTGCCCGAAACCTGGCTGGCCGCCCACGACGTCACGAACGAATTCGATGCGGCGGAACTCGACGATCCCGACGAGGACGGCGCCGCCACGTGGCAGGAATATTTCATGGGCACCCATCCGGGCGATGCCGACTCCGTCCTGCGCCTGGATTCCATCGCGCTCGCGCTGGACGGCGAAGCCGCGGTCGGCTACGTCCTGAGTTGGCCGACGGCGACGGGCCGCGTTTACGACGTCGAATATCTCGCCGATCCGGTTGGCGACGCATGGCAGCCGCTGGCCGGCCTGACCAATCTGGTCTCGGAGACGGGCACGCTGTCCGTCACCAACGCGTTCGACGCCGGTCCCCTGCGCCTGCTGCGCTTGCAGGTGCGGATGCCGTGAGGCGTCTCCGCCGCGGTTAGGCGCCGCTTGCGCCCGGGGCGGCGTTCAGTAGGCGGTGGTGCGGAAAACGGGCTGGAACAGCGCCGTTTCCCGCGCGCAGAGGGCCTGCACGGGGCAGGCGGGGCAATCGGGTTCCGTCGTCTCGGGGCAGCGGGTGCGATTCTGGAAGAAGAACCAATCCACCGCGGCGGCGGACAGTCCGGAACGGGCCATGAGCCGGCCGATGGCCTCGTAGGTGGCGGCGCGGATCGATTCTTCCTCGGCGGGCGACAGCAACTCGCGCGCGACGAGCTTGCGCCGGAGGGTCGGTTCGGCGATGCGCACGAGGCCGGTGCGCAGCGCGCTGCGCTGGAGATGGTAGTCGATGATCGGCACGGCGGATTCCGGATCGGCGACGCGCAGGAACCGCTCGGGCCGGTTTTCGAGCACGATGGCCAGCAGCATGGCTTTTTTCTGCAGTGGGTCTTCCGCATAGCCGGGGATTTCGGCGAGCGTCGTCAACAGGGTTTGCAGGGGTTTCGGATCGGCGTTGGCGCGTTGGATCACGTCGGCGGGCGCGAGGCGTTGTGCGGCGAACCACGCGGCCTGGCCGCGGATCAAGGCGAGATGGTCGGGCCACATGGGCAAGGGCCGGCGGCCGTCGTCGGCGCGGAAAAGATCGGCGAGTTGGGCGTCGGAGGCCGCTGCCAGCGTGGCCGGAAACAGCGCGCGCGGCTCGCGCTGCCACGCGCGGGTGCAGGCGCGGAAGAGGAAATCGGAACCTTTGAGGTTGCGCCCGTCGAGCCGGGCAACCATGGGTTGGTCCCAGCGATTTCCGGCCAAGGTCCAGAAACCGAACTGGTGGGCGCAGGCGAAAAAGAAGGTTTCCAGGACGCCGGGGCGCCCGCGCTCGGGATAGATGAACCCCTCGCTGCGGGAGCAGAAATCGAACGGCCGCACGTCGCCGGCCTTTTTCAGGTGCTCCGCGAAAGCGTCGATTTGGCGGTCGTCGATGAAAATGGATTTCATGGCGCGCTGAAATCCGTGCGGTTGGGCGGCATTTGCGGATCGAAGTCCGGCGCGAGCGGTGGGATTGGGGGGCGGTCTTCGAGGATTTGGGGCGAATGGTGAAGGACGTCGGTCAGGTAGAGGGCGCGGAGAAGGTCGAGGCGGAGTTCGCCGGGATGGATGGCGATTTCGGGCCCGGCGGCGCATGCGAGGACGTCGGTCGCAACGACGACGGCGGCGATTTCGCGCGCGGGCGCGGCACCGTTCGCGACGCGATAGGCGAAGGCGTCGCCGATGGCCGGCGGCCGGCCGAGCTCGGGGAAACGGCGCTCCACGCCGGTGCGGGATTCGTCCAGGATGGCGGCCGAGTAGGTGCGGGCGCCGAACTGGAAAACGGCGGGTTCGGTTTGGGCCGCCGCGAGGGAACAACCGCCCGCCACCGTCCATGCCGCGATCGTCCGGATGAGGTTCATGCCGACGTCTCCGTCTCCGATGGAAAAGGATAGAACGGGACGCCAGGGCAGGTCAACGGGAGAAACGGCGCGCGCGGCGCCGAACCGCATGGGCAGCGGCTCAAGGGGTCTGGAAATATTTCCGGAACGCTGCTTCGGCCTGGGCGACGCCGGCGGGGGTGAGTTCGACGGCGATGTCCTTGATCTTGGGCGCGGCGATCCAGCCTTTTTGGTGGAGGCGCTGCAGCGTCTGCAGGTCGAAGGCTTTCCACGCCCGGCCGCCGGTCGGCGTGCGCGACAGGCCGAGCATCAGCAAGGCCAAGGTCGCTTCATCGACCTTGGCCTTGTCGTAGTCCATCGCGCGGGGAACTCAGGAGACGACGGGAGCGTCTTTCCAGAGTTGTTCGAGGGCGTAGTAGGAGCGCATCTGGGGCGTGAAGAGATGCACGATGAAATCGACGTAGTCGAGCACGATCCATTCGCTTTCGACGGAACCGGCGCGGCGATGGGCGGCGATGGGCGGCGTTTCGAGGCGGAGCTGCTTGGCGACCTCGTCGGCGAGGGCGCGCAGGTGGGGATTGTTCAGGCCGGTGCAGAGGATCATGTAGTCGGCGACGCTGGACACGTCGGCGATGCGCATGACGACGACGTTTTCGCCCTTCTTGGATTCCAAGACGGCGCGGACCTGCGCGACGCGGGCGCGGAGGGGCTCGGCGGGCGCGGCTTTCCGGCGGGCGGGCGCCTTTTTCGCGGGAGTTTTCCGGGGAGCGGGTTTTTTCGCGGGGGACTTGGCGGCGGCGGATTTCGTGGTCTTCATCGGTATAGGTTGTGCTCCTGAATGTAGCGCAGGACGGGTTCGGGGACAAGGGAAACGGGCTGGCCGGCGGCGATTTTCGCGCGGAGGTCGCGGGAAGACACGTCGAGGGGCTCGCCGGTGCGGAGATCGGCGAGGAGCTTGGCGGGCCACGGCGGCGGCAGGCGCAGGGCGGCGGGATCGGGCGCGCAGCCGGGGCGGGCGAGCGTGACGATGCGGATGGCGGCGAGCAGTTCGAGCGGCCGGTGCCAGGTGTGGAGTTCGGGCAGGGTGTCGGCGCCGATGATGAAGACGAAGCCGGCGTCGGGGTGCAGGGCCTGGAGCGCGCGCACGGTGTCGAGAGTGTAGGATTTTCCGGGGCGCTCGAATTCGATGGAAAGCGCCGCGAACCGGGGCTCGCCGGCGAGGGCGAGGCGCAGCATGGCGAGGCGGTCTTCGTTGGAGGCGAGGTCGTGGACGGGTTTGTGCGGCGGTACGGCGCAGGGAATGAACCAGACGGCATCGAGCGCGAACAGCGCCAGCGCCTCGCGGGCGATGGACAGGTGTCCCTCGTGGACGGGATTGAAGGTGCCGCCGAGCAGGCCGATCGTGCGGGGCATCAGAACATCACCGGTTCGTCTTCGGCGGGCGGATCGAGCGGCACGATCTGGCCGACGACCACGACGGGCATGTCGCTGTCTGCGACCCAGTATTCGCGGCCGCGGAGGGAAACGTTTTGGCCGACGTAGTCGCGGAGGATTTCGGAATCGCCGTGGACGTGGCAGATCATTTCGAGCGCGCCGTCGTCGTTGCGGGCCTGCAGGCGATAGCGGGAGGGGGAGCCGGCCATGAACGGCGCGTTGCGCAGTTCGCCTTCGACCTGGACGGGTTTGCCTTGGTTGGGCAGGTCGGCCAATTCGAGATCGTCCACGTAGGCCTGATCCACTTGGATTTCGAGCGTTGGGGGCTTCGGCGCCGGCGCGTTCGCCGGCGGGACGCCGGTCGAGGCGGCGGGGCGCTTTCCGGCGGCGGTCGCGGGTTGCGAAGGGGCGACGGGCAGCGCGGTGGCGGGACGCAGCGTGGGCGCGGCCGGCGCGGCGGCGCGCGCGGTGGCCGAGTGCGGCTTCGGCGCGACCGGCGCCTTGGCCGGCGCGGCGGCTGCGGGCTTCGGCGCCGGGGCGGGCCGGGGGGCGGACGGCGCAGTCGGGGCCGCCGGTTTGGCCGGCTTCGGGGCGGTGGCCGGCGCGGGCTTGGGCGCGGCAGTCGGGGTCGGCGTTGCGCCTGGCGTGGAGGGCGTCACTTTGGCCGGGGCTTTCGGGGGCGCGCCCGGAGCCGGCG
>CAYTEK010000007.1:0-45112 GCA_964436715.1 uncultured Verrucomicrobiota bacterium | reverse complement strand
CGGCGGCGCGGCCCGCGCGGATTGGCGCCTGCTGCGCCGGGCGCTGGAGTTTGTGCGCCCCTATCGCCGCCAGCTCGGCGCGGTCTATCTGTTCTATTTCCTGAACTCGGTGCTGAACCTGATTCCGGCCGCCAGCCTCGCGTGGTACGTGGACGGCGTGGTGCGCGGCGGGACGTTTTCCTTCTTCGGCCGCGTCTTCGACTTGGCGCCGCACCTGCCCGACGTCCGCGCCAAGCTGCTGTGGTCCGCCGGCTACCTCGCCGCGCTGCTGGTCCTGATCATCGCCGCCAACGCCATCGGCGTGCACATGTGGCGGCTGGGCACCCGCGTCTGCCAGCGGGTCATGCTCGACGTGAAGCACCGCGTGAACGCGCACCTCCACGAACTGCCCGTGTCGTACTTCGACGCCGAACGCACCGGCGCCATCATGACGCGCGCCGTCGGCGACACCGACCAGATGGAACAGATGCTGCGCGATTCCTACGTCCTGCTCTACGCTTCGACGCACCTCGTCACCGTGCCCTTGATCATGATCGGCATGAGTCCCGCGCTGTTCCTGTTCGCGCTGGTGCCCGTGCCGGTCATCTTCGCGGCCGTCCAGCGCGTCCGCAAGCACCTGCGCCCGATCTACCGCGACATGCGCGAGCAGCAATCCATCATCGGCGCCACCATCCAGGAGAACATCGCCGGCATCCGCGAAATCAAGGCCTTCGAGCGCGAACCCACCGCCCACCGCGACTACCTGCGTACCAACCTCGCGCAGGCGCGGTTGGTCCACAAGGCCATGCGGGTGTTCAGCGTGAACCACCAGATCCTCTACGGCATGCGCGACGTCGCCATGCTCCTGATCGGCGTCGGCGGCGGCCTGCTGGTCGTGCTGGACCGCGGCCACGTCACGCTGGGCACCGTGCTGGCGTTCCTCCCGCTGCTGGGCCGCTTCTTCGACCCCGTGAACCAACTCGTCGGCTTCTACGACGTGATCCAGCGCGGCCTGGCCGCCACCCCGCGGGTGTTCGAATTCCTCGACCTGCCGCCCGAAGTGCCGGACCAACCCGACGCCCAGGCGGCGACGTTCGCGCGCGGCGAAGTGCGCTTCGAGCGCGTGACCTTCGGCTACAAGCCCGGTTTGCCCGTCCTCCACGACGTCTCCTTCGTCGCGCCCGCCGGCGCCAAGATCGCCATCGTCGGTTCGACGGGCTCCGGCAAGACCACCCTCGTTTCCCTCCTGCCGCGCTTCTACGAGCCGCAGGCGGGCCGCATCCTGATCGACGGCGTGCCGATCCGCGACGTGCGCCTGGAATCGCTCCGGCAGGCGATTGGCATCGTCTTCCAGGAAACGTTCCTGTTCCACGGCACCGTGGCGCAGAACATCGCCTTCGCCCGGCGCCACATCGATCCCGTCCGCATCCGCGACGCCGCGCGCTTCGCCAACATCGACGCGTTCATCGAGTCCCTGCCCGACCGCTACGAAAGCCAGGTCGGCGAACGCGGCATCAAGCTCTCCGGCGGCCAGCGCCAGCGCCTGTCCATCGCCCGCATGATCCTGAAGGATCCCCGCATCGTCATCTTGGACGAAGCCACCAGCTCCGTGGACGCCGAGACGGAGCGCGCCATCCAGGAAAGCTTCGAGAAACTGATGGAAGGCCGCACGGCGTTCATCATCGCCCACCGGCTGTCCACCATCCGCCACGCGGACCTGATCCTCGTGCTGGAGGCCGGCCGGATCGTGGAATCCGGCAACCACGAAGAATTGTTGGCGCGGAACGGCCGCTACGCCGAACTGGTCGCCAGCGCGAAGTTTTAGGCCGGCCGCGCGAATTTCAATAGCCGTCCGGACGGCCGTCCGACACCTTGGCGAGCATGCTCGACAACTGGGCGGGATGGCTGCTGACCGCCAGCGCATCTTCCCTGGACACGATGCGGCGCTTCACCAGATCGGCCAGCGCCTGGTCCATGGTCTGCTTGCCCTCCGCGGCGCCTTGTTCGAGATTCAAGGCGATTTCCAGGGTCTTGCCGTCGCGGATCAACCGCCGGATTTCCGGCGTGGCGACCAGGATCTCGAAGGCCGCCACCCGCCCGCCGCCGACGCGCGGCAGCAGCACCTGCGACAACACGGCCTCCAGCACCTGGGAGAATTGCAGCCGGATCTGCTGCTGCTGGGCCGCCGGAAAGGTGTCGATCACGCGATCGACGGATTGCGCCGCGTCGATCGTGTGCAGGGTGCCGACCACCAGATGGCCGGTTTCGGCGGCCGTGATCGCCGTGCTGATCGTGGGCAGGTCGCGCATTTCGCCGATGACGATGACGTCCGGATCGTGGCGCAGGGCGTGGACCAGCGCCGCGTGGAATTCCTTGGTGTCGTAGCCCAGTTCGCGCTGGCGGATCGTGCATTGATCGTTGTGGAACAGGAATTCGATCGGATCCTCGATCGTGATGACGTTTCGTTCCGCCGTCGCGTTCAGATGGCCGAGCATGGCCGCCAGCGTCGTGGATTTTCCGCTGCCGGCCGCGCCCGTGATCAGGATGAGCCCGCGCGGCTTGGCGATCAGTTCCCTGCAGATCGGCGGCAGGCCCAGCTCATCGATGCTTGGAATCCGAAACGGCACGACCCGGAACGCCAAGCTCAGCGTGCCGCGCTGCTGCAGCGCGTTGACGCGGAAGCGGGCCACCCCCGCGATGCTGTAGGCGAAATCGAGTTCCAGGTCCTCGTCGAAGGCCGCCCGCTGCTCGGGCGTCGTGATCTGTTCGAAGATCTTCCGCACGCCCGCAGGCGTCATGGGCGGCAGCTCCTTCAGCGTCACCAGGCGGCCTTCGATCCGGAGAATCGGCGGACTGGGCACCGTGACGTGCAGGTCCGAGGCGCCCCGCTCCACCAACATCCTCAGCAATTGATCGACGTGGAGCTCGGTTTTCGAGCCTGAAGAATTCGCCTTGGCGGAATCTTGGGGTGGCTGGCTCATTCGACCCTCCTGATGGGCGCCGGAAGTCGCGCGGCGCCTCGGCTCGGTCCGCATTTCGCGGACTCGTGCGCGCTTCGCATGCCGTCTGTCGCCATTGCTTTTCCCGAACGTGTCGGTCTACGCTTCAAGCCTATTTCCCCCCTGCGAAGGTGTCAAGCCAGCGGCTCGGGTTTCGCGCCGTTCGCGGCGCGGCGGGCCAGACGGCCGCCCGCCGGCTATTCGCCGCGATCGGCCGCGGGCGCGCTTCCGCCCAACGCGTGGAACAACGCGGCGGTGTCCGCGTGGCGCGCGGCTTGGGCCGCGCTGCGTTCGTCGATCGCCTGCCATTCCCGCACGCGTTCCTCCAGCGCCGCTGCCCGGCTGAGTCCGCCAGCGGCGACCTGTCCCTCGGCGATTTCCCGCGCCGCGCGCGCGTGGTCCGCGGCCGCCGCGCGCGCCTGCAGCGTCTGCGCGTCGGCCGCCAACGCCTGCAAGGCGTCGGCGACTTCCTGCAAACCGCGCAACACGGTCTCGCGATAGGCCGCCGCCGCCTCGTCGTAGGCCGCCTCCGCCGCGCGCTTCTGCGCCCGCAGGGCCCCGCCGCGGAAAATCGGCTGCATGAGCTGGCCCCCGATGCTCCACACGTTGCCGCTCGCCAGCAGGTCGCCGGCCGCGATTTCCTGCGAACCGAGGCTCGCGGTCAGCGCGAACCGCGGATACAGGTTCGCCGTCGCCACGCCCACGTTCGCGCAGGCCTGGTGCCAGACCGCTTCCGCGGCGCGGATGTCGGGCCGCCGCCGCGCCGCTTCCGAAGGCACGCTCGCCGGCACGTCCGTCGGCAGGTGCAGCTCGTCCAACGCCACAATCCGCGTCGGGGCGGCGGCCGGTTCGCGACCCAGATAGGCCGCGAGTTGCCGGCGCAAGCGCGCCTGCTGGTTTTCCAGCGTAGGCAGCGCCGCGCGGGCCTGTTCCAACGCCAGCCCCGCGCTTTCCAGCTCCCGCGCGGAAATGCCGCCGGCTTCGCGGCGTTTCCGGGCGATCTCCCATTGCTCTTCGCGGGCGGCGACGATCCCCGCGGCGGCCGCGATGCGCTGGTCGATCTCCGCCAGGCGAATCGCCGCCAGCACGACGTTGGCGGCCAGCGTCCGCCGCGCGCCTTCCCATTCGATTTCCCGGCGGTCCACTTGCGCCTTCAGCGCTTCCAGCGTCCGGCGGTCCTGGCCGAACAGATCGAAGGCATACGACACGGAAAACGACGCTTGATACAGCGCGAAAGGATCCGGCGCCGGCACGTTTTCCATGCCCATCGCCGCCGGATTCACCTTCTGGCGCGAGGCGCCGAGGCTCGCGTCCACGGCCGGGTAGCGCGCCGAACCCGCCTGCGCGTTGTAGGCCTCCCGCGCCTGCCGGAGCCGCGCCAGCGACTGCTCCAGCGTGGGGCTTTTTTCCAGCGCTTCGGCCACCGCCGCGTCCAGCGCCGCGCTGCCGAACAGCGTCCACCAGTCCGCGGGCGCTTCGAACGCCGCTTCGAACCGCTGCGCCGCGCCGCCGGGGCCGCGCGCTTCCGCCGTCGGCGCGCCGGTGGCCGCCGCGCCCCAGTCCGCGCTTTCCGGCGCGGGCGGCGGCCGGAAATCCGGCCCCGTCGCGCAACCGGCCGCCAGCCAAGCCAGCGCGCCGCCCGCCATTCCGATTTTCCGTCCCACGTTCATCGCGCCCTCTCAATCCAGCGTCTTGCGGTAGAACTTCACCGCGATCGCCATGACCACCAGCGTGAAGACCATCAGCGGCCAAATGCTGGGCCACAGGTCCATCCAGCCGCTGCCCTTGAGGAAAATGCCCCGCACGAGGCGCAGAAAGTACGTCAGCGGCAGCACGTTGCCGATGCCTTGCGCCCACTTCGGCATGCCCTGGAACGGGAACATGAAGCCCGACAGCAGCAGGTTCGGCATGAAGTAGAACACCGTCATTTGCATCGCCTGCAACTGGTTCTTCGCCAGCGACGACAGCATGATGCCCACCGTCAGGTTCGCGGCCACGAACAACAGCGACGCCAAATAGAGGGAGGACAAGCTGCCCACGAACGGCACGCGGAACACGAAAACCGCCACCAGCAGGATCAGCGTGACCTGCAGCAGCCCGATCGCGATGTAGGGCACGACCTTCCCGGCCATGACCTCGAAGGGCCGCACCGGCATCGCCAGCAGGTTTTCCATCGTCCCGCGCTCGCGTTCGCGCGTCATCGCCAGCCCCGTCATCAGCACCATCATCAGCGTCAAGATCACGCCCATCAGGCCCGGCACGATGTTGTTCCGGCTGCTGGCCTCCGGATTGTAGAGCCGGTGCACGTGCACCGCGAACGGCGCCTCGCCCGGCGCCAGGTAGCCCGTCGCCCCGCCGACGTCCTTGCGTGCGACGGACCGCGCGATCTGCTCGACCGCGCCCAGCGCCGTGCCCGTCGCCACCGGATCGGTGGCGTCCGCCTCCACCAGCAGCGCCGGCCGCTCGCCGCGCAGCAGGTCGCGCGTGAAATTCGCCGGCACGTTCAGGACGAAGACCGCCTCGCCGCGCGCGAGCGCCGCCCGGCCGGCCGCTTCGTCCGGCGCCTCGCCGACGATCCGGAAATACTCCGATTGTTCCAGCGCGGCCAGGAACGACCGCGTGAATTCGCTGTGGTCGGCCGCGATCACGACCGTGGGCATGTGCTTCGGATCGGTGTTGATGGCGTAGCCGAACAGCGCCAGCTGCACGAGCGGAATGCCCACCACCATGCCGAAGGTGATCCGGTCGCGCTTGAGCTGCAGGAATTCCTTGAGCACCATCGCCCACCAGCGGGAAAAGGAAAATGGACCGAACAGGCTCATGACCGGAACCCCGTGCGATCGACGGCCTGGCTCATCAGGTGGATGAAGACGTCCTCCAGTCCCGTATCCGTCGGTTCCAGGCGGCAGGCCGTGCCGGCCGTGGCCGCGCGCAGCGTGCGTTCCAGCGCGGCGCCGTCCCGGCCGCTCGCGTGCAGCGTCGCGCCAAACAGGGCGGTCTGCTCGACGCCGGGCCGGCCTCGCAGCGCCGCCGCCAGCGCGCCCAGATCGTCGCCGTGAACCGCCCACGTGCTCAGGCCCTGCGCGGCGGTGACTTCGCCCGCCGTGCCCTGCGCCAGCAGTTCGCCGTAGGCGATGTAGGCCAGCTTGTGGCAGCGCTCCGCCTCGTCCATGTAGTGCGTGCTGACCAGCACGGAGATGCCCTGCGCCGCCAGCCGGTGCAGCTCTTCCCAGAAATCGCGCCGCGCGGACGGGTCCACGCCCGCCGTCGGCTCGTCCAGCAGCAGCAGTTGCGGCCGGCGCAGCATGCAGGCAGCCAGCGCCAGCCGCTGCTTCCAGCCGCCCGACAGCGCGCCCGTCAGTTGTTCCGCGCGGTCCGCCAGCCCCAGTTCCGCCAGCGTTTCCGCGACGATTTTCCGCCGATTCGGCATGCCGTACATCCGCGCGACGAAATCCAGGTTTTCCCGGATCGTCAGGTCGTCCCAGTACGAGAACTTCTGCGTCATGTAGCCGGCCTGGCGCTTGATCTTCGCGCTCTCGCGCCGGATGTCGAAGCCCAGGCAGGTGCCGGTGCCCGCATCCGGCGTCAGCAGCCCGCACACCATGCGGATGGTCGTGGTCTTGCCGCTGCCGTTGGGGCCGAGGAAACCGAAGATTTCGCCGCGCCGAACCTGCAGCGAGACGTTCCGGACGACGTGCTTGTCGCCGAAATGCTTGTTGAGGTCCCGGACGTCGATGACGAGTTCGCCGTTCATGGCCGCCTCAGCGCAAGACCACCTCGAGGGGTTGGCCCGGATGCAGGTTCGCGCCGTCCAGCGGACGGGCTTCGATCATGAACGTCAGCTTGGACCGTGTTTCGTTGCTGTAGATGATCGGCGGCGTGTATTCCGCTTCGGGCGAGATGAAGGTGATTTTTGCCGGGATTTCCTCCGCGCAGCCGTCGCAGCGGACGGCCAGCGCCTGCCCCACGGTCAGCGCGCCCAGCGCCGTTTCCGGAACGAAGAAGCGAATCTTCACGTTGCCCGGCGGGAGCAGCCGCACGACCGGCCGGCCGGCCGCCACCCATTCGCCCGCCTGGTAGAGCACGTCGAAAACCTGTCCCGCGACCGGCGCGGCGACCGTCTTTTGCCCGAGTCGCCACGCCGCCTGGTCCACGGCCGCCTGCGCCGCCGCCACCTGGGCGGCCTGCGCGGCGATCTGGTCGTCCCGCGCCGGCAACTGCGCGACGTCGAGCTGCCGTTCCAGCTCGCGCACCCGCGCCGCCGAAGCGTCGGCCGCGGCCTGCGAGCGATCCAACTGCGCCTGCGCGATGCCGCCGGTCGCGAACTGCGCCGCATCGCGCTCCCGTTCGGCCGCCGCGCGCGTCGCCTCGGCTTGCGCTTGTTCCAACTGGGCACGGACGACGTCCAGCTCCGGCGGCCGCTTGCCTAGGCGAACGTCTTGCAGCTGCGCCTCGGCGGCGGCGAGCTGTTCTTGCGCCTGCCGCAAGGCCGCGGCCTCGCGGGCCGCTTCCAGCGCGAACAGCGGCGCGCCTGCGGCGATCGCGTCGCCCTTGGCCACCGCCAGCGTTACCAACTGACCCGGCTCCGCCGTCGCCACGTCGATGAAATCCGCCTCGGCGTAGCCCTGGAACGCGGCGCGCGGCGCGCGCCCGCAGCCCGCCAGCAGCGCCGCCGCGGCGAGACCCCGCACCCAGCCCATCCGCATCGTCTTCATGCTTTTCTCCCCTGCGTTTTCGCCGGCGCCGGCGCGGCGGCCAAGCCATGCTGCAGCAACGCTACCACGTGCCGGCCCAAATCCTGCTTGCTCACCCGGCCGATGAGCGGAATCCGGTCCCAGTTCTTCGCCATCGACAACGGCAGCATCGTCAGCGCGATGATGGACATGAACGTCAGCTGCGGATGGATGCCCGGATTCACGCGCCCCGCCCGCTGCGCCGCCGCGAGGCCGGCCTTGAAGCGTTCCGGCTTGCCGAGGTCCACGCGCTGGATCAGCTTTTCCCGCAGCGCGCCGCCTTCGCTGATGACCTCGCGCACCCACAACGGCGGCAGCCACGGCATGGCGTCCGACGCTTCCACGATGCGCCACACCAGCCGCTCCACCAGCGCCAACGGATCGGACGCGTCGCGCGCGATCGCGTCGGCGACGAACGCGATGAACTCGCCGACGAGCTTTTCCGCGACGACGGCATCGAGCAATTGATCCTTCGTCTTGAAATAGTAGTGCACCATGGCAGACGTAACGCCGGCCGCCGCGGCGATTTCCGCCACGGTGGTGCCCGCCACGCCCTGCTCCGCGAACAGCCGGACCGCCGCGTCCAGCAGCCGGGCCCGCACGGCGGAGCTCTCTTGGCCAGGTTTGGTTTTCATGGGCGCCAATCTAACTAACTAGTTAGTTAATTGCAAGCCCCAAGCGGCGCCGGTTGCCGCTTCAGCCTGCGCTGGTTGGCGATGCGACATTTCGGGCCGCACCCGGCGCCGCGCGCGGGATTTTTACGTGGAGTGGAAAAACTTTGGCCGATTTTTCCACGCCGTGGAAAACTTTTTCCACGGCATGGAAAACCGCGGGCGGCGCCGGCCCGCATGGGAGCCGCCGGGCGCCCGGCCACCGTTCAGATCCCCGCTCCCCCGCCGAAGAGCTCGCACAGGGCCTGCAGCGCGGATTCTTCGTCCGGGCCGTCGGCGACGATCTCCACGGCCGTGCCTTTGGCGGCGCCCAGGCGCAGCAGTTCGAAGACGGAGCAGGCGCTGGCGAAGGGACAGCCCTCGCACCGCAGCTGCACCTTCGCCTGGTGCCGCTGCGCCTGCTTCACGATCTGGGCCGCCACCCGCAGGTGGAGGCCGCCTTCGCACTGCACGGTCAGTTGGCGCGTCTGCATGTTTTCGACGGCGCCGGGCGCCGCCCCTTCTACGAGGTTGCTTTCTTCAAGGCCTGGTCGAGGTCGGCCAGAATGTCCTCCACGTCTTCGAGCCCGACGGACAGCCGGACGTAGTCGTCCGTGACGCCCGTCGCGGCCTGTTCTTCCGGCGACAGCTGCTGGTGCGTGGTCGAGGCCGGATGGATCACCAGCGACTTGGCGTCGCCGATGTTCGCCAGGTGGGACAGCAGCTGCACCGCATCGATGAACTTCTTGCCCGCCGCCTGGCCGCCCTGGATGCCGAACCCGACGAGGCCGCCGAAGCCGCGCGTCAGGTACTTCGCCGCGTTCGCGTGGCTGGGATCGCCCGCCAATCCGGGATAGGTCACCCACCGCACCGCCGGATGCTTTTGCAGCCAGCGGGCCACGGCCAGCGCGTTTTCGGAATGGCGCTGCTGGCGCAACGGCAGGGTTTCGAGGCCGAGCAGGAATTCGTGCGCGTTGAAAGGGCTCAGCGCGGCGCCGAGGTCGCGCAGCAGCGTGAGGCGGATCTTGAAGATGAACGCCACGTTGCCGAGCCCCGGCACGTTGCCGAGCGCGTCCCAGTACTTCAGCCCGTGGTAGCTCGGATCCGGCTCGGTGAATTCCGGGAACTTGCCGTTGTTCCACTGGAACTTGCCCGAATCCACGATGACGCCGCCGATCGAGGTGCCGTGGCCGCCGATGTATTTCGTGGCCGACGCCACGACGATGGCCGCGCCGTGGTCGAACGGCCGCACGAGGCCGACGCCGACGGTGTTGTCCACCACCAGCGGGATGCCGTTTTCGCGGGCGATCTGCGCGAGCGCCGCGAAGTCCGGCACGTCGAGCTTGGGATTGCCGACGGTTTCGACGTAGAGCGCGCGGGTCCTGGGGGTGACGGCCCGGCGAAACGCCTCCGGATCGCGCGAATCGACGAACTTCACGGTGCGGCCCAAGCCGGCGAAGGTGTGGTGCAGCAGCTGGTAGGTGCCGCCATAGAGGTTGTTGCCGGCGACGATTTCGTCGCCGAGGCGCGTGATGGCCAGCAAGGCGTAGCTGATGGCCGCCTGGCCCGACGCCACGCCGAGCGCGCCGGTGCCGCCTTCGAGCGCGGCCACGCGCTGCTCGAAGACGTCGGTCGTCGGGTTCATCAGCCGCGTGTAGATGTTGCCGAATTCCTTCAAGGCGAAAAGATTCGCCGCGTGGTCGGAACTTTTGAACACGAAGGACGAGGTTTGGTAGATGGGAACCGCGCGCGATCCGGTGGCCGGATCCGGTTTCTGTCCTGCATGCAATGAAAGGGTGTGAAGGCCTTGCGTCATGGTTTTCTCCTGCTTCTTTTCGATGTCGTTGGCGGCTTTCTGCGCCGCATTTTTACTTCTTTTTCGATCCGGGGGTCGAGACTTCGCAAAACGGCCCGCCGACCTTTTCGGGCTGCGGGCCAACGCGGATCCGGGGTGGCGAGCTCCTCACCCGCTCCGGATGGCGCCTCCCGACGAAGCCGCCCGACCGCACATGCACATGCCGCGGACTGCGCCACCGTCGAATGTCCAAATCGATTTCACGCCGATATCCTTGTTTATCACCAGTAATACTATTGAATGACTGGAATATCTCACGGATTCTGCCATGCGTCAAATTGATTTTTGAAAATTCGTCATAAAATTTGACTTTTCCATTATCAATAGTATTTCTATAGATATTAGAAATTATGGAGCCAACATGAGCAAGATCTACAAAGACAACTCGGAATCCATCGGCAACACGCCGCTCGTGCGGCTGAACCGCGTCGCGCAGGGCGCCAAAGCCACCATCTTGGCCAAGATCGAAGGCCGCAACCCCGCCTACTCCGTCAAGTGCCGCATCGGCGCCGCGATGATTTGGGACGCCGAAAAGCGCGGCTTGCTCAAGCCCGGCGTGGAAATCGTCGAGCCCACCAGCGGCAACACCGGCATCGCCCTCGCCTACGTCGCCGCGGCGCGCGGATATCCGCTGACCTTGACCATGCCGGAAACGATGAGCATCGAGCGCCGCCGGGTCCTCGCGGCGCTCGGCGCGAACCTGATCCTGACCCCCGGCGCGGAAGGCATGAAGGGCGCCATCCAGCGCGCGGAAGCCATGGCCGCGGCGGACCCCAAGAAATACTTCCTTCCCCAGCAGTTCAAGAATCCCGCCAATCCGGCGATCCACGAAAAGACCACGGGCCCGGAAATCTGGAACGACACCGATGGCGGCATCGACGTCCTCGTGGCCGGCGTCGGCACCGGCGGCACGATCACGGGCATCTCGCGCTACATCAAGAAGACCAAGGGCAAGAACATCATCTCCGTGGCGGTCGAGCCGAAGGAAAGCCCGGTCATTTCCCAGAAGCTCGCCGGCCAGGAACTGAAGCCGGGGCCACACAAGATCCAAGGCATCGGCGCGGGCTTCATTCCCGACACGCTGGACCTGTCGCTCGTGGACCGCGTCGAACAGGTGGACGCGGCGGAAGCCGTGGACATGGCGCGACGCCTGGCGCGGGAAGAAGGCATGCTGGTCGGCATTTCCTGCGGCGCCGCCGCGGCCGTCGCCGTGCGCCTGGCGCAGCGGGACGAATTCGCCGGCCAGACGATCGTGGCGATCCTGCCCGACGCCGGCGAACGCTATCTGTCGACGATTCTCTTCGAAGGCATCGGCGGCTGAGGCCGGCGGTTCAGCGCCGCGCTCGCGGCGGCAGGTGATCGGCGAAAATCGTCTCCGTGCGCCGGGCGATCCGTTCCCAAGTCCATTTGTCCTGCCATTCCCGAAAGCCCGCCTCCCCCATGCGTGCCCGCATGCCCGGATCCGCCAGCAGGGAATTCAGCGCGTCGGCGAGTTCGGCGACGTCGCCGAATCCGACAAGCAGGCCCGTCCGGTGCGGATCGATGACGGATTCGGAGCTGCAATCGCGGCAGCCGATCACCGGCCGGCGATGCCGCCAAGCGTCCAGATAGGCGATGCCGAAGGAATCGCTGATGGACGGCATGCAGAACACGTCGCCGTCCGCGAGCGCTTCTTCCCGTTCCTGTTCGCCAACGTCGTCCAAGTTGAGAATGCGCCCCTCCGCCGGATGGCGCAGCCTGGAAATCAGGCCCGGAATCCAGCCGGGATCGTTGTGCGCGAAGCCCAGCAAGGCCAAGCGCGCCTGCGGATGGCGATCCCAGACGCGATCCATGGCCGCGATGAGGTGTTGGACGCCCTTGTTGAAAATCTTGCGCCCGACGAAAACCACCAGCGGCGCATCCGGGGGAATGCCGTGGCGTTTCCGGAACGCGCCGGATTCCGCCGGCGGCCGGACGTCGTCCGAACCCACGCCCACCGCAAACAACCGTTCCGCGCCCCACCCCCGCCGCGCCATCCACGCCGATTCGTATTCCGAATTGGTGACGATCAGCCGATAGCCGGAATAGATCCGCCGCAGGGCGGCATACGCCGCGATTTCCTCCCGGACGTGCAGCAGCGGCATCGCGACCGTCAAAGGTCCCTGCAGCCGCCGCATCGCCGGCGCCAGTTGCACGGGCCAGGCATTGCCGCCGTGGATCAGCGCCACGACGTCGTAGTCGGCGCAAAGACGCGGATCTTCCAGTTCCGGGCAACAGGGACCCAGCGCCAAAAGCCGCTGGGTGCCGCTGCGCAGCAGCCACTGCGCCAGCCGATAGCCGCCGCGCACGTGCTCCAGCGCAAGCCAGCGCCGCGCACGCTCCTCGCGGCTCCGGTCGCGCCGCAGCGCCACGGTCCGATACGGCGCCCCCGGATACGGCTCCAGCGGACCGGCGGCGGCGATCATCGTCACGGCGTGGCCAAGCCGGGCCAATTCCTCCGCCAGTCGATGCGCATGCAGTTCCGCGCCGCCCCGGCGGTTCAGATAATTGGCGCAAAGATAGGCGATGCGCATGGGCGATGTCATGGTTGCGCCAGCTCCTGCGCGAGGCGTTGCGTCAGCTTGTCGTTGCCCGACGGCGTCAGATGGGTCATGTCGAGCCAGTCTTCCGGCCCCAGATCCAGCGCCTGCTCGGCCAGCGAAACGTAGCGCCCATGGCCTGCCGCCACGAACGCAGACAACTTTTCCCGCGTCGCTTCCTTGGCCTGCGTCCGTTCGGCGGAATAGATGGCGGGATTCACGTCGCCTTCGAACACCAACAGCTTCACGTCCTGCGCGGTCGCCAGATCGGCGTAGCGCCGAAAGGCGTTCCAGTCCGCGTCCGAAAACCGCAGCGCGCCGCGCGCCTTGGCCGCGGCCGCCGCCAAGTCCGCCGGCGCGGCTTCGACGTCTACCCGGGCGCCGCCCAGCCAGAAGCGAAAAACGAGCGGGCGGATGAAATCGCGCGCGCGCCACCATTCCGTGGTCGCGGCGAGCGCGAAATCGACGACGTGCCGCCATTCCCGGATCGCCGTGGATTTCGGCACGCAGCGCATCACGTCGGGCAACGTCCGCCAGGACGCATGCGGACGGAACCAGTCGAAGGGAAACGGCTCTTGGTTGGTGAAATCGAACTCCGAGAGATACATCGCGCAGACGTCGCCCGGGCGGAACGGCACGTAGGCCCGCATGGCCAGCGCCTTGAGGGGCGCCATGCCGAACATCGCCCGGCGGATGACCGGTCGTGGCTGCAGCGCCGCGAGTTTGCCGACGTTCACGCCATGCAGCATCTGGCTGGAGCCCACGAGAATCGCGGCCGGCGCATCGTCCGCGCGGCCGGCGGCTTCTTCCAGCCGCACGTAGCAGACTTCCCGCATGAAATGTTGTCCCGCGTCCAGGCGCGCGCGCGCCGCCAGCCACAGCGGCGTCTGGGCCAGCGGCGAGCGCAAAATCGCTTCCGCCCCGACCAGCAAGCCGGCGGCGAGCAGCAGCGCCCAGAGACCCGCGCGCTTTAGCCGCAGGCCCCAGAACCAAACGGCCCAGACCGCCAGCCCCGCCAAGGCCGCTGCGCCCGCCCGCAGGCTGAACAGTTGCTCCCAACGGATGGCGATCGGCTGCCCGTCCACCCAAGCCCAAAAAGGACCGCCCACGGCCAGGGCCGCCAGCGCGCCCAGCGCGGGGAACAGCCACCATGCCTTCCGCAGGAAGGCTCGTTCCAGTTCCGGGACGCTCGAATGGATTGGAGTCGCAGACATGGTCAGAATTGAAAATAGATGAAGGCGCCGCCGCCGGTGTTGCCCAACGCCAGCAGCATGAGGACCAGCGTCGCATAGAGCGCCGCACGCGGAACCAACGACAACTGCGTCGGCGCCGTGAGCGTGCCCGCTTTCACCTGCAAGATCTGCACGACCCACAGCGGCAGGCACAGCAGGACGAGCGTGGCCAGCATGTTGCCGGCGGCGGCGTCCCATGCGAAATTCGTGAAGACGTTGCCCAGCATCTGCCCCACCTGCCCCATGGAATTTGCCCGGAAGAACAGCCAGCCCAGACAGACCAGATGGAAAAATGCGATGCGGCGCAACCACAACCAGCGGCCGGAATCGACGGCGCCCTTGGGCACGTGTTTTTCCGCCCAAGCGTGGTAGACCACCAGCATCGCGCCGTGGAAGGCGCCCCACGCGACGAACGTCCAGGCCGCGCCGTGCCAGAGTCCGCCCAGCAACATGGTCAAGGCCAAGTTGACGTACGTGCGCCGCCGGCCGCGCCGATTTCCGCCCAGCGTGATGTACAGGTAATCCCGCAGCCAGCTCGAGAGGCTGATGTGCCAGCGCGCCCAAAAATCCTTCGGATTCACCGCGAAATACGGATTGTTGAAATTCACCATCAGTTCCACGCCCATCCAGCGCGCGAGGCCGCGGGCCATGTCGCTGTAGCCGGAAAAATCGCAGAGAATCTGGAAGGCGAACGCGTAGAGCGCCAGCAGCGACGCCGCGCCCGTCGCGGTTTCGGCCCCGAACACGCCATCGACCAGGATCGCCAAATTGTCGGCGACGACGCACTTCTTGAACAGCCCCCAGAAGATCAACCACAAGCCGCTTTCGATGCCGGCGCGCGTCACGGTCCGCGGATTTTCGATCTGGGGCAGCAGGTTGGACGCGCGCTCGATGGGGCCCGCGACCAATTGGGGGAAGAACGCGACGAACGTCGCGAAATCCAGGAAACTTCGCGCCGGCCGCAGATGGCCGCGATAAACGTCCAGCGTATAGGACATGGCTTGGAACGTGTAGAAGGAAATGCCCACGGGCAGGATGATGTCCAAGTGGCGCGCGAACGTCGGCAAGCCCGCCAGCTGGAGCAGCGCGGCCAGATTGTCGGCGAAGAAATTGAAATACTTGAAGAACCCGAGGATGGTCAGGTTGCTGGTCATGCTGACCGCCAAGGCGATCCGGCGGCGCCGCGGATCGGCGCCGGACGAACCGATCACCCGGCCGGCGACGTAGTCGATCGCCGTGGAAATGAAAATCAGGGACAGAAAACGCCAATCCCACCAACCGTAGAAGAAGTAGCTGGAAACGAGCAGCAGCCGGTTCTGTCCGCGGTGGGGCAAGGCCCGGTAGAGGCCGTAGACCACCACGAAGAAAACCAAAAAGACTAGCGAGTTGAATACCATGTCGTATGCTGCGCGTCCGCCGGGCTAGCCCGAAAATCCAAGTCTCTTTCCCCCTACCGCCCGCAGAAACGCGGGTCCAGCGGCGCCCCGGCCAAGCCGTCGATCCGACCGCGGGCCAAGGCCTGCCAACACCGATCCTCCGGCGGATGGCTCCGCAGCCCGCCCACCCAGCGCTTGAGGCTCCGCCAAGCGGGGGAATCCGTCGGCGGAACCGGCTTTTTCCAGCCGCGGTGCACCAACAGCCGTTCGGTCGTGTACTGGCTCATGTACAGCAAGCGCAGCATGTAATCCAGCTCCATGCGGAAGGCCGGCACGACGTGGACGAACCGCAAGCGCCGCGAACGCCCGATGGCATATCCGCGTTCCATGGTGCAGATGCCCATGTCCAAGTCGCCGCCGCCGGCCAGTTGTTTGCCGGTGCGATCGAATCCGAGCGCGACCGGGTCGGCCCGGACGACCTGCGCATAGTGCCGGGCCAGTTCCCGCCGGATGCACAGCCCGGCGCCGATCGGGAACCACGGGCCCCAGTAGCCGAGCACCTGCGCATAGAGCAGGTCGTTCCCGATGTCCGGAGGCGGCTGGTCCAAGTGGTAATGCCGAAGAGACGGAGTCAGCCAAGCCGGAGGCGGCGTTTCATACTCCGCGCGGCCATAGCCGCCGAGCGCGCCCAAGAAGGGATGTTCCCGAAACGTCTGCGCCGTCTGGGCCAGGTAATCCGGATCCAGCAGGCAGTCGTCATCCACGAAAACCAGGCCTTCGCCTTGGGCTTCGGCGATGCCCCGCAATCGGGCGGCGGTCAGGCCCAAGGCCTCTTCGCGCACGACGCGTCCCGCCGGATGCCAGCGCAGATCGAACTGGCGGGCGACGTCCGCCCGCGAGGCATTGTCGACCAGGATGCATTCCCACTCGGCCGGCGGCAACGTCTGGGCCGCCAGCGCGCGAAAAACCCGTTCCAGCCGTTTCAGGTCCGGATCGTGGGTGCAGATGATGGCGGAAAGCGTCATGACAGATGCGGATGTGCCTATGGGAGTGGAGAATCCAATACCGTCCCCCGAAAGTCAAGATGCGCCCATCCAAGGTGCCCGCAGCCGGGCATCAAGAAAAACGCGCGAGAATTCTGGAATATACCGTGGAGGTCACGCATCCCCGCGCAATCCATTCCGCGACGTCGAAACAGCGATAGCGTTGGGCATAGAGCTTCACGCCATCGACGACACAATCGCCGCCGGGATCCTTGAGTTCCGGCCGGCAAAGGTGATGCGGCGAATCGAAGGCGCGCACGCCGATCGACACTTTGCGTCCAAACGGCAGCGCGTGGAAGCGGGCCAAGTGCGCACTCGTGCAGCCGTCGCGATCGCACAGCTTCAAGTACAACGGCACGCCGGCCGCCCGCGCCGTCCGCAGCCGCGCCGCCCGCCGTTCCCACTTGGCGCGGGCCTCGTCGGCCGACGCATAATGCAAAAAATGGATTTCCACGCCTGCGCCGAGTTGGCCGACCGGATAGCGCCCCGCGACGGCAGCGGCCTTGGCATCGGGAAATTCCAGTTTCGCGTGCAGGCAATCGTCGAAATTTTCCAGCAGGCGCACATAGCTGTCCGGCGGCACGAACAGCCCCACGAACGGCGTGTTGTATTCCCGCCCCAAGGCACCGTACAGCTCGTAGCCCCAGCAATTGTTCGATACGAGCGCAAAGGATTTCCCGCTCAAACGCAGGCGCTCGTAGGTGCGGCAAAGAATTCTGGCCGGCTTGTTCACGTGCAACGTCCAACTCGTTTCACCATTCTCGCGGATTCGCCGCATTTGGCAATCCCCCATTCCGTCGGAACCCGAGTCCGGGCAAAACCGCCGCATTCGGGCTTTTCCCCGCGGGGCAAAGCGCTTAGGATGTGGCCTCATGAACCCCGGACTGCCGGCCGCGCCCGCGAAACGCCATCCCCATGGACGGCGCTTCGGGGCGTTTTTGCTGCTGGCCGTCCGGCATTCGTCCAGCTGGATCCTGCGTTTCGTGTTTCTCGTGCTGTTCCTCCTGCTCGTGCTGTTCGCCTATCTGCATCTAGTCGGTTTGCCGGCCTATTGCACGGATCTGTTCCTCGACCGCATGGCGCAGCGCGGCTATTTCCTGCAAATCGAGCGCCTGACGCTGGAAATCGATCGCGGCCTGGTCGCGCGCAACGTGCGGTTGTTCATTGCCGCCGACGCGCCGGAACCGTTCATGGAGGCCCGGGAACTCACGGTGGCGGTCAATCCCCTCCCCTTGCTCTTCCGGCGGCGCGTCGTGCCGGTCCTGTCCATCGTGGACGGTTCGCTGCGGGCCGATCTGGGCCGGAGCAAGTTCGGCGCGCGGGGCGGCTCGCGCGAAGTCGCCGCGGACAAGATCCATCTGCGGTTTTCCGCCACCGAGCGCGAAGTGACGCTGCGGGAATTTTCCGCCGACCTGCTGGGCATCCATTTCCGGGGCCGCGGGGCGTTCTATCCGGCCGCCAAGGCGCGAACGTCCGTCGGCAATCCGTTGGCCATCGCCATGCGGGCCATCGAAGACGCCCCCGATTGGGCGCTGCGGATCGTGGAACAGATGAACCAGATTTCCTTCCGGGCGCCGCCCACCGCGGATTTCACGTTCGCCATCCGTCCGAGCCGGCCGCGGGCGCACGCGGTGGCCTTCCGGCTGGACAATGCCGCCGGCGGCCAAGTGCGGGGCGTGCCGTTCGACCAATTCGAACTGGACATGGCCCTCAAAGACCAGCAAATCCAAGTGCCGGACGTGCAGATCCGCCGGGGCAAGGACGTGCTCGGCCTGTCCGGGTGGTACGATCTGACCAACCAAACGGCTTCCGTCCACCTGCTCAACACGCTCTCTCCCGACGTGTTCCTCGACCTGTTGCCGGAGCATCTTCAGGCGGCCGCCGCCACCGTCGTCACCAACTACCGTTTTCCGCTGCGCGTGGAATTGCAGGTCGGACCGGCGCCCGTGGCCGAATTGGCCAACCGGTTCTCCGGTCGCGTGGCGCTTTCCCGCGCCACGGTGCGCGATGTGCCCATCGAAAGCCTGGACGCGTCGTTCCGGCGCGATGGCAACGAGGTGCGCCTCGACAAAGCCGCGCTCCAGCTGGCGACCGGTCCCGACGCCAGCCGGCTGAAGATCCGCGAGGGATTCTATCTGATCGACCGCAAGCGATTCGAAGCGCGGGTGGAGGGCACGATCAATCCCCACCTGCTGAAACCCGTCATGACGCCGAATTTCCGGACCATCGTGAACTGGTTCGGCATTCAAGAGCCGCTCCACGGCGACGTCGTGATCGGCGGCACGGTCGGCGATCCGGCCATCTACTGCTTCGGCCCGGTGCAGGCGACCAACGTCACGATCAACGGCGCGGCGGTGCAAACCGCGCACGGCCAACTCAACGTCACCAACGAAGTCATGCACCTCGCCGGCGCCACTCTCGTCCGGCCGGAAGGAACGGCCCGCGGCGACGTCCACATGGCGTTTTCCAACCAGACCCTGCGCCTGGAACACGTCGACAGCACGATCGATCCGCGCGCCGTCGCCCAGATGATCGGGCCGGCGGCGGCGAAGTTCATGGAGCCGTTCCTGCTCAACGGACCGACGCACGTGCGCGTCGATGGCCTGCTCGATTATTGCAATTTTTCGCTGAACCAATTGGATGCGCACGTGGAAGCGCAGCGGTTCGGCTACTACCGCTGGGAAGCCGACAACGCCGAATTCGATCTGGCCGTGCGCGGGCTGCGCATCCGCATCACCAACGCCGCCGCGACCGCCTATGGCGGACAATTCGCCGGCAGCGGCTGCCTCTATCCCGTCGGCAGCGACACGAACTGGCGCTACGAGGTGAACTTCCGCGCGAACAACGCGAGCCTCTCCAATCTGCTGTCGGCCTCCATGGGCAAGCCCGCCGGCGAACTGCGCGGCACCGTGGACGGCACGGCGCGCATCGGCGGCTACGTCGGCAAGGGCATGGGGCCCACCGCGACCGGCGGGGGCCACGTCGACGTGCGCGGCGGGTTGCTGTTCCAAACCAAGTTGTTCAGCGGCTTGTCGGCCATCTTGTCCAAGATCCTGCCCGATTTCACGCTCTTCGCGCAGACGGACGCGAGCGGCGACTTCGCGATCCGCAACAGCCGCGTCGCGTCCCGCAACGTCCAACTGCAGGGCACGGTCTTCAGCGTAAAGGCCGCGGGCGATTACGGCTTCGACACCTCCTTGGATTTTCGCGTGGAAGTCCAGCTGCTGCGCAGCGGGCCCGTCGCCGCGCTCGTGCGCCTGGCCACGCTGCCGGTCACGCGCTTGCTTGAATTCCGCCTGACCGGCACCTTCGAGGAGCCGCGCTGGCGCCCCGTCAATCTCAACCCCGCCGAACTGTTCTCCGGCGAGGAAAAGAAGAACGGGCCGCCGCCCGCCGCCCAGCCTTGACGCTACCCCGGCGGTTCGGCGCCGCCCGCCGGAAATCGCGCCGAAACCATTTCGGGGGTTGCAGGAATGGATTGGGAGTGGTAGCGTGTGTCTCGTCTTCAGGGCGTGGTGAAATTCCCGACCGGCGGTAGAGCCCGCGAGCCGAAAGGCAGACAAGGTGCGATTCCTTGGCCGACAGTGAACAGTCTGGATGGAAGAAGACATGTGGCGTTTGAGCGCCCGCCCCCGCCCGAAGACAGAAAGGTCTTCGGTTTTTTCATGGAAAAATCCGGACAAGAGTCCGTCTTCTGCACGGTGGAGGAAGCGCTCGACGTCGTGCGCGCCGGCCGCATGCTGCTGGTCGTGGACGACGAGAACCGCGAAAACGAGGGCGACTTGGTCGCCGCCGGCGAAAAGATCACGCCCGACATCATCAATTTCATGGCCACCTACGGCCGCGGACTGATTTGCGTGCCCATGGACGAAAGCCGCCTGTGCCGGCTGGGCCTGGGCCGCATGGTGCCGCTCGACGAGCGCGACCGCTACCGCACCGCCTTCACCGTATCCGTCGATGCCCGCGAAGGCATATCGACCGGCATCAGCGCCTTCGACCGCGCCCGCACCGTGCAGCTGCTGGCCGACGATCATTCCACCGCCTGCGATTTCATCCGGCCCGGCCACATGTTTCCGCTGCAGGCCGTGCCCGGCGGCGTCCTGCGCCGCACGGGCCACACCGAAGCCGCCGTCGATCTGGCCCGCTTGGCCGGCCTCAAGCCCATCGGCGTGATCTGCGAAGTCATGCGCGACAACGGCGAAATGGCCCGTCTGCCGGATCTGGTCGCGTTCGCGAACCAGCACGGCCTGCGCATCCTGACGGTCGCGGCGCTGGTGGCTTGGCGCCGGACGCGCGAGCGCATCGTCCGGCGCGATTCCGTGGTGGACCTGCCGACGGACTACGGCGAGTTCAAGCTCCATCTCTACGTCGACGAGCTCACCGGCGAGCACCACGTGGCGCTCGTCCACGGCGAGCCGGCGAAACAGGACGCGCCGCTGGTGCGCATCCATTCCGAATGCCTGACGGGCGACGTGTTCGCCTCGCGCCGCTGCGACTGCGGCAGCCAGCTCCACGCCGCCATGCGGCAGGTGGTCGCCGCCGGGCACGGCGCGATCCTCTACATGCGGCAGGAAGGCCGCGGCATCGGGCTGGCCGGCAAAATCCGCGCCTACGCCCTGCAGGAACAGGGCCTCGACACCGTCGAAGCCAACCTCCAACTGGGTTTCGCCCCCGACCTGCGCGACTACGGCGTCGGCGCCCAGATGCTCCTCGATCTGGGCATTTCCCGCCTGCGCCTGCTGACCAACAATCCACGCAAGGTCGTCGGCATCCAAGGCTACGGCATCGACATCGTCGAGCGCGTGCCCATCGCCTTTCCCCCCACGCCCCACAACGCGCGCTATCTGAAAACCAAGAAGGAAAAACTGGGCCACCTGATCTGACCCGGAAAGGAAACCATGAACTGCAAGGAAACCAGCGGCCAGCTCGATGCGAAAGGGCTGAAGTTCGGCATCGTCGTGAGCCGCTTCAACGACCTCTTCACCGGCCAGCTTCTGAAAGGCGCCCTCGACTGCCTGGCGCGCCACGGCGCGAACGAAAAGAACGTCGAAATCGTCTGGGTGCCCGGCGCCTACGAGCAGCCCATCGCGCTCCAGAAGCTTGCCGCGGCCAAGCGGCACGACGCCTTGATCGCGCTCGGCGCCGTCATCCAAGGCGCGACGTCGCACGCGGGGCTCATCAACGCCCAAGTTGCGCGCGCCTTGACCCAAATCAGCCTCGCCACCGGCATTCCGGTCGTCGACGGCATCGTCGCCGCCGAAAATCTCGACCAAGCCATCGAGCGCTGCGGCAGCAAGGCCGGCAACCGCGGCTGGAACGCCGCGCAAACCGCCATCGAAATGGCCTCGTTGTTCAAGCAACTGGCCTAGGATTGCATCTTTCGGCGAATCTGGTTCAATTTCGCCTTCGACACCAACGAAAGGACCCCTCATGGGAATCCGCCACGAGGCCCGCGAATGGGCGCTGCAGTTCCTCTTCCAATCCGAATTCAACCGGGACGACTCCCTCGACGAGGGCTTCAAGCTGTTTTGGGAGAACCAGAACGAGGAAACCGCCCCGCCCCCCGTCGGCCAGCCGGCCGGCAAGGAGGACCGCCAGCGCGCCAAGGCGCGCCAATTCGCGGAAGAACTGGCGCGCGGCGTCATCGCCCACCACGCGGAGATCGATCCCCTGATCGCCAAATACGCGGAGAACTGGGAAATCGACCGCATGGGCACCGTCGATCGCAATGCCATGCGCATCGCGGTTTTCGAGATGCTCTACCGCGACGACATCCCGCCCGTCGTGTCGATCAACGAGGCGGTCGAACTGGCCAAGGCCTACAGCTCCATCGAATCCGGCAAGTTCGTGAACGGCATCCTCGATCGCATCCGCAAGGGTCTCGATCGGCCCGCGCGCGCCCCCAGTTCGCCGGCGGAACCCCGCTGACGCCGATGCCATGGGCGCCTGGTTCGACAGCCTCCGCAAAACGCGCGCGCGATTTTCCGGCGCGCTGAAAGGCCTGTTTGCCGCGGCGCGGCCGGACGAGGCCACCGTCGAGGAACTCGCCGACCTGCTCATCACCGCCGACGTGCCCATGCGGCTGGTCCAGACGCTGTCCAAGGAACTGGAAAACGCCGCTTCGCGCCGGGAATCGTTGACCGCCGCGTTCCGGCGCGTGTTGATCGCCGCCCTCGGCGACAATCCGGCGCCGGACTGGGCCGCGCTGCCCGCACCGACGGTCGCGCTGCTGGTCGGCATCAACGGCTCCGGCAAGACCACCACCGCCGCCAAGTTGGCGCGGCTGGCGTTGCGCGCGGGCCGCAAACCGCTGCTCGGCGCCGCCGACACCTTCCGCGCCGCCGGCTCCCATCAGCTCAAGCTGTGGGCCGACAAAATCGGCTGCGAATCCGTGGTCGGCGCCACCGGCGGCGACGCGGCGGCCGTCGCCTACGACGCGATCGACGCGGCCTTGGCTCGCCAATGCGACGTCGTCCTCGTGGACACCGCCGGACGCATGCACACGAAGGAACCGCTCATGCGCGAGCTCCAAAAAGTGCGCGCCGCCATGGACAAGCGCCTGCCCGGCGCGCCGCACCACACCTGGGTCGTGCTCGATGCCATGCTGGGCCAAAACGCCGTGGTGCAGGCGCGGCAATTCCACGAAATGACGCCGCTCTCCGGGGCCATCGTCACCAAGCTCGACGGCAGTTCCAAGGCCGGCTTCTTGTTCGCCGTGCGACAGGAATTGGATCTGCCCATCCTCTATGCGGGCCTCGGCGAAGGCGCCGACGATCTCGTTCCCTTCGATCCCCCCACCTTCGTCGATGCCCTGCTGGATCTGGAAGAATCGAAATGAAGCCGTTTCCGGAATCCGACCTGAATTGGATGCGACAAGCGCTCGCTTTGGCGCGCCGCGGGGAAGGATCGACGCGCCCGAATCCGCCCGTCGGCGCGGTGATCGTGAAAAACGGCCGGAAAATCGGCCAAGGCTGGCACCGGAAAGCCGGCGGACCCCATGCCGAAATCTTCGCGCTGCGGCAAGCCGGAGCGGCCGCGCGCGGCGCCACGCTGTACGTCACGCTGGAACCCTGCTCCACGTTCGGCCGCACCCCGCCCTGCACCGACGCCATCCTGCGCGCCGGCATCGCGCGCGTCGTGGTCGCCGCCGTCGACCCCAATCCCCGGCACGCGGGACGCGGCTTGCGGCTGCTGCGCAAAGCCGGCCTTCAGGTCGCAACGGGCGCCTGCGGCGCCGAAGCCGCCGAACTCATCGCTCCGTTCGCCTGCCGCATGCTGCAAAACCGGCCCTTCTTCACGTTGAAGCTGGGTCTCTCGCTGGACGGACGCATCGCCGACCACGCCCACTCCTCGCGCTGGATCACGGGACCGCAAGCGCGCGACGTGGTTCAAGCCATGCGCCGCGCCGCCGATGCCATCATGGTCGGAGCCGGAACGGTCCGACACGACGATCCGTCGCTCTGGCCGCGGCCGGACGGCAAACGCCAGCCGTGGCGCGTGGTCGTCGTCCGCCGCGGCCCCCTGCCCCTCGACGCCCAGCTCTTCACGGACGAACATGCCGCGCGCACCCTCGTCGCGGCGCCCAAGGATTGGCAGCCGGCTTGCGCGCGCCGCATTCGCCAAACCGGCGCCACCGTCCTGGAATTGCCGCCGCGGCGCCTGTTGCCGGCCTTGGCCGTGGAACTTGGTCGTCTCGGCTGCCTGCGCGTGCTCTGCGAAGGCGGCGGCATCTTGGCCGGCGAATTGATCCGCGCCGGCTTGATCGACGAGTTGTGCGTCTTCCTGTCTCCGGTGCTGATCGGCGGTTCCGTCGGCGCCATGGGCAAGACGCAATGGCCGCTCAAGCAAGCCCCACGTTTCCGTTTGCGGGAATCGCGCCTCGTCGGCCATGACCAATTTTTGCGGCTGACGCCCATCGGCAAGGAGGCTTGAATGTTTACCGGGCTCGTTCAACAAGTCGGACGGCTGGAACAAATCGCTTTCCAAGGCGCGGAGGGCCGGTTGACGCTCTGCGCCCGATTCGCCGAACCGCTCCAGATCGGCGAAAGCGTGGCTGTGAACGGGGCCTGCCTCACGCTGGTCGAGCAGCACGGCGACCGCTTGACGTTCGACGTGCTGCGCGAAACCTTCGACAAGACCGCGCTGCGGGACAAAGCGCCGGGGGCACCCTTGAACCTCGAACGCGCCCTGCGCCTCGGCGATCCGTTGGGCGGCCATTTGGTCAGCGGCCACGTGGACGGCACCGGCGAATTGCAGCGCGTCGAATCGGCCGGCCGCGACAAGGCACTCGTCGTTGCCGCCGCCCGCCTGATCGGCGAAATCGTGCCGAAAGGCTCGATCGCCATCGACGGCATCAGCCTGACGGTCGTGGACGTGACGCCCGCCGCAGCCACCTTTTCCGTGCACGTGATCCCCCACACGTGGAATCAAACGGCGCTGGTTTCGCTGGCGCCGGGAATGCGCGTCAATCTGGAGACCGACGCGATCGGCAAGTACGTGCGGCAAACGATGGCGACGGAAGCCGCTGCGCCGAGGGTCACGTGGGACAAGCTGCGCGACGCCGGCTTTCTGGCCTGATCAGTCCGCGAACGCGTATTTCACGATGCAGCGGAGGGCGCTGAAGCCGTCTTTCCAGCCGATCTTTTTGCCTTCGGAATAATCGCGGCCGTAATAGGAAATCGGCACTTCGTAGATCTTCAGCTTGCGCCGGGCGATCTTGGCGGTGATCTCCACTTCGAATCCAAACCGGTTTTCCTTCAGCGGAATGCCTTGGATCACCTCGCGCTTGAACACCTTGTAGCAGACCTCCATGTCGGTGAGGTTCAGGTTGGTGGTCATGTTCGAGAGCGTGGTCAGCAGCCAATTGCCCAAATAGTGCCAATAGAAAACCACGCGATGGGCGCCGCCGCCGAGAAAGCGCGAGCCGTACACGACGTCCGCATGGCCATCCACGATGGGCTGCAGCAACCGCGGATACTCGTGGGGATCGTATTCGAGATCCGCATCCTGGATCAGCACCACGTCGCCCGTGGCCGCCGCAAATCCCGTTCGCAGCGCCGCTCCCTTGCCGCGGTTCACCTCGTGGAAAAGCACTTTCAAGTCGGCATTATCCCGGCCCATCTTCTCCAGCACTTCCCGCGTGCCGTCCCGGGAACAGTCGTCCACCAACAGGATTTCCTTCTCCATGCCGGCGTCCACCGAACGCACCAGATCGACGATCTTGGAAATCGTCGCCGCTTCGTTGTAGACGGGAATCACGACGGACAGCTTCACGGTTGCTCCTCTTGCAGTTCCACATGCACGATGCCGACTGAAAAATAGTCGAACGGGACGTCCGACACAAGGAAAACCCCCCAATGCGCGATTCGGTCCATTTGCAGCGGCCGGCCCCCGGACGCCTGCGCAAGTTCCGCCGCGGATATGTCCACTTGATTCCAGCCTTGCGTGACGACGAATTCCTTCTGGAAGCGCTCGGCATAGGGCGGATTGCCGGGGCGATCATCCACCCGAACGGCGAAAACGGCCGGCTTGGATTCCGGCCAATTCAACTGCACATGCAACATCCGAATTCCGCGCCAGTCCGCATGAACCGGCCGCCGAAACAAACCTGGATAGGAAACGGCCTCGGCCTGCGGCGCCGGCCGACACGCCAATCCTTCCGCCCCGGTTGCGGTGACCTCGATTCCATTCAGGCTCCACGAACGCGCCGACCATCTCGCGCCCGGCTGCATCAAGATCGGAAAAGCCCGCGCCTCCTGCAAGGCCGGGATGCCCTCGCCCAACGGCGGCAGCATTCCCAGCGCCAGAACGACGGCGACGCGCCAACGCCGGCGCCAGCGCCAAGTCGCGCACACCCCGGCCGCACCCAGGATGCCATAGAACCAATCCGATCCTTCCGCCGAACGGCCCACCCAGGGCTGAAGACATTCCATGGCGGCGGCAAACGAAGCCAATGCGATCCAAAGCCGAATGCCGCGCCAAGTGTCCGGCAGCGTCCGCCCCACCAGCCACGCCAAACCGGCCGACAGCGCCAGATGGACCCAACCGGCCAAGGCGCGCCCGACCGCTCCTTCGGGCGGCAACGGCAGCGGCAGCAACAGCAAAAGCGAGGCGGCGGCGCCTCCCAGCGCCGCCGCCCAAATCGTTCGCCCGGCCTTCCGCATCGGAAAGGCCCTGCCGCTACTCGTCGAACTGGTAAATCCGGTACCAGCGCTGGCGATGCAGATAGGACGTGCGATCTTCGAAGGTGTAGGACAACTGCGACCCGCCGACGGGGATGACGAAGTTGCTCTTGTTGATGCGGGCCGGGCCGTTGTACTTCTCCTCCCACAGTTGCCAGGTCTGGCCGAAATCGTCCGAATAGCGGATTTCATAGCGCCGGCCCTGGATGCCGCCTTCCCATTCGAACCGCATGAGGCCGGAGATCGGATAAGGCCGAGTCAAGATCCCCAGATCGCGGTAGCGAATGAGGAAGCAGTAATCGTTGGCGTCCCACACATCGGTGAAGGTGTTGCCGATCACGCGCCAACTGCCGCCGGCGGTTTGGAATTCAGGACTGGCGCGCCATACGTAGTACTCCTGATAGGCACTCACGTTGGTCAGCGTGGTCCACGTTTCGCCGCAATCGCCCGAGAACTGAACCGCCACCGTCTCGTTGGTGTCCACCAGATGCGCGAACCAAGCCCACACCCAGGTCTGATCGTTGGACGTCACCGAGAAGCCGAATTCGTTCATCGTGCGGGCTTCGAGATAGACGTTCGTGCTGCTCAAGCTGGCCTGCTCGGTGTTGCCGTACATGCCGACGTTGAGGCGCGCCCCGTTGGGATCCGGCTCGCGGCTGGCGTCGTGGAACGGGTGGCCATGGTCGATCGCCCAGGAATTCGTTTCATCCTGGACCCACCCCCCGGCGGTCCAGCGGCCGACGGTGGACTTCGGATGGAAATCGCCGACGTATTCCGGGTCGGCCAGATCGGCCGGCGCAATCGCGCTGCGATAGTCCTTGCCCATCCCCAACTGCCAGCGCCGAATCGGATCGTTGGTCGGACCGGAATAATAGTTGGTGGCGCCTGCAAAAAACCCCGTGTTCGTGTAGCTGACGAAGTCGTATAGATTGTAGTCCATGGTCGCATTCAGCAGCAGCGAGGTCGCCGTGCCGATGGAATAGGCGCAGGCATCCGCCGCCGGAATGAAAACGTTGTTCTGCAGCACGTCGAAAACGGTGTTTTGCAGATGGACGCCCGCCACGGTGGACAACGCGAACGTGAGATTTTCCAGCGTGGACGTCTGTGCATTGACCAGGCTCACGCCGGTTCCCGTCCTCCAGAACGCCGAATTGCCGACAAGGGTACCTTGAGCGCCCTTGACGTCCAAGCCCGTGGCCGACTCGCTGACCACCACGCCTTGAATGGTCACGTTCTGGTTGGATTCCAAGCCGATCGCCCGGTCGAGCCCGCGGACGTGCAGGTTTCCGATTTGGACGTGCGACGCCCGCACGTCGATGCCCAGCGCCGGATAGTTGGTCGAGCCGGACCGCGTCAGCAACGTGGCAAAAGGATTGTTCGTGTTGCCTTGGACGACCACGTCGGCGAAGGCATCCCCGCTGCGGGACCAAATGATGCGCACGTCGGCATTGGTTTCGTACGTACCCGTGTCCAGATAGACCACGTCGCCGCCCTCCAAATCGTAGGCGTTCAGGATTTGCTGCAGCGCTGCCTTGGGCGTGCCCGCAGTCAAGCCGTCGTTGGCGGCGGACCCGAGCGCGGAACAATAGAGATCGTCGGCCGGATCGCCGTCGTTCACGTAGAAGTCGTGGGCGTTGTTGCGCAGGGCGAAGGGTGCATCGATGACGTCGTACACGCCGGAACCATCCTCCGCCATCACGCGCCAATACACGTCGAAGCCATCCGGGAAGCCCAGCGTGTTCCACACGAAGGAACCCTGGTTGGCGGACAACCCCGTCGCGACGTTCGTCCAACTGACGCCGTCGGTCGAATATTGGATCGCAACCGTCCGGCCGCCATAGTCGCCGCCCGTGGCCCAGCGCAGCGTCACGTTGGTGCCTTTCAGCACGCCGCCGTCGTTCTGCGTCAGCGCCGTCAGCCAGAAATTCGTGCGGCTCTTGCTGGCCTCGGGCGTGCCGCCGAAGGCGCCGAGATTGAGCCGATAGCCCCAATCCAATCGGGCTTCCTCGCCGGCCCAGGACCAAGGATCGCCCATGTCGATCGCGACGGAATGGGTCACGTCCGTTTCCCAGGCATTCCACATTGGATTCCAGCGGCCGGCCGTCGAATTCAGATGGAAATCGCCTTGGCTGGGATTTTGGAACGCCGGATCGAAGGAGATGCTGTTGCCATCTTGGCCGGAAGCCGCCTGCCAATACGACAGCTTTTCCCACTTCCCATTGCGGGTGCCGATCCACGCCGACCCTTCCGCCCACAGGTCGTTCCAATCGGACACCAATCCGCCGTCGTGCCAGGCGATGACGCTGTTGACCTCCGTTCCGCCGGCCTGCAGGACGTTGTGGCGGAGCCGGAGGGATCCGGCGCCGCGCTTGCCGATCGCCGATCCGGCGATCGCCACCACGGTGCAATTGGACACCCAGGCGCTCTCGGCGTCGGCCACGACGCCGGTCTTGAAGCTGTTGGTCGTGAACACCACGGACTGGACCAACGCCACGTTGGTGCCCACGATGGCGGTTTCGCCCCACCGCTGGATCATCCGTTCGATCCGGTTGCTGACGCCGGACAACGAAAGGGACCCGCGGTCCAGCCGGACGTTCTTGAAGGTGGAGGCATCGCTGCGAACCAGCATGGAGCCATTCGTCAACGCCATGTTGCTGACCGTCACGTGGCCGCCCAGGAACTGGATGGACTCACCGGCGAAGTTCACCAGACGCATGTCCATGTGACTGGCTTCCATGAAGAAGAACCCGCCGGCGGAGAAACGATTGGTCGCCACGATCCAGCTTCCGGCCGCATTGGTGCTGCCGCGAATCAGGACCGGCTGGCCGTTCTCGCCGCCGTCCGAAGCTTCCCATCGAATCGGCGTGTTCGTGCCCTGCATGTAATGGTTGCCGGTATCGACGTAGACGATGTCCGTCGGTTCGAGATCGATGTCGGCCAACAGGGACACCATGGTCAGCTTCGGCGACCGCGGATAATAGCCGGTGTTGGTGTCGCAGCCGATGGCGGTGGCATAGACGTCGTTGTTCGTGGACTCGTCGTTGACGTAGTACTTGAAGGGGCTGTTGCGCAGGCCCCACGTTTCGCTCTCGTCCCACACGTTGGTGTTGTTCAGCAGGAATACGCGCCATTTCTCCGCCGGACTCGACGGCCATTTTTCCTTGCCGGCCTGCAACAGGTCGCTTTGCCAGTAGTATTCGCGCGCCCCCACGGTGGTTTCGCCGATGCGGATCCAGCCGCCATCGTAGGAGTATTCCAACTGGACGCGTTCGCTGGGCGCGATGGAATCCCCATACGCCCACACCAGCGTGACGCCGCCCGCCATGATGCCGCCCGACATGGCCGTGATGCACAGCAACCAATCGTTGGTGTTGCTCAGGCTGGCCTGCTCCGTGTTGCCATGGACCCCGATGTTGAGCATTTGGCCGTTGGGCGCGGGTTCATTGGTCCAAACGTCGACCGGATATCCGGTGTCGAGCAAAGGCGAGAACACGTAAGGCGTGTGGCACAGCACCGAAAACACGTCTTTTTCGTGCAATTCCGAGATGCCGTCGAAATAGTCCTGGACCCAGCCGGCGCCGATCTGCCACCGCCCCTCCGAACTCTTCGGATGGAAATCGCCATTGGCCGGATCGGCGAACAGCGGATCCGTGCTGAGCGAATGCCGATCCATGCTCGAACTCCGGACCCATTGCGGCAATTTTTCGTACTGGAATTCGTTGATCGACGCGATCTGGGCGCCGTTGCTGATCACCAGATTGTTGTAGTCGGCGTTGACGTAGACGTTGGTGGGCGACTCGTAGCAGTAGCGTCCCGTGCCGGCAGCCTGCAGGACCGTGTTCGTCAATTTGGGGCGAGCGCCGGGGCCGAGGAAGAGAGCCGAGGCTTGGTTGGACCACAGCACGCAATTCACCAAGGCGAACTCGGTGGCGCCGGCCAGAACGCCATAGGATTGGCCGTTCCAAATCGCCACGCGTTCCAAGGCGACGTCTTGGGACATGTCCATCCGAACGCCCGGACCGGTGGAACCTTCGATGCGGGAATCGGCCGCCGTGCAGCGCAGGCCTTCGCTGAACGAGATGCCGACGGGGAATCCCGTGATGCTGAAATTCGACAGCCGGATGTCGTGCGCGGCGTGGACTTGGAAAGCCGGACTCGTCGTTCCGGCCAACGCGCGGAACGAGGATCCGCCCGCCGCCCAATTGGTGCTGCCGGTGAAATACGCCGCATTGGTCGAATCGCCGCTGCTCAGCACGGAGACGAACACCGGTTCCGATTGCTCGTAGACGCCGGTATCGACCTTGATCTCGTCGCCGCCGGTGAGCTGGTACCGGCTCAGCACGCGTTGAATGGAATCCATGGGGCTGCTCGCGAGATAGCCCTTGTTGGTCGGCATGCCCACCGTTTCGCAATACACGTCGCCGTTGGTGGAGGCATCGTTCACGTAGTAGATCAAGGGACACGGCCGGCGCACGAAATTCGTGGGCGTTGCGCCGAAGACGTTGGTGTTCGAACTCAGCACCACCCGCCACCTTGCCTCCGGACTCACGTCGCAACCGCTGTACCACAGATAAGGCTGGGTGCCGACCGGAATGCCGTTGGCCACCAGATACCACGTGACGCCGCCGTCCGGCGACCATTCGATCTGGATCAATTCGGAAGAATCGAGGCCGCTGTACAGCCAGTACAACGCTTGTCCGTTCGGGGCCACGCCGCCGTCGCGCAGCGTCAGCGGCAGCAATCCCGGATGGTTCGTGTCGCTGAGCGAAGCCTGGGCGGTCCCGCCGAACGCGCCGAGATTGGCCCGGCCGCCGTTCGGCCCGGGTTCGGCGACGTAGGCGGCCTCCGGCGCGCCGGCATCGATGGCCCACGACGTGTTGGACGCAACCGCCCACGTGCCGTTGCTCCAGTAGCCGGTCTGGCTTTGCAGGTGGAAATCGCCCGTCGCCGCAGAGACGAACAGGGGGTCTTCCACCAGACTGTGGAGATCGCGCCCCTTGTCCTGCCATTGACGCAGATTGGCGTAGTCCACCAGCTCGTAGCGATTGCTGCAGATGACGCTGCCGGCCACGCGGTTGTAGAGGTTGTAGTCGCCGATGATGGAAGCGGCCGAACCCACTTCGGTGTAGATGGCGACGGCGTTGGTGACGCACAGAATGCTGTTGGAGACGGACAGCCCCTTGTCGGTCCAGACGCCGCCGGCGCGATTGCCCCAGAACGTGGCGTGCTGAATGCTTTCGCCGCCCTTGCTGCCGGTGCTGTAAAAGCCATACTGGCCATTGCCCCAGCTCCGGAGATGGGTCAGGCTCAATCCGCCCGCGCCCGTTGCATAAACGCCGTTGGTGCGATTGTTGCGGAATTCAAGGCCATTGGCGACCACGTCCGAGGCATTCTGAATGGCCAAGCCGTGCTGGGCCGAGGCGATGCGCAGGTCGTGAATCTGGATGCTGCGCGTGTTCTGGATCTCGATGCCGTTCGCCGTTCCGTTGCCCTGCAGCAAGGCGCCGCCGGCGGCGAAGTTGGTGCTGCCATAAACGATCAACGGCTCGATCGCCGTGCCCATGTTGCCGTCGTCGAACACCACGCGGTTGTCCTTGGTCACCGGATACGTGCCGGTATCGACGAAGATGCGGTCGCCGGCGCCGATCGGATAGGTGGTCAGCAGGCAATACAAGCTGTCGACCGGCGTCGCGGGATTCGTGGGATTGGCAAAGGGATCGCTGCACGACAAACCGGGCCCCGTGCACCACACGTCGCCGTTGGTGTCCGCATCGTTCACGAAGAAATCGAAATCGCCGGGATCGATGGGAAGCGGCTCGTCCGATGCGTCCCAGACGTTGGTGTTGCCCTCGTACACCACCCGCCAGTTGACGCCGAGGCTCAAGGGCAACGCGCTGACGTCCCACTTGAATTCGCGGTCCGTGGCCGCCAAACCATTGGTGATGGGTTTCCAGCTGATCTGGGCATCGGAGGAGTATTCCAGCTTGACCGTTGCGCCCGGCGGCATGCCGCCGTGCAGCCAGTACAGCAGGTTGGTGCCAGCGTACACGCCTTCGTCGTTGTAGGAAACCGCGCGCAGCCAAGGCGGATTGGTTTGGGTCAGCGAGGCCTGCGTGGTGTTGCCGTAGGCGCCGACGTTGACGTAGTCGCCATTCGGCGCCGGCTCGTTCGTGCACGGCCAGGCCGGACTGCCGGCGTCGATCAACGGCGAATTCGTCGCATCGACCGTCCACGTGCCGTTCGTGGCGACGAAGCGCCCGCGCGTGCTCTTGGGGTGGAAGTCCCCGCTCGCCTCGCCGGCGAACGCCGGATCGAGGTTCATGCTGTGCGCTTCGGAAGACACCGCCTCGCTCCAAGCCGGCAGATCGTTGTAGAAATCGCTGTTGCCGGAAAGGGATTGCTGTTCGGCGATCAGCGCTCCGTTGCGCCGAATGTAGCAGTTGTAGTCGCCGCGGAAGCCATTGGTGGCAATGGTGCTGGTCGAAAAACGATAGATGCGGCTGTCGGGACCGGTCGCATACAGCACGCTGTTGGTCGCCGTCAGCGCGCCATCGACCGTCACGGCGTCGTGGCTGCCCCAGATCACGCTGTTTTCGATCGCAAGACTCGCTTTGCTCAGGGCAATCGCGATGCCGCCGGTCGTGCTGGCGTTGTTCCACAGCACGGAACGGATCAACCGGTTGCTGTAGCTGTCGACCAGCGTGAAGCCGAGCGACCGGTTGTTCTGGATCCGGATGCGGTCGAAATCGCAGCCGAGGGACTGGTAGAGCGCCAAGCCGGAATTGGCATTCCGAATCGTCAGGTCCTGCAAACGCACGTTGACCGCGTATTCCAGGGAAAAGACCTGCGGGCTCGAATAGGACGGCGCCGAAAAGACAGTGGCCGCCGCCGGATTCGTGCTGCCTTGGATGGTCACGTACAGATTGCTCCAACCCGAATCCGTTTCGTCGATCTTGATGGGCGGCGATCCGGCCAGATAGGTGCCGGCATCCACGTAAACGACGTCTTCCGGCGCCAAGTCGTAGGCGTCCAGGATCGCCTGCAGACTGGCCTTGGGCGCGCCGGCAGACAACCCGTCGTTGGCGTTGTCGCCGATGGCCGTGCAGTACACGTCGCCGTTGGTATAGGCGTCGTTCACGAAGTAGGGAATCGTGCCGCCGTTGTCGAGCATGAACGGCCCCGCGGAATCACCGATGCTCAGGTCTTCCAGACAGGTGATCATCAGCCACGCCCGGGCGGACCGGCCGAACGGCACGCTGTCCCACAGGTAGCTCTTCGAAGCGGCGGGCCAACCATTCACGACGTTCGTCCACGTCGCGCCGTTGTCGCCGGAGTAATCCAGCCGGATCGTGCCGTTGGTGACGTCGCCGATCGCCGTCCAAATCACAGGGACGTCGCCGGACACGCGGGCGCCGGCGCCCGGGGAGATGATCGTCAGCAACCCGTTCCCCGGCGTTTTGCTGGCTTCGGCGGTGCCGCCATACAGTCCGATGTTGACCAGGCGCCCGTTGGGATCCGGCTCGGTCGTCCAACCCATGGAATTCGGCGTGCCGGCATCGATCAAAGGCGACGACACGCCGTCGTTCACCCACCCTGCGCCCGGCAAGTAGCGCCCGCCCCAGCTCTTCAAGTGGAAATCGCCGTTGCCGGGATCGGCCAACTGCGGATTGTGCGACAGGGAATGGGCGTCTTGACTGGTGATTTCCACCCATTTCGAAACCGACGACAGCACGTTCGTGCGCGCCGCTGCCCCATTTCCGGTTTGCAGGCCGCCGACCGCGGCGGCGGCGCCTTCGACGTACAGGCTGTTGTAATCCGCGGCGATCGCCGTCATCGCCCGGTCGGCTTGGACGTAGTAGCCGAACGACGCCGGCTTCACCATGCCGAAAACGGAGTTGGAAACGAAAACGAAGCCACGGTCGAGATAGAGGCCATAACGGTTGGACCAGACGACGCAATGGCCGACGTCCATCGCACCCAGGGCCTCGCAGGAGAAATAGACGCCCGCGCCGCGATTGCCCACCAGCGTCGAACGCGACAGCACCGCGTTGGACGACTGGTTTTGCACGACGATGCCGTTGTCGCACGCGCGGACGTCCAAGCCCTCGCCGGCGATGAAATAGCTGTGATCGACGAGCACGCCGTTGCTGGCGCTCCAGATGCCGAGATTGGCCAGGCGAATGCCATAGGTGCTTTCCAACTGGAAGCCGTTCACGGCCGGATCGGAAATGATGTAGCGGCTGCCGCCGGCCAGGAGATTGGTGCTGCCGACGACGTTCACCTGCTGCGTGGCGACCTGATGGATGCCGCCGGCGTCCAGATCGCCGAAGGTCGTGGGTTGGGCGGTCAGGTAATTGCCGGTATCCAGATAAATGACGTCGCCGGGCTCCAGATTGTATTCGTCCACGATTTCGGACACCCACCGCTTGGGAGAAGTCGGCGAGATGCCGCGGTTGGTCGAGCTGCCCAGGCCGGAGCAGTAGACGTCGTCGTCCGGACTGTCGTCGTTGACGTAATAATAGACAGGACCGTTGTGCAGGACGAAAGGCAACGAACTGGTCGCCACCACGTTGGTTTCCGTTTCGTCCTGAACGCGCCAACGTCCCAGCGGCGAGGACGGCAGGCTGGAACTGTTCCAGACGATGCCGCCCAAGGTGGCGGCCAGCCCCTCGGCCACCCGCGACCACGTGGCGCCGTCGTCGACGGAAATGTCCACGCGGACGGTATGTCCGGTCGCCAAGCCGGCGGCCATCCAGTTCAGAGACACCGGTCCGGAAGCCACGCCGCCCCTGTTCAGCGTCAACAGGTGCAAGGCGGAATTGGTTTCCGACTTCGACGCCCACTCCGTGCCGCCGTAAAGCCCCACGTTCACCCGGCTGCCGTGCGGCGTCGGCTCGTTGGTCCAGACCGTCGAGGAGGGCAGCCCCATGTCGATCAGCGGCGACGTTTCCGCGTCGTTGGACCAAGCGCCGAGAACGGGATCCCAGCGTCCGGCGCGGCTCAACAGGTGGAAATTCCGGTTCGTCGAATCCGCCAGCAGCGGATCGCCGTCGTAGGAATGCAGATCTTGGGCGGTGGCCGCCGCCCAAGCGCCGACCGTATCGTAGATGACGGGCACCGGCGAGTCGATCCGGCGCTGTTCGCGGCGCGAGACGCGCCCGCCCGCGCCCAGCCAGATGGCATTGTAGTCCGCTTGCAGATTGGCCGTCAGCGCCAGACCGTAGACGTAGCGGTCCGGCTTGACGGACAGGATATTGTTCCGGACGGTGGCCTGGTGGTTTTCCGAGATCTGGATGGCATAACCATCGGGCTCCCAAATCACGCTGTGTTCGATCACCGGGAACACCGTGTTGGTGGCGCGATCCCAGTTGACGACCATGACGCCCTGGTTGGCGTTGACGACCACGCAATGGTCGATGCGCAACTGGCTGCCGGAATTCAGGTCGAAACCGACGTCGGCTTGGCCGACGGCCACCCATTCCGCCGCCGCGTCGTAGCACGTGTTGAACGCCACCGCCTCCACGCTGGTGTTGGAAACGACGATGTTGCGCAGGCGAATGCCCACGGCGTAGTTGGCTTCGATGCCGATGGTGTTCTGCGCGCGATTCAGGACGGTTCCGTTCATCAGCGAATTCGTGCTGCCTTGGAAAACGACGGGGTCCAGTCCGATTTGGCCGGCGGAATCCGCCTGCGAAATGCGCCACGGATCCAGCCCCATGTAGACGCCGGTGTCGATGTATACGACGTCGCCCGATTCCAGATCGTATAGCTCGAGCAACTTGTTGAAATCGGCCTTGGGCTTGTCGGGCGACAAGCCGCTGTTCGCCCCCTGGCCCGGCGCGGTGCAATACACGTCGTTGTTCGTGGACGCGTCGTTGACGTAAAAATGGAACGGCGCGTTGCGGACGGAGAAGACGCCGTCGCTGGTCGCCGTGCTGCCGTCCGAGCCGACGATCCGCAACTGCGCTTGGACCGATTGGGCGCTCAAGGTCGAATCCCACGACCAGGAGCCCGCGGAAGCGGCGACGCCGGAGACCAGCATCGTCCAATTCGAACCGCCATCCGCGGAATAGTAGATCGTCACGGTGCCGTTGGTGATCTCTCCGCGGGCGTTCCACAGGATCGGCACGGTGCCGGAGGCCCGCCCGCCGTTGTTGTAGCTGATCAGCGTCAAGGCGCCGTTGGTCGGCGTCCGGGAAGCCTGCGCGCTGTTGCCGTAGCGGCCGACGTTGGCCCGGCCGCCGTTGGGGGCGGGCTCGCCGCCGAAATCGACGGCCGGATCGGCGGCATCGATCAGGGGCGACGTCTCGGCGTCGTTCGTCCAACTGCCGGAGACCGGCACCCAGCGCCCCGCCGTGCTCTTGAGATGGAAGTCGCCCGCGTTGGCGTTCGCAAACCGCGGATTGTGCGAAAGGCTCATGCCGTCCAAGCCGAAATCGCTGCCGGCCCAGGCGCCGACCGAATCGAATTCGCGGCCGAAACCGGTCAGATACGAAAGCGCCGCCAGCGCGCCGTTCGCGAGGTAGATGGCGTTGTAGTTCGCCGCCAGATTGCCGCGGATTTCATAGACGGGCACGCGCAGGCCGAAGGCGCCGAGCGCGCAATTGCTCACGGACAGCATCGATTCCTCGTAGACCGGATTGTTGCCGCTCACGAGCTGGTTGCGAACCGAAATCTGTGCCACGCCGTTGGACCAGAGGGTGCCGTATTCGAGCCGCGTGTTGAACGAACCTTCGGCGAAAACGCCGTTGGTCTGCAACATTGCCGCCGAAATATTGCGCAGCCACACGTTCGAACTGGCCCGCACGACGAACCCGTTGCCCTTGCCGCCGAACACGTCGATTTCTTCCAGCAAGACGTCTTCCGAAGTCTCGACGACGGCCGCCGCCTCCCCCACCGTCGGCGACAGGAAGCGCAGGTTCTGCAGCCGAACGCCACGCACGTTTTCCATCCGAATGCCCGCCGTGCCGAACGTGGTGCCGACGGCATTCGTGCTGCCGCGGATGACGACGGGGTCGGCCGTCGTCCCGCAATCCAGATACTCCACGGTCGTCGGCGCGGCCGCGGCGTACGTGCCCGTGTCGATCAGAACCTGGTCGCCGGGCTCCAAGTCGTAGCGGTCCAGCACGGCCGCCAGCGAAGGCAGCGGCGAATCGGGTTGCAGGCCCGTGTTGGCCGCGGATCCGGGCTGCGACGCGTAGACGTCGCCGTTGGTCGCGGCGTCGTTCACGTAGAACGTCATGTTGCTGTTGTGGATCGCGAAGTCGAATTCGGACGCGCTGGTCCACGAAATGTTTTCGCGGCATTGCACGCGCCAGCGGGCGGACGGCGTCGAAGGATAAGCCGCGGAATTCCAGGCGAACGATCCCGCCAGCGCCAGATTCGTCCCGAGCGGAATGTCGTACGTGGCGCCGCCGTTGGTGGACAGCTGGATGTTGACCGTGTAAACCGCGGTGGTGAATTTCTCGCCGCGCGGGATCCAGCGCAGGACGTTGGTGCCGCGCGCCACACCTCCCTGTCCGAAAGACAGGAACACGAAGGATCCGTTGGTCGGGGTGCGGCTGGCTTCGGCGGTGTCGCCGTAGACGCCGAGGTTGGCGCGATTCCCGTTCGGCGACGATTCGCGGGCGAAGTCCAGCGCCGGGTCGGCGGCATCGATCAAGGGCGACGTGTCGGCGTCCTCCACGAAGGCATTGGAAACGACGAGATAGCGCCCGCCGGCGCTGCGGGGATGCAGATCGCCGCGTTCCAGATCCGCGAACCGCGGATCGGCGGCCAGCGAATTGCTGTCGCTTTGGTTCCAGGCCGCCCAATCGGCGAGGTAGGCCAAGCGCTGGGCTTGGATGCCGAAGGCCGTCGCCGGCAACTCGATGTCCGCAAATATGTTGCTGTAGGGCCGGTGGTAGGCGTTGTAGTCGCCGGACACCATGCCGGGCGCGACGGAATACACGTTGTGTTCGGGCCCGTTGGCGACGAGCACGCTGTTGCTGAGGTAGAGTCGGCCGGACTTGATGCCCACCAGCGCACCGGTGGCCACGGCCAGCCCATTGCTGGCCGCCGGCACCGGCGAAATCACGCCGCGCGTCCAATAGTTCGTCGCCGGCGACACGGACCCCAGCGCCTGCACGACATGGATGCCCGTCCGGCAGAAATTCAGCGCCGCGCATTGGACGAAGCGGTTCTGGTCGGACCATTCGCCGAGTTCGAATGCGTTGCCTTGCGATCCGAGCGACGTCACGCGCAGGATCTGGTTCGAACTGGCCTTGGTCAGCAGCAAGCCCCGGTTGCCGCCGCGCAGGATCAAGTCCCGCAGTTCCACGTTCCGGGTTTCCTGCAGTTCGACGACGGCCCCGCTGGCGTTGGTGAAGACGGAACCGCCCGCCGCCGCGTTGGTGCTGCCCTGGATCACCAGATAGTTGGTCGGCGCCGTCGCCGGCACGTTGACCGTCAGCGTCGCCGGCAGGACGTAGAGCCCCGTGTCCACGTAGACGGTGTCGCCGTGTTCCACCTTGTAGCGGCCGAACAGGGTTGCCATGGAATTGAGGGGCGACGACGCGCTCAGGCCCGTGTTGGTGGAACGGCCGATGGCGGTGCAATACACGTCGCCGTTGGTGCTGGCGTCGTTGACGTAGTAGGACAGCGGGTCGTTCTTGATGGCGAAATAATTCGTCGTCTGGCCCACGATCGCGCCGTTGGTCGTGCGCACCTGCCAGACGCCCATGGCGGTGCTGGTGAAATTCGTGGTGTCCCACGCCAGTCCGTTGGTGCCTTTGTTGACGTAGCCGCTGTAGAGGTTCGTCCAGTTGCCGCCGCCGTCGCCTGAAAACCTGACGTCGACCCATTCGGCATCGGAGAGGCCGTTCCAGGTCCAATAGAGGTAGACGGTGCCGCGGACGGTGCCGCCGTCCGACATGGTGAGCGGGATGAGCGATCCCGCGCCCGAACTCTTGCTGGCCTCGACGGTGTTGCCGTACAGGCCCACGTTGACCCGGCTGCCGTTGGGCGCCGGCTCGTTGACGTAAACGGCTGCCGCGCCACCCATGCTGGCCGGCACGCCCAGATCGATCAACGCCGACGTTTCCGCGTCGTTGGTCACGAACGCGCGGGTCGTCGGGTCGTAGCGGCCGTACTGGCTCTGCAAGTGGAAATCCAAACCGTCTTCGTCGGCGAACCGCGGTTCGTAGCCGAAACTGCTCTTGTCGTTGGTGAAACCCGTGCTGATCTGCCAATCGATCAGGAAGCGGTCGGCGGCGCGGTCGTCGCCGCCGGCGACGTTGGCGCCGGCGGACACGCGGACGTTGTTGTAATCCGACGCCAAGGTTCCGCCCCCGCCCCAGTAGTAGACGTAGTGCCGATCGCCCTCGGCTTCCAAAATGCTGTTTTTGAGCTCGAGGTTGCCGCCGCGGAGGAACACGTCGGCCAGCGTGTTGTCGCGGAAGAGGCTGTTGTAGATCCGGATCACGGCGCCCGTGGTGCTTTGGAGTCCCGATGAGAGGCTCTGCTCGACGATGGAATGCGTCAGATCCAATTGGACGCCGGGCCCCACGTAGATGCCGTTGGTGACGCAATAGCCCACGCGGACGCGATCCAGACCGATGCCCGCGCTGTTCTGCGCATGGATGCCGATATAGGCGTTGGAAACCATGAGCGCCGAAAATTGGACGCCGTTGGCGTGCGCCAACTGGATGCCATAGGCGCCAAAGGTGCGGCTGCTGCGGGCCAAGACCGCGCCGCCGTAGGGCGCCGCGACGGGTCCCGTCACCCGCACGGGTTGGCTGGTCGTGCCGGAATTCTTCAGGCCGATCGGAATGACCGCCGATTCCAGATAGGTGCCGACGTCCACCCAGATCTGGTCGCCGGGTTCGAGGTCGAACCGCTCGAAAACGGTCCGCAGCGAATTCAGCGGCGCGTTGGACGTCGCCATCCAGTTGTCGGCTTGTCCCGGCGCCGTCGTGTAGACGGCGTCGTTGGTGTAGATGCCGTTCACGTAGAGGTTGAGCGGCGCGTTGCGGATCGAGAAGAAGTTCGTGGAACGCCCCCACACGTTGGTGGCGTCTTCGCAGACGACGCGCCAAGCGCCCGCCGGCGTATCCGGCATTCCCGCCACGACCCAGTCGGTCGCGCCGTTCGTGGCCGGCACGCCGGCGGCCACGACGTTGGTCCAGTTCTTGCCGCCGTCCACCGAAACCTCGACCTTGACCGTCTGGTTGGAAAATCCTCCGCCCGCCGTCCAAACCAAGGGCACGGTGCCGTTCGTCACGATGCCGCCGTCGCCGAAGGACACGGTCTTGAGCCACAGCGCGGTGGGCGCGATGCTGGCTTCGCCCGTGCCGCCGAACAGGCCGACGTTGACGCGGTTCCCGTTGGGCGCCGGCTCCGCGGATGCATCGTCCGCGGGCGCCCCCGCATCCAACAACGGCGAAGACTCGAGGTCCGTCGTCCGCTGCCCGTTCGGCAGGAGCCGGCCGAGCGTTTGCTCGGTTTTCAGGTGGTAATCGTAGGCATAATCGGCGGCGTTCGTGGCCGGTCCCGGATTGGCCATCTTGGGATCGCCGGGGATGCCGTGGGCATCGAAACCGGACAGCCGCTGCCACGCCGCCAGATTGTCGGCGCCGTCCCCCGTGGTCCGATTTTCGCCCACGCGGACCAGCGGTCCCGCGTGAAGCCCGTTGTAGTCCATGGAAAGGCCGGCCGGCGTGGCATAGGAAACCAAAATCGCGCCGGCATTGGTGCCGGCGAGGATGCAATTGGTCAGGCCCAGCCAAACCTGGCTGCCGGCATAGACGGCGTTGTTCGTGTTCTGCCAGAAGACGGAGTGGCGAACGGAAACGTTCGTGACTTGGTTCGCGTACAAGCCGATGCCGCCGCCGCGGGCCACGCAGCGCACCAGCCGGCTGCTCCGGGTGTTGCCCTGCAGATCGAACGCCCGGCTGGCGGCATCGCGGATCTCGACGTTCTCCAGCGTCACGCCGACGACGTTGGTCATGGCCACGCCGCGAATGGCGTTGGTCACGACGATGTTCTGGAGCACGATGTTGGACGCCCCGGATTGGAACACGAACGCCACGGCGCCAGGGAACGTGCCGACCCGACCGATGACGCTGCCCCCCGCCAGCCGGTTGGTGCTGCCGACGATCGCGACGGGATTCGTCGCCACGCCGGAATCCTGCGCCGTCAAGGTCGTCACGTTCGTCCAGGCATAGAGGCCCGTGTCCACGTACACGCGGTCGCCCGCCGCCAGCTTGTAGGTGGTGATCACGTTGGTCAGGGTGGCCATCGGCGAACCCGGCGAAACGCCCAGGTTGGCATCGTTGCCGACCGCCGTGCAATAGACGTCGCCGTTGGTCGAGGGATCGTTCACGTAGAAGGCGTAGGCGCCGTTGCGATAGTTGAAGTTCGTCGGCGTCTGGCAGTACACGTTCGTGTCGGCATCCAGCGTGACCCGCCAAAGGGCGTAGATGGCCGACGGGTCGTTCGTCGATGAATTCTGGTAGAAATACGCCCCGTTGGTGGCGGTCACGCCGACGACCAAGCTCGTCCAGCTCATGCCGTTGTCCTTGGAGAGCCAAACCGTCACGGTGTTGGTGGCGTCGTAGCCGCCGCCGTTCCAGCGCAGCGTGTTGCCGGCCGCGGCGTCCAGCGTGCCGCCGTCCATGAAGCTGAGCGTTTGCAGCCACGCGCTGGTGCGGGACTTGCTGGCCTGCGTCGTGCCGCCGAACAGGCCCGCGTTCAGGCGATTCCCGTTGGGCGGCGGTTCGTTCGAAACCGAAGCGGCGGGGTCGGCGAAATCGATGGCCGGCGAATAATTCGCGTCGGTGGTCACGAACGCCTGGAGGTTCGTGTCGTAGCGGCCCGCGGCGCTGCACAGGTGGAAATCCCCGTTGGTCGCATTGGCGAAGAGCGGGTCGGCGTACAAGCTGCGCGTCCAGCCATAGCCCGCGTTCTGCAGGGCCGAGAACGTCGCATAGGTCGCGCCGATCGCCGTGCCCCACACCACGTTGAAGTCGCCGGTCACGACTTGGCCGCCGAACAGCGTCGTTGCCCCGCCCAGAATGCTGTTGGAAATCGTCAACGCGGCGGTGGTCGCATAGAGCAAGGAGGCCCCGGAAGCGCCCCACATCACGCCGTTGAGCCACTGGTTGGAAGCCGTGGAAGTGCCGTAGAACGCGTTCAACGTGTTGCCGGCCGCCAAGCAACCTTCGAAGACGTGGCGCGAACCCGACAAATAGGCTCCGTAGCGGTTGTCGAGGAAGTGCACGTTCCGGATCCAGACGTTGGACGAGGCGCTGCCGTACAGGCCGGCGCTGCCGTTGGCCAGCCGCAGGTTCTCGATTTCCAGGAAGGTGGCGCCGTTCAATTCCAGCACGTTGTAGGACGCGCTGCCCCGGCTGAACAACGGCCGCCGGTCGCTGCCCACGATGCGCACGTTGCGGCCGGCGGCGCCGGAATCGAACGAGGAAATCGCCATCGTGGGGCTCGGCGACCAATCGCCCGTGTCCACGTAGACCACGTCGCCGCCCTCGAGGTCGTAGGCATCGAGAATCGCCTGCAGGCTGGCTTTCGGCGCGTTGGCAGCCGCGCCGCTGTTGGCATCGCTGCCGATCGCCGAACAGAACGCGTCGCCGTTGGTGGCGCCGTCGTTGACGTAGAAGGCGAACGTCGCGTTCGTCGTCGTGCGCACGCTGAATGGCCGGGCGTTGGTCGCGTTCACCGTCGCGTCGGCGGCGCTGACGACCCGCCACCGCACCGCGGGATGGTCGCCGGGCGCCGTCCACGCGTAGCTTTCGTTCGTCGCCGCCACGGTGGCGATGCCGCTCCAATCCGCACCGCCGTTGGTGCTGTACTGGAGATTCACTTGCGCCGCCGCGTCGAAATTGGAACTGGCCACCCATTCCAGCCGGCCCGTCTGGATCAGGTTGCCGCCGTCGTTGAACGACAAGGCGTAGAGCCAGGCGTTCGTCCGACTCTTGCTGGCTTCCGCCGTGCCGCCATACAGGCCGACGTTCGCCCGCCCGCCGTTGGGCGTCGGCTCATCCCCCACGCTGGCCGTCCGCGCGCCAAAATCGATCGCCGGGCTGTAGCCCAACGCCGCGTTCGTCGCCCACACGCCATTGGACACGTAGCCCGCCGCGCTGATCAAATGGAAGTCGAGCCCGTTCGCGTCCACGAACATCGGATCGGCGTAGGTGTTGCCGACCCAGCCGGGTTTCGCCCGCACGAGGTCCGCCAGCGTGCTGAGATCCGCGCCGAAGGACGTGGCGCCGACGAAAATGTTGTGTAACCCGGCATCCGGCACATAGGCGGTGCTGATGAATGGCTGCGCGCCGCCGATGATGCACCCCACCATGTTCGTCACGCCGCGCGGATCGATGCGGATCGTGGTGCCGACGGAGGAGAACAAAATGCAGTTTTCGAAATAGTTGCCGCCGGTTTCCGGAGGCATGCGCACGGCGGAATTGCCCCCCGCCACCACGCAGCGTCGGAAGACGTTCGTGCCCGTGGAGAGCAATTGGATGCCGTACGTGGAATTGGAGATTGCCCACACCCGCGTGAACACGCAGTAGCGCGCCCCATTGAGGGTGAGGCCTTCGGTTCCCCCGAGCAACCGCAGGTCCGTCACGTTCAAATAGCTTCCGCGAACCGTCAGATTGGCGCCGCTGCCGGTGAAGGTGGAACCGCCGAGCGCGTAGTTCGTGCTGCCCTGAATGACGACGGGGTTGCCGTTCGTGCCCGCCACGGCATTGCTGATGACGGTGCCGGAACCATAGGTGCCGGTATCGACGTAGATCACGTCGCCAGGAAGAAAACTGTTCGTCAACACGCTGTTCAACGTCAGCTTGGGCGCGTTGGAGGACGTGCCGGGCACGGCATCGTTGCCGCCCAGCGTGGTATAGATGTCCCCGTTCGTGAATGCATCGTTGACATAATAAGTCGTCGCAAAACTGGTCGTTGCGCCCCCTCCCAGCACAAGACCTGCCCACACGCATCCAACCCAAATCCGCGATCTCATGATTTGTCCCTCGTATCCAGCACGCCCGCAGAAACATAATCCTGCAAACCGAGCCATAATTTGAATATAATATAGGCGACCGCCGTTTGACAAGAGTTTGGATCATTTTCTCGCGCGTTTTCCCATGGCCCACCACGAAATGTGCGAACGAGCATTGGCCACTCCAAGGGAACGATTTTCAATGAAATCGACATGAGACGCAATTCGATTTCCATCAACGAGTTCCAGATTTTTCTTGTATCCTGACCCCGCCTTTCATAATCAAACGGAAAGAAACGACCCGTCGTTTCGAAGAATGAACGCCATCCAAACCAGAAAGGCCGCAAACCATGGCGCATGCGAATTCCATTCCATCCGTCCCATCTGGAAACAAACATATCTCTTTCCTCTGGATGGCGTTATCTTCATTTTTGTTCGCCTTGTGTATGGCTGGATGCACGACTTCCTATTCGACGCAAAATGCCTCTGGCGTCTCGATCGACCGCATTCAGAAGGT
>CAYTEK010000006.1:14230-46025 GCA_964436715.1 uncultured Verrucomicrobiota bacterium | reverse complement strand
TGAAGTGCAGGCGCGCCTGCGCCTCCAGCAGCGGCGAGTGCTCCGCCTGCGCCGCGCGCCGGCTGCGCCGCGCCACGCCGAGATTGATCGCCGCGAAAACCGCCTGCGCCGCCAAGCTGATCTGGACGCCGATGCCGGCGACGTGGGCCGGATGCACGAAGTTCCGCAGGGCGTTGCCGACGATGAGCAGCAGGCAGACGGCCATCAGCATGCCCACGACCAGGCTCGCCAGGTTTTCCATCTTGCCCAAGCCGTAGTCGAACCCCCCGCCCGGCCCGCGCGCCATGCGCCGGATCGCCCACCACGACAGGAACACCGCCGCGAATTCGAGGAGCGTCTTGCAGAAATCGGCCAAAATCACCGCCGAATGGGCCGCGAGCATGGCGGCGCCGGTGACCAGCACGTCCACGAACGCCATGAGCGTCGCCTGCCGGGCCGCCTGCTCCCGCGAAATGCCGCTGGGTGCCGTCGCCTGATTCATGGTGCGCAGGATAGCCGGCCGGCCGGATTCCGCCAAGCGGGAACGCCGCGGACGGGGCGCCTCTCCGGTTGACCGCCCGCCCGCGGCCGGCGTATCCTCGCGCCATGGATTTTTCAGCCGAAATCGCCCGTTTCGTCACCGAAGCCATCGGCGGCATCTACGTCGTCGACGAGCAAACCCGCGAAATCGCCTTCGCAGACGCGGCCGTGGAACGCCTGTACGGCCCCGCGCTCGTCGGCAAGCGCGCCGCCAACGTCTTCCCGTGGGAAGCCCGCAGCCACCACGCGCCGCTGTCCCGCGACGAGGCCACCGAATGGGAATGCGTCGACCGCGAACGCGGCATCTACTGGCGCCTGCACCACGGCCTGTTCGACAAGGACGGGGTCGTCTACAAGATCGGCCAACTGACCAACACGACGGAGTTCATGCTCCTGAGCCAGGAAGTCACCGAATATTCCGTCCTGTCCGAAAAGGTATCGGCCTTCCAGTCCGCCATGCTGGAAAAGATTTCCGCCTCCCACTCCGCCCTCTTGCCGGTCATCGCCGGCTTCTTCAAAACGCCGCGGCTGTTTTTCCTCTTGGCCCGCAACGGCCGGCTCGAAACCACGACCTACGACGTCCGCCCAGGCGCCGAAACGCGCGGCCACCAGCCCCTCGTCCCTGCGCACGACGCCGCGTTCGGCGTCCCGGGGCGGACCGAGATCGCGGCCGGCGATCTCCCGGGGCCGGTGCGCGAACTGATCGCCGCCCGCGACGGCGAATCGCGCAACCGCTTCGTCCGGATCTGCGCCGGCACTTTCTCCGACCAGCGCTACGCCCTCTACCTCGAACTGGACGGGCACAGCGACCGAAAGGCCCTCGACATCGCCATCCTCGCCGCGATCATCGCGCTGTGCGTGGAAAACAGCCTCCTGCGCGAGGAAATCATCTACGAAAGCGAGCACGACAAGCTCACCGGGCTCTACAACAAGGGTAAATATCTCGCCCGGCTCAAGGACGAATATCCCCGCCTCGACTCCGTCGCCATCTTCAACTTCGACGTCAACTATCTCAAGCAGACCAACGACACCTACGGCCACGAAGCCGGCGACCGCCTCCTCATGAAGGCCGCCGCCAGCATCCGCAAGGTCACGGCGGACAACGTCCACGGCTACCGTCTCGGCGGCGACGAATACCTGATGATCGCCTGCAACGGCAAAGCCGACGACGTCGAGCCCCTGAAGGCGCGCTGGGAAGAAGCGCTGGCGGAAGTCAACCGGGAGGTGGCCGACGGCATCCCGTGCATCGTCGCCGTCGGCACCGCCTTCGCCGAAAAGCCCTACGACTTCGCCGAACTGATGAAGCTCGCCGACGCGCGCATGTACGAAGACAAGCGCCGCAAGAAGAAGCCGGGCGAAGAAATCCGCTGAACGCCGGCCGGTTCAGGGGGCGGCGGCCGGCGCGCCGGCATCCACCGTGGCCCCGACCTTCAACAGGTACTGCACGATGTTCAGCCGTCCCGAAACCGCCTCTTTCAGCAGCAGGGTGTCGCCGTGGGCATCCCGGGCGTTCACGTCGGCGCCGTGTTCCACGAGGTACTTCACGACGTCCAGGCTGCGGGTCGCCCGCATCAGCGGGGTTTCGCCGTTGGCGCTCCGCGCATTGACGTCCGCGCCGTGCTCCACGAGGAATTCCACGACGTCCAAGTGACCCAGGAACGCAGCCTTCATCAGCGGCGTCTCGCCCTTGTCGTCCCGGGCGTTCACGTCCGCGCCTTGTTCCACCAGGTAGCGCACGGCGTCCCGGTCGGTCAGCATGTACATCAGCGGCGTCCGGCCCTGGCGATCCCGGGCATCGACGGCCACGCCCGCCTTCAGGTATTGCTTCACCGCGGTCAGGTTGCCCTTGTCGGCGACCTTGTGGATGCTCAGGCAGCCGGCCAGCAGCGGCAGCAGCGCCGCCGCGAGCAGGAGGCGGACCGCGTCGGCCGCGCGGAAAGATCGAGTGTTCATCGGGCGCCTTTCGTTGTCGTTGCCATGCGTTTTCCCGGACGAGCCGATGTTCCCAAATCGCTCGTCCCGCGGTCAAGCCGCGTTTGGGCCGTCGGCCCGCGGCGGCGCGCTTTGCGGTGGCAATCCGCGCGGCGGGAGCGTAGAGTGCGCGACCCGTGACGAACGATCATCCATCCCGCGCGTGGCTGCCGGCGCTCGGCGCGATGCTGCTGGCCCTGTTCTTCTGGGCCGTGGTGCCGCTGATGCTGGAGCATTTCACGCAGTGGATCGATCCCTGGACGGCGAACGGCGCGCGGTATTTCTTCGCGGCGGCGTTCTGGCTGCCGTTCGTGGTGCGCGCGCTGGCCCGGATGGCGCCGGCGGCGCGGCGGGCGGCCTGGCGGGCGGCGCTGGTGCCGGCGGCGGCGCACGGCGCCTCGCAGGTGTTCTTCGGCCTCGCGCCCTACTACAACAACGCCACGTTGCTCAACTTCGGCTGCCGGCTGTCCATCCCGTTCGCGACGCTGTTCGGCTTCTGGCTGCTGAAGAGCGAGCGGCCGCTGATGCGCAAGCCGCTGTTCTGGGCCGGACTGGCCTGCGCCTTGGGCGGATTCCTGCTGATGTTCGAACAAGGCTTCGGCACGGACAGCACCTCGGTGCGGGGCATGCTGGCGCTGCTGGGCTTCGCGGCGACTTGGGGCGTCTACGTGGTGTTCGTGCGGCGGAACCTGTCGGCCTATCCCGTGCATCTGGCGTACGGCCTCGTGAGCCTGCTGACCGGCGCGCCGCTGGTGGCGCTGATGTTCGCCTGCGGCGACTGGTCCGCGCTGCTGCGGCTGGCGCCGGACCAATGGTTCTGGCTGATTCTGTCCGCGCTGCTGGGGCTGACGCTGGGGCACGTCTTCTATTACCGCGCCATCCGCACCATCGGGCCCATCGCGTCGGAAGGCGCGATGCTGCTGATCCCCTTCCAGACCGCGATCCTGGCGCATTTCCTGATGCACGACCGGCTGTCGCCCGCGCAATGGGGCGCCGGGGTCTTCCTGATCCTGGGTTGCGCGGCGCTGCTGCGCGCGCGCTTCACCGTGCGGGAAGCCTGAAGAAACCGGCCGGAAACCGCCGCGCACCCGCGCGGCCTCTCAGTTCGCACCCGGCGCGGCTTCCGCCGGAACCGCGTCGTCCGCGCCGAGGCGCGGCAAGCGCATTTTGGTGCCGGACGGCGGCCGATTGGAAAGCGAATAGGCGATCAAGCCGAGAATGATCAGCACGATGAGGACCAGACCGAGCGTGGAGAACCAGTCCAGCGGCCGGCGCAGCGTGGCGCCGCACCACGGGCATTGGCCGGAACGCGGATGGTTGCGGTTCCCGCAATTTCGGCAGATCTTGTATTTGGGCGTCGGCGTCGGCATGGATTCGTCTGGCAACCGAACGCTTGAGGTCCAGCCCTTGACAATAAAACCGCCAAGGGCTTTTCCCTCTCGTTCGAATTGAACAAGCTACCAAAACAGGGCGGGCGAAGCAACCTTGGAAAGGGAAAACTTCACGGCGAATTAACGTTGGCCATGGCGGTAGCGCAGGATCTGGACCTTCTCCATGGTGATGAGTCCGCCGCTGTTCGCTTCCGCCAGCAGTTGGTCCAGCACGGGCAGGAAGGCGGCGATCTTGCTTTCGTCGTCGGTGATTTCGACGACGATGGGCAAATCGACGGAAAGGTCGAGGATCTTGGCGGTGCGGATGCGGCTGGTGGGGCCGAAACCCATGAGGCCGCGCCAAGCGGTGGCGCCGGCGAGGCCGGCTTTCTTCGCCTCGAGGACGATGGCCTCGTACAGCGGCGCGTGGCGGACCTTGTCCGACTCGCCGAGGAAGACCCGCAGCAGTTTGGCATCGCTCAATTCTTCCATGGCGGCCTCCTCTATCCTTTCAGCAGCAGGCGGATGGCCAAGGTGCCGGCCCAGAAGGCCAGCCCGCAGCCGACGAAGGTCGCCGCGAAGTAGCCCGACGCCGCCCAATATTCCGCATCCTGCGCGAAGCGGGACGTTTCGTAGATGAACGTGGACATGGTGGTGAAGCCGCCGCACAGGCCCGTGGCCCAGAACAGGCGCGCGGTGGGCGACAGCACTTCGGTTTCGGCGGCCAGCGCCATCACCGCGCCCAACGTCAGGCAACCCAACAGGTTGGCCCAGAGGGTGCCATGCGGAAAAGCGACGGAAAAACGCTGGCCGGTCAGGCTCAGGCCGTAGCGGAGAACGGAACCGATGAAGCCCCCCGCCCCGACCGCCAGCAGGGACATCCAGATTTTCATCCGCGGACACCCTAGCGCCGGCCGGCGGCACGGTCAAGCCGGCGCGCCGCCGGCGCTTGACGTGGCCGGCGCCCCTTGGCATAGTCCGCGATTCGTTGGCGCCAAAGTAGCTCAGCTGGCAGAGCACCGCATTCGTAATGCGACGGTCGTCGGTTCGAATCCGACCTTTGGCTCCACTTTTTTTGCGCCGCGGATAGCGGCGCCGTCCCACGGCATTTCCGACCGACCGCCCCCCGCCGCACTCCTTGCCGCTGGCAAGAGCGAGGGCCGCTACGGCATGTGCCATTCGCGCGTCAGATTGCGGGCGGGATGGTCGATTTCGGCGACAGTCACGGCGATGCCGCCGCCGGCGGTCGCAGCAAAAGCGAAGGCATAATCCGCGCTGGCCGGCGCCTGGGCATTGGCTTCGACAGAGAGATCTGCCGCCGAGGGTGCCAGGCCGGCGTTCCGCAGAACCAGCCGGCCAAAGGCCAGGGAAACGTGCGAAAATCCAGCCGCCAGCGCGTTTTCCAAGGCGCGATCGCGTGCGGCTTCGGCCAAGCTCAGGTAGCGGGGAAGCGCCACGGCCGCCAGCACGGCCAGAAGCACGAGGACCACGATCACTTCGATGAGAGTGAACCCCCGCCGAGACTTGCTTGCGCAGTCCCGACGGCGCTTGGCCAAATCGTACATTGTTTTCTTCATGCGTGGCCCCAGCCATAGCGGCCGCTTGCGGCAACGAATGCGATCCTGCGACCCGGTCGAAAGACCGAAGACTTCGGCTCTCACGCAAGCCAAGTCTCCGCTCCCCCTCGCGAGGGCGCGAAACGCGCCGCGTCACTCGCCGGCGGTCGTCTCCGTCGTCCCTTCCGCCTCTCCCTCCGGATCGTCCTCGTGCCAGCGCTGCTCGATGGCGGCGATGCCTTCGCGCCCGGCCTGGTCGCGGACGAAGACGTAGTTCTGCCCGCGGATGCCGCTGCTTTCGTAGACGGCGGAATAGCCGCCGCTGGCGGTGATGCGTCCCATGGTCGCATCGGCAACGCGCCACTCCAACGGCAGCAGGATCTGCACGTTCAGGTTGGAGGACATGCCGACGTCGGAATTCACCGCGTCCTTCTGGTAGACCCCGTAGTCGGGGTCGTAGGCCGTCAGGAACACGGTGGCCCCGTCGGCGTAGACGGTCGACGAAGCAGGATCGACGCCCAGCGCGGAGTCGGTTTCGGCGTCCTCGCCGCACCCGGCGACGAAGCCCAGCAGCGCGACCGCGGCCCCGGCGATTCCGATTGCTTTCAGCCATGTCGTTTTCATGCTGTCCTCCTTTTTCAAGCTACCATTGAATCTGGGTTCCGCCATACGGCGAACCGAAACTGTCGAAACGAATGGCGAAATCGCGCAGGAACAATTCATTGGCCGCATTGCGGTCGTAGAACAGGTGAACGCCGATTTCCGCGTTCCGGACGTCGAGGAATTCGGCGGAAGTGATGCGGCCATCGACGTTGGTCGTCCGGTCGCCGGTTGCGGGCGCAAAGGGCGCCTGATCCCACGTGATCGGCGCGGGGAAGTTGGTGGCGTTTTCCTGCCACACCGCGTTGGACGTGTAGTAACTCGGCCAGATCGGGTTGAGGTTGGTCGTCGCGAGATAGGCCACGATGCGGTTTTGGCGATTGCTCCGGGCCGCGTCCACGTATTCCTCGTCGATGCGCAGCAGCAGCGTGTTGTAGTATTTCAATTCGTACTTGCCTTTGTGGAGGTACAGATAGTCCACGGGCAGCCGATGCGAATTGATGAGCTTGAGGGGCGCATTGGTCGCGGCGCGATACCACAGCACCACGTAATAGTTGGTGCCGCGCAGCAGGCGGAAATTCGCGTCGAGGAGATCGACCCACGGGGCACCGGCCGTCGAAACGTTCGTCTCGGAGTGGAAAAAGGACAGCCCATAGGTTTGCGCCGGCTCGTGGAGACGAAACGAGATGCCCATCATCCAGTGGCTGCTCGGCACGTTCGGAAAATAGCCCACCTTGGTCTGCACGTCGTAGCTCAGCAGGCGATCGTTGGCCAAATACACGTAGGCCATGGCGTTGCTCAGCGAGACGCTGTTCCACCAGTGCAGGGCCAGGCTGGCTTCGCCGGGACCCTTTTCGAGCTTGGGCGCGACGGCGATGCCCTGGGAGGGACCGGTGTCCTTGATTTCCACCTTGCTTGCGCCGGTTTCGGCGAACATGTCGTCGTTGTAGTCGGGCTTGGCGGGGTTGCCCGTCATGAGCGAACCTTGGTCGCCGGGAAAGTCGTCGATGGTCTTGCCGCTCACCAGCATGTCGAAATGGATTTGGCGGCGCGCTTCCAGCGCGGTGCCGGGATGGGCGACGCCGATCGAGGTGCCGATGTTGTGCAGGGCGCTGGTGAAGTTGGTGACGCCGGCGTTGGTCGTGACGATCAGGACGTTGGTGCGATAGGCCGTCACGATGAACCAGTCGCCGTTGGCCAGCACGTTGGTGATGGGCGGATGCCCGGCGAAGGGTGGATAATAGATTTCGGCGGCGGCGCGCGCGCAGACGTAGGCGGCGCCAGACTCCGCCAGATAGTAGGCCTTGTTGGCGACTCCGAACTGGATGCGTTCGTAGCGCGCGCTGGTGGCCTTCGCCAGGATGGCGGCGCCGACGACGCCGGCGGCGATCATGGAAAGCACGACGACGACCAGCACCGCGCCGTTCCGGCGATTTTCGCGTGCGCTCATGGTCACGGCCCCCCGCCGATGTTGCGCGGCACGATGGTGTTGCTGAAGGCGTGGATGCCGACCTGGCTGCGCAGGACCACGTCGAGGACCCAGTTGGTGGGGGCGCCCGCCGCATCGTAGAGATTGAGGGAAAAGTCCGCGACGTCGTCGCTCAACGCCACGCCTTCCAGCAGCAGCGGGTCGCCCGGCGTTCCGCTCCAGGCGAGGGTGTGGCTCCGGGTGGCGTGCCAGGCGCCGCTCGAGACGAGAAAATCGTAATGGATGGCATGCGCGCTCCACGACGCCACGTTGGTGATGGTGGTGAATTCCCGCGAAAGGCGCGCCATGGCCAGGCGGGCCTTCTGCGCGGCGTCCGCGTTCGCGCGCACCTGCATCAGGCCCTCCGTCATCGGCAGCAGCGAAATCACGAGCGAGACCGCCAGCACGGCGACCAGCACGAGCGTCGCGAGGATTTCGATCAAGGTAAATCCAGTTTTCATGGCGGCACCGCAAACAAACGCGTGACGGTTTCGCCCAGCGGGTTGCGCAGGGCGATCTTGAGCAGGCTGTTGGTGGCCGGGGCGACTTCGCCACCGCCGGAGAACGCGGTGAACCCGTTGAAGACCACGGTCTGGCCCAGGAACGTCCCCCCGACGGAACCCACGTGCGCCTGCACCAAGGCGGGCACGTTGGAATGCGCGGCGTCCCACGCCACCAGTTCCTCCATGGCGGTTTGCAGATCCAAGCCCGCCTGCAGCGTCGTGCGCGGTTCGTGGCTCAGCAGGAACACCTTGTCCAGCATCGGCAAAATGGCCGCCAGCGCGATCGCGGACAGGACGATGGCGACGATGACCTCGATCAACGTGAATCCGCTGGTCCGCCGATGGTTCATGGCACCAACCCCGTGAAGCCGACGATGGAGACCTGGCGCGACGTCGTGCCGTCAGACAGCGTGACGACATGCGTGGCGGCGGGCGCCCCCCACTCGTTGATCTCGACCGACCCGGCCGGGGTCAACGCCACGCCGCCGGGCAAGGCATAGATGGAGGAATTCTCGCCCGGCCAATGGTTGGTCGCCGCCGCCCAACCCGCCCCGTTGTTGCGCTCGAGGGCGTACTGGCCGGCGGCGAACGAAACCCGCCACGCGGCGACGTTGTTGGCCATGGCCAACGACTGGGCATACCCCAAGTGGGAACGCAGGACGTCGGCTTCCACCGCGACGGATGCATGGACGTCCATCCCGGCGCCGACGAACGCGGCCAACGTCGCCAAGATGGCCAGCGCCACGATCGCTTCCAGCAGCGTGAAGCCGGATCGATTCAACGGTGTCTTTGCCCATGCATTCATCTCGATCCTTCGCTTCTTCCGCACAACCAAGGGACCGGGAGGGGGCGATTCCCCCTCCCGCGCGAATCCGCCGCTCAATCGGCCGGACTGGCCCAGGTCGCGGAAGCCGTGGCCGTCGCATCGTCCACGTCGGTGACGGTGATCGCCACGTCGTTTCCAGACCCCGTGAACGTATACGTGTAATCCGTTTCGTCCATCGGATTGGTCGTGCCGCACTCGGTGGCAAGGGCCGCACCGTCAGGCTCCGCGTCGTTCTGCAGGCAGAGGCGTCCATAGGCCATGGACACGTGCGACAGAGCCGCGGCGACGGCGCCTTGCAACGCTTGTTCGCGCGCTTCATCGATCAGGCTGATGTAGCGCGGAATGGCCACGGCGGCCAATACCGCCAAAATGACCAGCACGGCGATGATTTCAATCAGGGTGAACCCTGCTTGACCCGCCTTTTCGTCTTTTCTCTTCATGGCTTTTCTCCTTCTTGTTGGGTATTCCACTCAACATCGCTCCGCCTTGTTCAAGCACATGCCGTGCCAAACGGGCGCCCCGCGAATTTCGGCGGTTTTCCGCCCGAATTTGGGGTCTTTCCTCCCTCGGCGCGCCGGTTGGCTCCATTTCATGCGGCTCATGGCTCCATTTCCTGCAGGTCGGGTTTCGGTTCGGTCCGTTCCGGACGGATGGCCGCCACATCGATGTGGTGCTTGGCGATGCGATGCCAGAGACTGCGCTCCTTGATGCCCAGCAGCGCCGCGGCGCGGACTTGGACGCCGCCGGTCTTCGCCAAGGCCTCCAAAATCCAGCTTTTTTCCAAGGCGGCGAGCCGTTCGTCCAAATTCCGAAAGGCTTGGGCTTCGGGCGGCGCCGGCGGATGGAATTCGGTCTGCAGCTGCAGACCCGCGTTCAGATGCTTCGGTTCGATGACGTCGGCGGCCAGCGCGGCGGCAGCTTCGACGGCATTTTTCAGTTCGCGCACGTTGCCGGGCCAGCGATAGGCGGTCAGGGCGGCCAGGGCGCCGGGCGCCAGCGTGGCTTCGGGCTTGATCTGGCGCAGCAAATGCGTGGCCAGCAGGGGGATGTCCTCGCTGCGCTCGCGCAAGGGCGGCAAGCGGAAGGAAAACACGTTGATCCGGAAAAACAGGTCTTCGCGGAACGCGCCTTCCCGAACCATCTTGGCGAGATCCTTGTTGGTGGCCGCCAGCACGCGGATGTCCACCGGGATGGGATGCGTGCCCCCCACCCGCTCGATCTCCCGCTCCTGCAAGGCGCGCAGGATCTTGGCCTGGGTCAGCATGGGCATGTCGGCGATCTCGTCGAGAAAGACGGTGCCGCCGTCGGCGGCCTCGAGCTTGCCGATCTTGCGGGCGTACGCGCCGGTGAAGGCGCCTTTCTCGTGGCCGAACAGTTCGCTCTCGAGCAGGCCTTCGGGAATGCCGGCGCAGTTGATGGCGACGAACGGCTTGTCCGCGCGGCGGCTGTGGGAATGGATGTTGCGGGCAACGAGTTCCTTGCCGGTGCCGCTCTCGCCGAGGATCAGCACCGTCGAGTCCGTCGGCGCGATCTTGAGGACGAGGCCGAGCACGGAACGCATGGCGGCCGACGGCGCGACGACGTCGGGAAAGAGCGCCTGGGCCTCCATGCGGCCCAGCGCTTCCGTCACCCAGTTCAGGGCATGGGCGATGGGCGCGACGGCGTCGAAATCGGTCGCGCGGCGGCGGGCGACGGGCGGCGGGGCGGGCACGAAAGCGCGGGTTTCGCGCAGAAAGGTTTCCACGGGGCGAAAGATCAGCCACAGGATGAACAGCCCGCACAGGAAGGCCGCCGCGACCAGCAGGCCGGCCGTGCCCAGCAGGGGCCAGAGCTGGCCGCCCGCCACGCGAACCGAAGAGCGCATCAGGTGGTAGGTCAGCAACGCGGCCAAGGCGGTGAAGCCCGCGAAGATCAGCGGCACCATCAGGTAGAACTGGATTCGGATGGAGGCGGGTTTCGTCATGTGCGCGTGGCGAGTTTCGCGAGATCCCACATGGGCATGTACACGGCCAAGGCGAAGAACCCGACGAGGAACGCCATGGCGACGATCAGAACGGGACCCATCGCGGTCGTCAGGCGCCGGGTGGCGTATTCCACTTCGGAATCGTAGTGGACGGAGACCTCCCGCAGCATTTCGTCGAGGTTGCCGGCCTCTTCGCCGACGGCCACCATGTTGATGAGCATGGGCGTGAAGTATTTCGCGGCCATGAGGGGACGCGCCACGCCGTGGCCCTGCTCCAGATGGCGCTGCAGGCCTTCCAGCTCGCGGCTGATGGCCGCGTTGCCGATGGTGCCCGACAGGATCTTGATGGAATCGAGAATGCCGACGCCGGACGACTGCAGGATGGAAAAGATGCTGGCGAAGCGGGACAGCGCGGCCTTGAGCAGCAGCGGACCGACCAGCGGCAGGCGCAGCTTGGCCCGATCCCAGCCGTAGCGGCCCCACGGCGTCCGCAGCAGCAGGAACGCCGCGACCGCGACCGCGCCGATTCCCAGCAGCAGAATGGCCCAATGGTCGTTGAACAGATGGCTGAGCTGGATGCAGACCTTCGTCGGAAACGGCAGATCGACGTGGACCTTCCGATAGATCTTGGCGAACTGCGGGATCACGAACGTGATCAGGCCGACGAAGGCCGACACGAGGGAGATCAACACGATGAGGGGATATTGGAGCACGGAGCGGATCTCGGTCTTGACCTGGTACTCGTGGCTGATGATGTAGATCAGGCGCTGCAGGATCTGCGGCAGCGCGCCGCTGGTCTCCCCCGCCAAGACCATGCTGGCGTACAGGGGCGGGAACACGTCGGGATGGCGCTGCAGCGACTGGGACAAGGTGGAACCGCCGCGGATGTCCAGGCCGATCTGCCGGCAGATGTCCTTGAGGCGCGGATTCTCCGACTGGCTTTCCAGGATGTCCGTCACCCGCAGGATGGGAATGCCGGCCTTCAGCATGGTGGCCAGCTGCTTGGTGAACAGGATCAATTCTTCCGGATGGACGGAGCCAAGCAGCTGCGCGAGCATCTCCCAGCGCCGGCCGGACGCGGCGGCGGTTTCGTCGCTCAGCGCCAGCGGGGTCAGGCCGCGGGCGTTCAGCAAATCGTTCGCATGGTCGAGGGAATCGGCATCGATCCGGCCTCCGACGGCCTTGCCGGCCTCGTTCAGCGCCTCGTAGCGGTAATGGTTCATGGCGGCACCTGCTTCAGATGTTGACGACGCTCATGGCTTCTTCCACGGTGGTGACGCCCTGGCGCAGCTTGTCGAGGGCGTCCTCCTTCAACGTGCGCAGGCGGCCCGCGGCGCGGGCGGCCTGGTTGATTTCCAAGGTGGTGGATTTGCGGGCGATCAGCTCGCGGATCAGGTCGTCGATCATCAGCACCTCGAAGATGCCGGTGCGGCCCTGGTAGCCCGTCTGCTGGCACCGGGGACACCCCTGGGCCTGCATGAACGCGACGTCGTCCTTGTCCGGCACGCCCCAGAAGGCGCGGGCCTGGCGGCTGGGCGCGACGCGGACGGCGCAATGCGGACAGACCTTGCGCACCAGGCGCTGCGCGAACGACACCAGCAGCACCGAGGCAACGAGAAACGGCTCGATGCCCATGTCGATCAGGCGGGTGATGGCGCCGGCCGCGTCGTTGGTGTGCACCGTGCTGAGCACGCGGTGGCCCGTCAAGGCGGCCTGGGTGGCGATGCGCGCGGTCTCGGCGTCGCGGATTTCGCCGACCATGATGATGTCCGGATCCTGGCGCAGGATGGAGCGCAGGCTCGAGGCGAACGTCATGCCGGCCTTGGCGTTGAGCTGGATCTGGCGGATCTTGGGCACGCGGTATTCCACCGGATCCTCGACGGTGATGATGTGGACGTCCGGATGGTTGAGCTCCTTGAGCATGGCGTAGAGCGTGGTGGTCTTGCCGCTGCCGGTGGGTCCGGTGCTGAGGATCATGCCGTAGGGCGCTTCGATGACCTTCGCGAGCAGCTCGCGGTCGCGCTCGGACATGCCCAGGTCGAACATCGAATAGTTGAAGGCGCCCATGTCGAGCAGGCGCAGCACGATGTTCTCGCCGTTGGTCGTCGGCACGGTCGAAACGCGGACGTTGATCTCGCGGTTGTCCAGCTTGACGGTGAAGCGGCCGTCCTGGGGCACGCGCGAAATGGCGATGTCCATCTGCGACAGGATCTTGATGCGCGACACGATGGACAGGTGCAGGCTCTTGGGCGGCGCCGGCACCTCGCGCAGCTTGCCGTCGATGCGGAACCGCAGCTGCACGTGGGCGGCTTCGGGGCTGATGTGGATGTCGCTGGCGCCTTCGCGCACCGCCTGGGCCAGGATCCAGTTCACCATGCGGATGACGGGCGCGCCTTCCGCCATGTTCTTCAGCGAACCGACCTCCACGTCCTCCGCCATGCTGGGCAGGATTTCCGCGGATTGGTCCGCGCCCGCTTCCGCGACGCCCCCCAGCCCCGCGAAGCTGCCGTAGAGGCCGTTGGTCAGCTGGTTGATTTCGCGATCGGTGCAGATGACGGGGATCACCTCGCACCGGGTCAACTGCTCGACGGCGTCCATGGCGTCGAGATCGGTGGGATCGCTCATGCCGAGTTCGAGCGCGCCGTTGCGGCGCCGGAGGGGCACCACCTGCAGGCGCTGGGCGGTTTCCGCCGGCAGCAGCGTGCCCAGGCTCACGTCGATGGGATACCGCTCCGGATCGTAGCGCGCCACGCGCAGCTGGCTGCCCAGCAGTTCGACCAGCTGGTCTTCGCGGATCAAGCCGCGGCCGCAGAGGTATTCCCCCAGCTTCATGCCGGCCGCGGCGCACGCCAGGACGCTCTGCTCGAGTTCCGCGGCCTTCAGCACGCCCGCGGCCACCAGCATCTCGCCCAGTTTTCGTTTCGTCCTGGCCATGGTCGGTTCTCCGCGCGCGATTCCCCGGCGCGCCGGCTTCAGCGCCGTCCGGCGATGATCTTCGGGGTGACGAAGATCAGCGTTTCGTCGAAGTTCTTCGCCTTGCTCCGGTTCTTGAACAAACCGCCGATGCCCGGCAGGTCCATCAGGCCCGGAATGCCCGCATCCGTGCTGCTTTCGGTTTCCATGGAAAGTCCGCCGATGACGACGGTGTCGCCGTTGCGCAGCAGCACGGTGGTGCTGGCGTGCTTGGTGTTCACCGGGAATTCCCCGTTGCTCGCCGGCTTGGTTTCGTCGAAGGCGTCCTTGTTCGCGATGATTTCCACCCGCAGGTATTCCTCGTCCACCACGTGGGGAATGACCTCCAGCTTCAGCACGGCCTTCTTCCATTCGATGTCGGCGCCCACGCCGGTGCTGCTCGACTTCTGGTAGGCCCGCTCCTCGCCGCTTTCGACGATGGCGGGTTCGTTGTCGAGGGTGGTGATCGACGGGCTCGACAGGATCTGGATGCGGCCTTTCTGCGCCAGCGCCGTCAGCTGCATGCTCAGCAGTTCGCTGCCGCCGATCTCCTCCGAAATCAGCCCCAGGGTCATGCCGACGGGCGCCACGGGCGCCAACCCCGCCGCCGCCGGCTGGGCGAACGGCGCGGCGAAATCGGAATTGTAGCCGCCGTAGGTGACGCCGCGGCCGCCGATCACGTTCAGGCGGCCGTTGTCCACGCGGGCCGCGCCGGCGCCCCACTGCACGCCCAGCTGGCGGGCGGTGTCGCGCGAGGCTTCCACGATCCGCGCCTCGATGTGCACCTGCGCCTTCGCCCGATCGAGCTGCTCCACCAGCGCGATCGCCTTGTCAACCTCTTCGCGGATCGCGTGCACGATGATGGCGTTGTTCTCCTCGTCGATCGAGATGCCGGTCCGCGTCGCCGTCGCCGCGTTGTCCGGCGCCCCCGCGGGACCGGCCACGGCCAACAGCGCCCGCAACGTGGCGCCGATGTTCTTGGCCTTGGAGTACTTGATCGGGATCACCTGGATCTGCAGCGGCTCGACCATTCGCTTGCCCGCCTTCACGTCCTCGCGCTGCTTGAGGATGGTGTCCATCTCCAGGTTGCGCTTCATGTCGGCGATCGTCATGACGCGCAGCACGTCCCCTTCCCAGGCGTAGGCCAGGCCCGCGGACAGGATCACGCTGCGGAACGCCTGGTCCCACGGCACGTTCTGGAAGGTGAAGCTGATTTTGCCCGAGACCTCCGGACTGACCAGCATGTTCACGCCGGCGGCCTTGCCGAGCGTCCGGAGCACCGTCGCCACGTCGGCTTCGTCGGCCAGGTCCAGGTTGCCGACGACGGTGGTGGGCAGCGTCCGGTCCGCCGGAGCGCGCGCCGCGGGCACCGGCGGCGGCTTCAGCGGCACGGTGGCCACCGCGGGCGGCAACGCCGCGGGCGGCCGCTCGACCGACCGGGCCATCTCGCCCGGCGCCTTCCATTCGGTCAGGCTCGGTTCCTTGTGGACGACGGCCGACGGAGCCGCGCAGCCGGCGAGCAGGCCGACCAGCCCAAGCACGGATCCCGCCGAAGCTCCGATGAGGCGACAGCGGCTGAATGAAGTTTTCATGGCGACTCCTTCTTCTCGACGGTCGTTTGCAAAGCAACGGTCATGCGGCGCCCTCCGCTGCCGGAGACGAGCACCACGTGGTCCGGCTGGATTTCATCCACCCGTAAATCGGTTTGGGCCACCGGCTCCGCCACCCGGTATTCCCGGCCGTTGACGATGGCGAATTGCTGGCGGCCGACCCGGATGAAGCCGGTGTAGCGGAACCGCTGCACCGGCGCTTCCACGGGTTCGGCGGCCACCGCCCGGTCGAGGAACGGACTCGGCGCCCACGCCGCGGCGGCTTCGTCCAAGGCGGCGACTTCCGGCTCGCTGAGGCGCAGCGGCGCGGCGAGCGCCCGCTGGCCTTCGGCGAAGGCGCGGATCTCGGCCTTCCGGAGATCCGCCAAGGTCGCGGCCCGGTTTTTCCGGCAATAGTCCAGGCCGACGGTCGTCCCGGCCCAGACGACGGCCGCCGCCATGCCGAGAACGATCACTTTTTCCCGCGTTGTCATCGCCGCACCCTCCTCCGTCTCGAGGTCCTCGCGTTCCGACTCCTATTCCAAGGCCAGTTGGGTCATGACCGCGAAGCGTTCCTGGAGCGCTTCGCGGCGCACGTCCAGTTTCCGGATCCGTTCCAGTTCCGGCATCCGGGCCAGCGCCATCAAAAACGGCTGAAGCTGCGCATAGGGGCCGCTGCCCTTCAGTTCGACGTCCAGGTGGCGGGCGACGGCGGCGTTGACGACGCGCGGACTCACCGCGTCGAGTTCGAGCCGGCACGCGGCCGCCATCTGCAAAAAGCGTTCGGGAATCGCCGTGACTTCGGTCTCCGGCAGGCGGCGCGGTTCGGACGGCTGCAGCCCGGGCCATTGCGCGGGATGGTCCAGCGCGGCCAATTCGGCGTACAGCGGGTACAACACCTGCACGTCGTCCAACCGCTGCCGATCGGCGACGATCTCGCGGCTGAGCCGCCGCCAATTCCGCACCGGTCCGAACAGGTTCACGGCGGCCGCAACCACCAGGATCAAAACGATCCACGGCGCGAGACTGGTGACCGCCCCGAGCTTCGCTGCGCGCGTTTTCATGGCGCCGCTCCTTTCTCCGCCGCGGCCGCCGCCGGCGGCGGCGCGCCGACCAGGTCGTTCATCTTCAGGTCCAGCGCGAACAGCAGCACCTGGTCGCCGCGGTCGCGCCCTTCCTCGGAGCGCAACTGCACCACTTGCGTGAACATCCCGCAGTTCTCCAGCCGCAGCACGTACGCGGCCAGTTTCGATTCCTGGGCGCCGGGCGGCCCCAGCACCGTGCCTTCCACGTGGAGCCGAACTTCGGCCCCCTCCGCTTCCGAATCCGCACCGCCCTTGCGCGCCGCCGCCGGATTCGACGCGTCCGCCCGCTCCAGCGTCAGCGTCGTGAGCCGAACGTCCGCCGGCGTCTGGGACGCCAGGCGGTTCAGGGCCGCCACGGGCAGGCTGCGGCCGGCCATGTTCTTCAGTTGCCGGCTGTCGACGGTCGCCTGCGCCACCATGGCCTCGATCATCGCGCGATCGGGCGCCGGCCGGTATTGCGCGATCTGGGTGCGTAGGACGTCCCGTTCCTTCATCAAGCCGCGATTGATCTTCCCGACCAAGGTGCCGGCCGCGACCAGCAAGGCCAAGCCCGCCGCGCCGAGGATCGCCCCCGCCAGACGCAGGCGGGCGGCGTGCGCTTCCTTCAGCCGCTTCACGTAGGTGTGCAGCAGATTCGGCGTGCGCCCGGCGTCCGACAGCGCCGCGCCGAGCGCCAGCGCCAGCATGCCGGCTTCTTCCGGCCGCGGCGGCGTGGTCTTGGCGTCCAGCAAGGCGGGCTGGAACAAATTCAGCGGCTGGCAGGCCAAGCCCAGCTTGGCGCCCAATTCCTTCACCAGCGCCGGCAAGCCCGCCATGGGCCCGGCCACGTAGAGCGTCCGGATTTCCTCGTCGCTGCGGCCGACCAGATAGGCCGACATCGAGCGCTCGACCTGCTGCACCAGGCGGTCGAACGCCAGGCGCACGGTGTCGCCGATTTCGCGGCTTTCGCCGGTCGCGTCCGCCGCCGGCGCCCGGTTTTCCTCGTTGAACGCCGCCGCCGCCAGCGAGTCGGCGATCATCTGGTACGTCTTGGCCGGCGACCAGGTGGGATGCCGGTCGCGCAGCACGTCCGAAATGGCGTTCAACCCCGTCTTGAACACGCGGTGGGCCACCACGTGCTTGCCCTTGTAGAACAGCAGGGCCGACGAATCTTCGCCGACGTAGAGCCCCAGCACCGGCCCGGCATGGCTCGTCGGCTGGTTGCGGAGCAGATTGCGCAGCGCGAACGACGGAATCAGGACGCCATCCACCGCAAGGCCGGCGCGCGCGAACACGTCCACCAACGCATCCACTTCCGCCTGGGCGACCGTGTAGGCCGTCGCGTCGATCTTCTTGGCCGCACCGGCCGCCGCCAAATCGCCTTCCAGATCGTAATCGAAGATCGTTTGGGCGGCGTCGAACGGGATTTCCTTGCGAAACGTCCAGTAGACGAGATGGGACATCTGGCGCGGCCGCGCCTTCGGCAGCGCGAGAAACCGCACCTGCAGGCTGGGCAGCGATCCGACCACCCACAGGGCCGAGCGCCGGAACGTGGAGTTGTAGCCGGCCAAGCTGCTTTTGAGAAATGCGGGAAATTCCTTCGCGGTCGGCGCCAGACCCGCCGGATAGGGCACGCTGGCCCAGTTGGCGATGCGCCCGCGCGCGACTTCGACCAGCCGGAGCGAATCGATGTCCAGATGGACGCCGAGCACGCTTCGTCCGCCTTGTTGGAGTTCCGCCGTAGACTCGTTTGTGCTCATCCCACGTCCTCCTGCTCCTCGGGCCGCGGGCGCGGCCCCGTCATCGGGCCAAGGCGTCCAGAGCCAACTCGTTCGCTTTCTGTTCGCATTCCGCCGCTTTTTCCGGCTGGCCGGCGGCCTGGTAGTAGCGCGCCAAGGTGCGCGTCACCACGAGCGCCCGCTCGGGATCCGGCACCGGCAGCGACCGCACCAAGGCCTCCGCGCGTTCCAAGAGCGGCCCGGCATCGTCCAGTCGCCCCTGCTCCAGCAGCAACAAACCGAGATTGTGCAGCGGCACCGCCAAATCGGCCGGGTTCCGGTCGGCGTGCCGTTCGTAGACGTGGATGGCCATCCGATAGAGTTCTTCGGCCTCTTCCGGGCGCTGCTGGTCGCGCCGCACCCGGGCCCAGCCGTTCAGCGCGGCGGCATGGCGCGGATGATCGGCGCCGAGCGCGGCGGAAAACTGCTGGGCGGCCTCTTCGTAGAACGCCGCCGCCGCATTCAAATCGTTCTTCGCCCAAGCCGTCTCCGCCAAGTGCTGCAGCAGCGTGCCCGCGGAAACGCTGGCTTTGTCCGTGTTCTGGTCCAGGATCGCCTTGGCGCGCCGGAACATTTCCCCGGCCAGGTCGAACTGGCCGTCCGCCAGCAGAACGAGACCGACGTCGTTGAGCGATCCCACCAGCGCCAGATTGTCCGCCGGCCCCAGTTGCTCGCGCAGGGCCTTGCCCTGCCGGATCAGGCTCTCGTCCTTGATTTGGTTGCGCCAGCGGTCCTGTTCGTCGGCCAACCGTTGTTTCTGTTCGTCGGCCTCTCGCGCCGCCTCCCGGACCTGCGACTTCGCCGCGGCCAGTTCGGTTTCCCGGGCTTGGCGTTCCTGCCGCAACCGCTGGAGATCGACCTCGAGCCGGCCGCGGCGTTCTTCCGCGGCGGACAGTGCCTGCGCCTGGGCTTCCATTTTCTTTTGCAGCGCCGCCGCCGCGGCGTCCTGGCGCTCCAGCTTCTGCCGCAGTTCCGCGATTTCGGCGTCTTGCTGGCTCCGCTCCTTGGCCGCGGCTTCCGCCTGGCTCCGGTTCTTGTCGGCCGCGGCGGCGACGTCGACCTGCAGCCGCTTCGCCTGCTCGCGGGCTTGGGTCAGAGCTTTTTCCTTGTCCGCCAAAGCGCCGCGCGCCGCCGCCAACTCCTTGCGCAGGGCGTCCTGCCCCTGCGCGGCCTTGGCCTGTTCGGCGATCTGCCGTTCCGACGCCGCGGCGCGGCTCGTTTCCGCCGCCAGCTTCTTTTCCAAATCTCCCGCTTGCGCCGCGAGCTGGGTCTTCTCCCGCTCCAACGCCTGGGCGCGCGCTTCCGCCGCCTTCAGCGCCTGGGTTTGCTTGTTCGCGGCGGCGAGCTCTTCGTTGGCCGCCGCCAAGGCTTTTTCCTTGTCCGCCAAAGCGCCGCGCGCCGCCGCCAACTCCTTGCGCAGGGCGTCCTGCCCCTGCGCGGCCTTGGCCTGTTCGGCCTTTTGGCGCTCCAGCGCCGCGGCGCGGCTCGCTTCCGCCGCCAGCTTCTTCTCCGCGTCCGCCGCCTTCGCCGCGAGCCGGGCCTGCTCCTGCTCCAGCGCCTGGACGCGCGCTTCCGCCGTTTTCCGCGCGGCATCCGCCTCCTGCTGCCGCTGGGCCTGCCGGGCCACCAATTGCTCCTGGGTGCGGGCCTGGACGCGGATTTGTCCGCGGGCCTCTTCCAGCGCTTGCTGGAGGCGCGCGACCTCGGCCTGCGCCGCCGGAGCCTTGTCGGCTTGCGCGGTCGCCGCTGCCAGCCGCTGCTGGAGTTCGCTCGCCTGTTTTTGGAGGCGCGTCCGCTCGGCCGCGGCGGATTCCAGCTGGCGGCCGAGTTCCGTCCATTCCGCCGTCTTCTTCTCCAGCCGTTTTTCCGCCTCCCGCAGCCGCGCGGCGGCCGGTTCGCATTCGCCGAGCTTCGCCTGGAGCTGCTTCGTTTCCTCGCGGCTGGCCTTCAGCTGCTTCCACGTGCTCGCCAAGTCGTCCATGGCGCGGTTCCGGCGCTTGGTTTCCTGCGCCAAGGCGCTTTCCAACTCCGCCGCCTTGGCGCGCGCGGCTTCCAATTCCCGCTTCGCGCCCTTGGCGTCCGCCGCGGCGGGCACGACGGCCGGCGCGGCCTTCGCGGCCGGCGCCGGATCCGGCTGGTCCCACACGACGGGTTCGGAAGCTTCGCCGGCGTTGCCGCGGCCGCCGAACACCAGCAGCCCCAGCGCCAACCACGCGATGGAACGCGGCGCGAGGCGCCGCTGCGCGACCACGGATTTCATTCGACGCCTCCTCGGTTTTTCCACGTGTCGGCCCGCGATTCGAGTTCGCCTTCGGAATAGCCCGCGCCTTCCCGCGTCGCCACGCCCAGCATGCGGGCCAGTTCCCGCGGGCGCGGCGAGCGTTCCAGCGCCACGTCCTGGTCGATCTTGCCTTCGGCCACGAGCCGCCGGAGCGATTCGTTCATCGTGACCATGCCCTCGGCCTTGCCGGTTTGGATGACCGAGTAGATCTGCTGCAGCTGCCGCTCGCGGATCAAGTTGGCGATCGCGTTGTTCGCGCGCAGCACTTCGCAGGCCAGCACGCGCCGGGACTGGTCGGCCGACAGCAGCAGCGCCTGCGAAACGATGCCGGCCAACACCATCGACAACTGGGTGTAGACCTGCTGCTGGTGCGCCGGCGGAAAGATGTCCACGATGCGGTTGATGGCGTGGGTGGTGTCCTGCGTGTGCAGCGTGCCCAGGATCAGATGGCCGGTCTCCGCCAGCGTCAGCGCCAGCTGCATCGTGTCGAGGTCGCGCATTTCGCCGACCATGATCACGTCGGGCGACTGGCGGAACACGCCCTGCAGCGCGTCGGGGAACGACGGCGCGTCCTCGTAGATCTCGCGCTGCTCGATGATGCTCTTGCGGTGGGAGTGGAGGTATTCGATGGGATCCTCCAGGCACACGATGTGCGAGGCCCGGTTCACGTTGACGTGCTCGATCATCGCCGCCAAGGTCGTGGATTTGCCGCTCCCCGCCGGACCGGTCACCAACACCAGGCCGTGGGGCAACAGCGCGAAATCCTGGACGATGGGCGGCAGGCCCAGTTCGGCGAACGACGGGATGCGATACGGAATCAACCGCGCCGCCAGCGCGATGGATCCGCGCTGGTAGAACACGTTGAACCGGTAGCGATTCAATCCCGGAAAGCCGCGCGACAAATCCACGCTGCGCTTTTTTTCGAGCAGCGCCCGCTGGCTTTCGTTCAGCACGGACAAGCCGAGCGTGCGGGTGTCTTCTTCGGCGAGATTCCGGTCCCCGACGGAATGCAGCACGCCCAGGACTTTGATTTTCGGAGGGGCGCCCGAGGTGAGGATCAGATCGGAACCGCCAGCGGAGGAGACTTTCGAGAGCAACTCTTCGATGGTCCACATACGACGTTCTCCGTAAATTGGAGTACGTCTTGCCCTCTTCCGCCGCAAATGAAAGACGATTAATTTACAATTAAGTCGCGGCTTTTGTTCCCGGCAACTAACGTGTTCCACACGAAAACGATCGCTCGCAAATAAAGAGTTGTCGAAAGAGCGTCGCGGCTCCGTTTTTTGGAAGAGGCGCACCTCCGCGAATTGGAGGAAGCGCCGCGCGTGGCGGAGGTGGAGCGGTGCGCCTACGGCGCGGGCCAGCGGCCGACGTCTTCGATTTCGGCCTGGCAGCTGCGCAGCGCCGCGACGACCGCGGGATCGAACTGCGTGCCGGAATGGCGGACGATCTCCGCGAGGGTTTCCGCCGCGCCGCGGCCCCGCGAGTAGGGCCGATCCGAACGAATGGCGTCGTAGGCGTCGACCACCGCGAAGATGCGGGCGCCCAAGCAGATGTCCTCGCCCTTGAGCCCGCGCGGATAGCCCGACCCGTCGAAGCGCTCCTGGTGCGCCAGCACGATTTCGGAGGCCGGTTCGAGGCCGGGCCCGGCCTTGATGACGTTGTAGCCGAGGTGCGGATGCGTCTTCATGATCTCGCGCTCCTCGTCCGTCAGCGGCCCTTCCTTGAGCAGGATGGCGTCGGGAATGCCGATCTTGCCGATGTCGTGCAGCAGCGCGCCGGTGCCGATGATCTCGATTTCCTCGAGCGAGGCGCCCAGCTTGCGGGCGAGCACGACGGCCATGCGGGCCACGCGCTTGCTGTGCGCGCCGGTTTTCCGCTCGCGCGTGTCGAGCATGTCGGCCATCGCTTCGAGCGTGAACTGGTAGGAATCGGTGATCTGGTCGAGCGCCCGGGACAGCGCCGCGTTCTTCTCGCGGACCATTTCCTCGAGATGCAGCTGGTAGCGCTTGTTCTCGAGCACCAGGCGGCGGTACTTCGCCGCGCGCTCCAGCACGGCCGTCAGCTGCGCGGGCGCGACCGGCTTCTGCACGAAATCGTAGGCGCCCTGCTGGAGCGACGCCACCGCGTTTTCCAGCGTGGCCTGGCCGGTGATGACGACGCCGATGGTGGACTCGTCGATGCCCCGCAGCTGCTTGAGCAGGTCGAGACCGTTTTCTTCGCCGATGTGGAGATCGACCAGCGCCACGTCGATCATGCCGCGTTCGCGCCGGGCGATTTCCAAGGCGGCTTCGCTCGTCTCCGCGATGAACACGCCGAAGCGCTCGCGGGTGAGCATCCGCTGGAACAGCACGCACAGGGAGCGGTCGTCGTCCACCACCAGCACGACGCGCTGGGTGTCCAGCGAGCCGGCCGGCGCGGCCGGCCGGTGCGCCGGAACGGGCGCGGCCGGCGGCGGATCCCCGGCGAAGCACACCTGGTTGCGGCCCGTCTGCTTCGCGCGGTAGAGCGCCCGGTCCGCCTGGATGAGGAACGTTTCCGCGCCGTGGCCGGCGCCGGCCGTCATGGCGCAGGCGCCGATGGACACGGTGGCCCGCAGCTCGTAGGTGTCCCGGCACAGGACCGCCTCCCGGAACGATTCCAGCAGGCGCGTCGCGATCCGCCGCGTTTCGGCTTCGTCGGCGTCGGGCAGGATCGCCACCAATTCGTCGCCGCCGTAGTAGCGGCAGACGATGTCGGATTCCCGCACGCCGTTCTTCGCCAACGTCGCGCATTCCTTGAGGAACTGGTCGCCGACCACGTGGCCGTAGGAATCGTTCACCGCCTTGAAGTGGTCGATGTCGAGGATCAGCAAGCCGACGGGCAGCGGCTGTTCCCGTCCCTGCCGCCAGAACCAGCGCAGCGCTTCGTCGAAGGCGCGGCGGTTCAGCAGGCCCGTCAGCGGATCGCGGATGGCCAGCTGGAGCAGTTCTTCGCTGGCCAGCAGCTCCGCCCACGGGGGCGCGGCCGCCGCGCTTTTCCGATGGTTGACTTCTTCGTCCAACATGGTTTTCGCGTTTTCGCCTGCGGCGCCGCGCGGCCGCCGCGCGGCTTCCCTGCGCACGAACTTGCGGCATGCCGGCCCAAAGCGCAAGCCCGATCCGGCCGGCCGCGACCCTTTTTTCGCGCGGCGCGGCCTTCCGCCGCTTGCCAACGCCCCCCGCGCTCCTCTATAGTCGGGGCACTTGCAGGCCATGAGTTCCGCCTTCCGCCATCTGGATCTTCCGCCGTTGCCGGCGTTCCTGCTGCGCTGGGCCCGCCGGATCGGCCTGGCCATCGCCGGGCTGCTGGCGCTCCTGCTCGCCGGGGAGTTGGCGGCCGCGCATTTCCTGCCGGAACGTTCCGCGCGCTACCTGCGCGCCGGCACCGCCGCCGGCCAACCGGTCTGGCTCGACAATCCTTTCTTTTCCTATCGCTTCCTGGCGGCGCGCACGACCGGCCTCCCTCCGCCCGTCGTGGTGCCGCAAACGCCGGCGCCGGGCACCCTGCGCGTCTGCCTGCTGGGCGGGTCGGCGACCCTGGGCGCGCCCGATCCGTCCTTCGGCATCGGCCGGCAGCTCGAACTCATGCTCGAAAGCCGCTACCCAGGCCATCCCATCGAGGTCGTGCCCATGGCGTTCGAGGGCGGCAATTCCCACGTCCTGCGCGAAGCGGCCCGCGATCTCGAACGGCTCCGGCCGCAAGCCGTCGTCGTGATGACCGGCAACGAAGAGGTGGCCGGCCCCTACGGCCCGGCCTCCACCTTGGGATGGTTCCACCACAGTTCGCGCGTCGCGCGGCTCCTGGTGCTGTTTTCGCGGACGCACCTGTCGCGCCTCTGCATCGCCGCGCTCAACCGCCTGGAACCGGCGCGCGCCGACCTCCACGCCTGGCGCAGCCAGGAGCCCATCACCCTCAAGGGGCGCCTGTCGCCCCGCGATCCGCGCCTGCGCAGCGCCTATCGTTCCTACCGCAAGAATCTCGCCGCCATCCTCCGGCAGGCCGCCGCGGCGGCGCCCGTCGTCGTCGTCTGCACCGTGCCCGTGAACCTGCGCGACTGCGCCCCGTTTTCCACCAGCTATCTGGACGACGAAACCGCCGCCCAGGAGGTTCGCGAAAAACTGCGCGCGGCCATCGCCGCCGAAGCCGCCACCAACCTCGTCGAGGCCGCCCGCCTCTACGCCGACGTCGTCGGCCGCGATCCCACCCATGCCGAGGCGCTCTTCCGCGCCGCGCGCCTGGCCCTGCGCGAAAACCGCACCGCCGAGGCCGCCGCCCTCTTCTCCCGCGCGCGCGACGCCGACGCCCTGCGCCTGCGCGCCGATTCCCGCCTCAACGCCTGCATCCGCGAATGCGCGGCGGACGCCGCGGTCTCCCTGCTCGACGCCGAAACCCTCTTCGCCGTCCGCTCCCCCCAGGGCATTCCCGGCCGCGAGCTGTTCCTCGACCACATCCATTTCACGTTCGACGCCAACCATCTGCTCGCCGCCTCCATCCTCGACCGCCTGGAATTCCTCCGGGCCTTCGATCCCGAACCGACCGGCGCCGTGCCCGGCCTCGACGCCATCGCCAGCGAATTGCTCTACACCCCCTGGGGCCGCGCCGCCCAGCTCGACGCCGTCCTCGCCCAGCAGGTCCGGCCGCCGTTCCGCCGCCAGCTCGACAACGCCGAAACCCTCGCGCGCCTGAACGCGGAGAAGCAGGTCTGGGACGCCCGCGTGGCCGCGATCTCGCAGGAAAACGTCCGCGCCATCTTCGCGCGGCGCCAAGCCAGCCGCCCCGCGGACGCCTGGCTGGCCGCCCGCGCCGCATGGTACCTGCTGCAGGCGGACGCGCCCGCCCTCGCCGAAAACGCCGCGGAGTCCGCGCTGGCCCGCTGGCCCCATCGCTTCGACGTCCGCGCCTTGCTGGCCCTCATCCGCGCCGTCCAAGGCCAACCGGCCGAGGACGGCCTCGCCCTGCTCCGCGGTCCGCACGAGGACGTCGGCTACTACGACGTGGCTTTCGCCATCGACGTCGGCAACGAGCTGCTCAAGAAGAAAATGCCGGCCGTCGCGCGGCCGTGGCTCGAATACGCCCTGCGGCGCGACGCGTGGAACTCCGAGGCGGCCATCGCGCTGGCCGATGCCCTCCATCAACTCAAGGAAGGTTCCGCCGCCGTCGGCATCCTGCAAAGCGCCATCGAGCGCAACCCCGACAATCCCCTGCTGTGGGAGGAACTGGCTTCCCACTACTGCCTGCTGGGCGATTGGGACGTCGCCACCCGCTGCTTCCGCAAGTCCGAAGTCCTCGCGCCCTACCGCTACGAACGCCTCCTGAAGTGGGCCAAGGCCATGGTGCGCCTGCGCCAGTACGCCCGCGCCTTGAATCCCATCACGGCCTACCTGGCCGCCATGCCGGGCGATCCGGAAGGCCTCGCCATCGAGGCCGCGATCCGCAGCCATCTGCCCGCCCAGCCGGACGTGCCCGCCGAGCCCGACGACGAGCCGGCGGACCGGAAATATCCATGGGAATGAAGCCGCGCCGCGGGCGCCGTCACGGCGCGGTCGCGGTCCGGCGGAAGCCGGTTTCCTTCGCGCGCCACGCCACGTAGGCGGTCATCGCGTAGGGCAGCAGGAACAAGGTGCGCGCCTCGCTGGGCAGATCCGCCAGCCGCGCCAGCACCGCCGGTGCGCCCGCTTCCCAGAAGCCCGCGCGGTGGAACAACCAAGCCAAGGCGCCGACGGTGCAGACGCTCAGCCACAGCACCATCCAGAAGCCCGCCTGCGCCTCCTTGCGCAGCGGCGCGTCGCCCACCCCCCGCGCCCAGGCGGCCGCCAGCCGGTTCAGGCTGGCCAGCAGCGCCACCGTCGCGAGGTAGTGCGCCCCCGCGTTGATCGCAAAATACGTCTGCGTCGGCGCCGCTTCCCACCACGCCAAAAACGGACTCAGCCCCGCCGCCGCCAGCGCCAACAGCGCCGCGCGGCCGATGCGCCGGTTCCAGCGCGGCAACGGCGCCGCGCCGCGCCGCAGCATCCAGAGCCCCCACGCCAGCGGCAAAAAGCACGCCGGCAGCAAGCCGAGCGCGAGGCGCGGCGGCACGAACGATTCCAGCGCCGCGGCGTGCGCCGCCGACAGCAGCGGCAGGCTCCAGAACAGGCACGAGAAACCCCGCGCCGTCCGCAGCGTCTGCGCCGTGGACGGTTCCGCCGGCGCCGCGGCCGGAGTTGCTGCGTGGATCGGTGCGTCCGTCACGTCCGCCGTCCTTCCAGCGTCGCGGCGATCTCCGAGCGCAGCCCGGCCAAAAACCGGTCTTCGCCGAACGTCTCCGCATGGGCGCGAATCGCTGCCGGATCCCATTCCGTCTTTTCCGCCTGCGCCACGGCCGCCTGCAGCGCCTCCGGCGTCTGTTCGCCGAAGAACGCGCCCGTTCGGCCCGCCACCACCGTTTCGAGCAGGCCGCCCTTGCCGAACGCCACCACCGGCTTGCCGCACGCCTGCGCTTCCAGCGGCACGATGCCGAAATCCTCCTCGCCCGGAAACACGAGGAACCGGCAACGCCGGTACAGCTCGCGCACGCCTTCGTCCGGCACCCGGCCCAGGAATTCCACGTTCGGCGCCGCGAGCTTGCGCAGCGCCGCCAGTTCCGTGCCCGCCCCCGCGATCTTCAGCGGCCACCCGGACTGCGCGTACGCCCGCACCGCCAGATCCACGCGCTTGTAGGGCACCAGCGCGGACACCACCAGATCGTAGCCGTCGTGGCCGCCGCGCGCGTCCGGCGTGAAGTACTGCGTCGCCACCGGCGGATACACCACCGCGGATTCGCGGCCGTAGAACCGGCGGATTCGCTCCTGCACGTGCCGGCTGATGGCCACGAAGCGGTCCACCCGGTCGCTTGCCGCCCGGTCCCACGCGCGCAAGCGCGCCAGCAGCCGGTCGATCAGCGCCCGCTTGAGCGGGTTCCGCCCGAAATATTCCTCCTGCAGCGACCACGCGTAGCGCATCGGCGTGAAGCAGTAGCACAGGTGCTTCGCGCCGGGCGGCGGGCGGATGCCTTTCGCCGCGCAATGGCTCGTGCTCAGCACCAGGTCCGTGCCCGCCGGCACCCGGAACGATTCGATCGCCAGCGGAAACAGCGGCAAAAACCACCGGTAATGCTCGCGGAAGCCCGGAATGCGTTGCAGACCCGACACGTGCACCGGGCGGTTCCGGATCGCCTCCGACACCAGCTCCGGCCGGAACAGCAGCGTGTAGAGTTCCGCCTGCGGAAATTCCCGGCAGATCAGGTCGAGACACCGCTCGCCCCCGCGCATGCCGTTGAGCCAATCGTGCGCCAGCGCCACCTTCATCGCGCCAGCTCCCCGTAGAGGCGCAGGACGGACTCGGCCGCCGCCCGCCATGAGAACTTCTTCGCCTGGGCCAGCCCCGCCGCGCGCAGGCGCGCCGCTTCCGCCGGATTCGTCAAGACGTCCTGCAGCGCCGCCGCCGCCCCCGCCGCGTCGTCCGGCGCCACGAGCCGCGCCGCCGCGCCCGCCACCTCGGGCAGGCTCGCCGCGTTCGAACACACCACCGGCGTCCCGCACGCCATCGCTTCCACCACCGGCAAGCCGAAGCCCTCGTAGCGCGACAGCAACGCCAAAACATCGGCCTCCTGGTATGCCTTCACCAGCCCCGCATCGTCCAGATAGCCCGTCCATTCGACGCGGTCCGCCACGCCCAGCCGCCGCGCCGCTTCTTCGGCCTCGGGATAGCGCGCGTCCGGCGGCCCCACGACCCGCAGGCGCGCGTCCACGCCGCCGTCCCGCACCAGACGCGCAAAGGCCGCCACCAGTCCCGGCAGGTTCTTGTACGGATCGCGCCGGCCCACGTAGAGCACCGTTGGCGGCGCGCCGCGCGCCGACGGCTTTTCGCCGCCGGGCGCATACCGCGCGTCCACCCCGTCCGGCGCCACCGCGATGCGCTCCTCCGGAATGCCCAGCAGCCGCACGATGTCGCGCTTCGCCGACTCGCTCCCCGTCGCCACCGCGTCCGCGCGCCGCGCGATCTCGTGCATCAGCGCCCGATACGCGAAAAAAAACCGCGTCTTGAGGGCCTTGGGCGTGAATTCCGGATGCGCCAGCGGAATCAAGTCGTGGATGTTGCAGAGGCAGCGGATCGCGTGCGGCCGCCGCCGCGGAAACGCCGGCAGCGGCACCATGAAGTTCGTCGAGTGGTACGCGGCGACGCCCCGCTCCCGCAGCAGCCGCGCCGCCGCGAACTGCCCCCGGACCGAAAACGGCCCGTGCGGCAGCTCCGCGAACTCGAAATTCGCCCGGCCCGCCAGCCGCGCGGTCGCCGCCACGAATTCCCGCCGTTCCGCGTCCCGCACCAGCACCAGATAGCGAAACGCCCCCCCGATTTCCCCGAGTTGCTTCAACAGTTCCAGCGTGTAGCGACCGATGCCGCTCAGCTCGCGAAACACCCAGCGGGCGTCGATCGCGATCCGCCTGTCCTGAACCGAATTCATTTCGCGCAGTCTAGCCGCCGCGCCCGGTCCAATCCAGCCCATTCTGACCGCGCCCATGAAGCGGCCCTTTTGGATGTTGGACATTGGATATTGAATGTTGGATATTGGGGTTTTCCATGACCCCCGTCGCCGAAAACGCCAAATCCGCCCCCGCGCGTCCGCACGTGCTTGCGCGTTGGCTCCGGCGCGCCGCGCACGCCTGGATCGAGCGCGCCCGCGGCGGCGAATACGTCTTCCTGCTGTTCGTCGCCGCCGGCATCGGCCTGCTCGGCGGTCTGGCGGCCATCGCCTTCGACGTCGCGATCCGCCTTTTCCAGGACGGCTTCTGGAACGTCGTCGAGCCAAGCCTGGCCGATCTCCGCGAAATCGCGCCGTGGAAGATCGCGCTGGCGCCCGCCGCCGGCGGCCTGCTGGTCGGCTTGATCACCACCTACCTCGTCGCCGAAGCCAAAGGCCACGGCGTGCCCGAGGTCATCAAGGCCGTCGCGCTGGCCGGCGGCCGGATCCGCGGCCGCGTGGCCGTCGCCAAGACGATCGCCTCGGCCATCACCATCGGCAGCGGCGGTTCGGCCGGCCGCGAGGGCCCCATCATCCAGATCGGCGCGGCCATCGGCTCGCGCATCGGCCAGGCCATCGGCATGTCGCCGCGGCGCCTGCGCACGCTCGTCGGCTGCGGCGCCGCCGCCGGCATCGCCGCCACCTTCAACGCGCCCATCGCCGGCGCCTTGTTTTCGGTGGAGGTCGTGCTCGGCGAATTCGGCGCCGCCCAATTCAGCCCCATCGTCATCTCGTCGGTGGTCGCCACCGTCGTGGCGCGCGCGTGGCGCGGCGACGTGCCCACCTTTTCGCCGCCGCCCTGCGCGTTCGCCAGCGCGTGGGAACTGATTCCCTACGCGGCGCTCGGGCTGCTCTGCGGCCTCGCGTCCTTCGCCTATCTCCGCATCAACGACGCCGCGGGCCGGTTCTTCGATTCCCGGCGCCGCCTGCCGACGTGGTCCCGTCCCGCCCTCGGCGGCTTGCTGGTCGGCCTGCTGGCCCTCGTCCTGCCGCAGATCCCGGGCGACGGCCACGCGCTGACCCGCGCGGCCTTCGCCGGCCAGCTGCCGTCGCTGCTGCTGCTCGCGCTGGTCTTCGCCAAGATGCTCGCCACGGGCGTCACGCTCGGCAGCGGCGGTTCCGGCGGCGTCTTTTCGCCGGCGCTGGCCGTCGGCGCGCTGCTGGGCGCGTGGCTCGGCGGCCTCGCCGAGCCGTTCCTCGGCGCGCATTTCGGCGGGGTGGCGGCCTACGCGCTCGTCGGCATGGGCGGCCTCGTCGCCGGCTCCATGCTCGCGCCGATCACGGCCATCGTCATGGTGTTCGAGATCACCTCCAACTACGCCATCATCCTGCCCGTGATGATCGTCTCCATTCTCAGCACCGTCCTCGCAATGCGCCTCGCCGGCGGCCTGTCCATCTATACCTACAAGCTCGCCCGCGACGGCATCCGCCTCTTCCGCGGCGGCTCCCCCGACCTGCTCCGCACCCGGCGCGTCGAAGCGCTCCTGCGCACCCGCCTGGAAACCGCGGCGCCCGCCGAACCCGCGGCCGCCGTCCTCGACCGCCTGCTCGCCTCCGACGCCGCCCAGTTCTACGTCGTCGATGGCGCCGGCCTCCTCCGCGGCGCCATCACCCTCGCCGACGCCCGCCGCGCGCTGCTGTCGTCCCCCGCCCTCGTCCGCATTCTCCTCGCCGAGGATCTCATGCACCACGCCGTGCCTGTCGCGACCCCCGACGAATCCCTCGGCACCACCCTCGCCAAGTTCACCGAGTCCCATCTCCAGGAACTCCCCGTCGTCCGCGCCGCCGACGATCGCCGCCTCGTCGGCACTCTCGCTTACGCCGACGTCCTCGCCGCCTACCAGGCCGAAGTCCTCAAGGCCGATTCCGAACCCTAGGCCCGCCCCATGCGGCAAATCGCCGCCCGCGCCCCCGCGAAAACCTTTTCCATTGCGTGGAAAAAGTGCTAAAAAGTTTTCCACGGTGTGGAAAAAATATTTTTCCACATCGTGGAAAAAATCCGACCCGGAGGCCCCATGACCGCCCTGCTGATCAAAAACGCCTTGGTCGTCGCCCTCGACGACGCCGGCACCATTCTTCCCCAAGGCGAAATCCTCGTCGAAGGCTCCAAGATTTCCGCCGTCGGCCCGTCCGTCAAGGTGCCCGTCGGCGCGCAGGTGATCGATGCCGAGGGCATGGTCGCCATGCCGGGCCTCATCAACGCCCACCACCACTTCTATTCCTCCTTCGCCCGCGGCTTCGCCCCGCCCGGCGAACCCGCCCGCAACTTCGTCGAAATCCTCGAGCGCATGTGGTGGAAGCTCGACCTCGCGCTCGACCCCGAGGCCGTCCGCTACTCGTCCCTCGTCGCCCTCCTCGAAGCCATCCACACCGGCTGCACCACCGTCATCGACCACCACGCCTCCCCGTCGTGCACCGACGGCTCGCTGGATATCATGGAAGAGACCTTCCGCCAGGCCGGCCTCTCCGGCTGCCTCTGCTACGAGACTTCCGACCGCAACGTCCCCGCCGACGGCGTCGCCGAAAACGCCCGCTTCATCAAGAAAACCCAGGCGTCCGGCGACGGCCAGGTCACCGCGCTCTTCGGCCTCCACGCGCAGATGACGCTCTCCGACGCCACGCTCGAAGCCACGGCCCGCGTCTGCACCGAAACCCGGACCGGCGTCCACGTCCACGTCGCCGAGGACCTCTCCGACGAAACCGACTGCATCGCCAAGCACGGCTCGCGCATCGCCCAGCGCCTCCACAAGTTCGGCCTCGCCGGCCCGAAGTCGCTGTTCATCCACGGCATCCAC
>CAYTEK010000006.1:0-14203 GCA_964436715.1 uncultured Verrucomicrobiota bacterium | reverse complement strand
GGACCTGATCGCCCAGACCGGCACCATGATGGGCCACAATCCGGAATCCAACATGAACAACGCCGTCGGCACGCAGAAGATGCTGACGCTGCTGAAAAAGGGCATCCTGCTCGGCCTCGGCACCGACGGCATGACCTCGCACATGATCTCCGCCGCCCGCGTCGCCCACCTCCTGCAGCGCGCCACGCTCGCTGATCCGCGCGTGGCCTTCTGCGAAGCCTGCGACATGCTGCTCGGCAACAACGCGAAGATCGCCGCCCGCTGCTTCCCCGAAAAGCGCGGCCAGCTCGCGCCCGGCCAGCTCGCGGACGTCGCGATCTTCGACTACGTCCCCACCACCCCGCTCGAGCCCGGCCGCTTCCTCGGCCACCTGCTCTACGGCCTCAACTACGCCCGCGTCCACACCACCATCGCCCGCGGCCAGGTCCTCATGCGCGATTCCAAGATCCTCACCCTCGACGAAAAGGAAATCTGCGCCAAGGCCCGCGAATCCGCCCGCGGGGTCTGGAAGAGGTTCTAGGGGAGAGGTCAGAGGTCGGAGTTCAGAGGTCAGGATAAACCACAAGGCCAGAGGTCAGAGGTCGGGAAAAGCCACAACACCCCATTTGAAAATTGGATATTGAATATTGGACATTGGATATTGAAAGCCTTCCCTGACCTCCGACCTCTGAACTCTGCCCTCTCTATAACACCATGAAAATCGGCATCGACCTCATTTCCTTCCACACTCCCTCCTACGTCCTCGACCTGCGCGTGCTCGCGCAGAAGCGCGGCGCCGATCCCGACAAGTTCATCGTCGGCATCGGCCAGGAGCGCATGGCCGTCGTGCCGCCGGACCAGGACATCGTCACCCTCGCCGCCAACGCCGCCCTGCCCATCGTGGAAAAAGCCGGGCGCGAAAACATCGAACTGCTGATTTTCGCCACCGAATCCGGCATCGACCAATCCAAGGCCGCGGCCTGCTTCTGCCATCGGCTCCTGGGCCTGCCGTCCAACTGCCGTTGCCTCGAGACCAAGGAAGCCTGCTACGGCGCCACGGCATCCCTGCGCATGGCCGCGGCCATGGTCGCCGCCCGCCCGCATACCAAGGCCCTCGTCCTCGCCGCCGACATCGCCCGCTACGACCTCGCCAGCCCCGGCGAACCCACCCAAGGCGCCGGCGCCGTCGCCATGCTCGTCTCCGCCCATCCGCGCATCCTCGCCCTGGACCCCGAGGCCGGGTTCCACACCGAAGACATCATGGACTTCTGGCGCCCCAACTACCGCGAAGAAGCGCTCGTCGACGGCAAGTACTCCACCAAGATGTACCTGACCACCCTCATCGACGCGTGGAACAACTACAAGGCGGCGTCCGGGCGCGGCCTGGCCGACCACCGGCACTACGGCTTCCACATGCCGTTCACCAAGATCGCCTACAAGTCCTTCGAGCGCCTCTGCAAGGCCGAAGGCGTCCCGCCGCCGCCCAAGGAGGAACTCGAACGCCTGCTCGAACCCGCCCTCCAGTACAACCGCCAGACCGGCAACACCTACGCCGCCTGCGTCTACGAAGGCTTCGCGTCGCTCCTCGACAACGCCCCCGCCGCCCTCGACGACCAGCGCATCGGCTTCTTCTCCTACGGTTCCGGTTGCATGGCCGAATTCTTCTCGGGCGTCGTCCAGCGCGGCTACCGCGAACACCTCTTCACCGACTCCCACCGCGCCATGCTCGACACCCGCACTCCCGTGACGTATCGCCAGTACGAAGACATCTTCAACTACGGCGTCCCCAAAGACGGCGCCGACCACGTCTTCGCCCCCTACCGCGGCGGCCCCTTCCGCCTCGCCGGCATCAAAGACCACAAACGGCGGTACGAGGCGAAGTAACTCGCGGCTTGCGGTTCCGGCGGGCCCCATCGCCTTGCGCGATGGGGGAGCCAACTTCGCTTCCCACGGCACAAGGCCGTGGGGGAGCTCAACAGCCAACGCAAACGGCGCTCAGGTCCGCAAGCGAATTCCGATCAGTTCTGTTGTAGGCCGGGACTTCCGCCCTTGATCCATCCCCGGCATATGCCTATTCTTTCAGATGTGGAAACAGCCGCATCCGACTTGATACACTCTACTTGAAGTAGATTAAGCAAACCTGTTCGGAAAAGAAAGAAAGCCATGAAGCGCAACAAATACTCGTTGGCCGCTGCTCTCCTTTCGTTAATCTGGACGGATACCGTCTGCTCAGAGTCCATCCCCGCTGCAGACAGTATTAAGAACACCGTTGAGCGGACTCTCCGCGCGTATCGCGAAGAGGATATTGACGCCATGGTCAGCACCGTTCATTCACAGGCGCCATCTTATCTCAGCATTAAAAAGGATTCTCCCACTGTTTTTGAGAACTACGACATTAACGCCGAGTTGATATCGTTCACCTTCATTGGACAGGATGGAGACTATGCGGTTGCACGAACAAAGATCAGATACACGAAAATATCTGGTCCCGCCTTTCAAAACACCGAGTTCGATTCATTTTCAATCTATCGCAAAGAAAACGACGAATGGAAAACATGGGATGGTTGCATAGTTGACAGGAAATATTTAAACGAATAACGCCGAACAAGCGAAGGGGGCAGTTTCATAAATTGATCTTTTAGGCCTCGATTATCTGCTTCCCTCCGTGCCTCCGTGTCTCCGTGAGAGCAGGCTGTTCTTCCCCTCCCCATCCGTGTTCATCCGTGGTTAGCCTCCTTCTCCTCCCCCTTGGCGTTTCCATTGGCTTGCGGCAGGCTTTCCTCGAACCCAAGGAGGCTTCCATGCTGACGGGCAGTTGCTATTGCGGAAAAGTGAAGTACGAGAGCACGGGCAAGATCCTGATCTTCGCGAACTGCCATTGTCCGGACTGCCGGAAGTTCTCCGGCTCCGCGTTTTCGTCGGTCCTGGCCGTGGAGGATAGCGGCTTCAAAGTCGTGGCCGGCGCGGACAATCTCGTGCCTTTCAATTCCTCGCCCGGCAAGTTCCGTTCGTTCTGCAAGACATGCGGCTGCCACCTGTTCGCGCGCGCCGCGCAGCGGCCGGGCATGGTGCTGATCCGCGCGGGCTCGCTGGACGTCGATCCCCGGATGAAGCCCCAAAGCCATATCTGGGTCTCGATGAAAGCCCCCTGGCACGACATCTGCGATTCCGCCGCGCAATTTCCCGAAGGCTTCCCCAAGAAACCGAATCCGTAGACCGCACGCGCGGCCGGCCTCCGACCACTTCGCCTTCCGATCCGCCGGGCCCACCGTGCCCGGCTATAACCGATCTTGGCTGCCGGCTGTCCTGTAGCCGGAGGCGGTGACCCCAGCTTCCGGATCTGCAGCCGCCGGGCCCACCGGGCCCGGCTACAACGAATCCGGAAGCGCTCTGCGCCCCCCTTGGCGTTCCGAACCGTTTGCAGTACGCTTCCCTTGATGCCAAGGAGGCAACCATGCGCACCATGCCGTTGAGCCAGGCCTTCACGCTGATCGAACCCGGGCCGGTCGTTTGGGTGACCACCTGCGACGGCAAGAAGAACAACGTCATGACCATCACCTGGACGATGGTGGTGGATTTCACGCCGCGCTTCGCCCTGACCACCGGCGCGTGGAATTACTCGTTCCGGGCGCTCGACAAAACCCGCGAGTGCGTCCTCGCCATCCCCGGCGCGGACTTGCTGGATACCGCGGTGGGCATCGGCACCTGCTCGGGCGCGGATACCGACAAGTTCGCCAAATTCCATCTCACGCCCGTCCCCGCCCGAATCGTCCAAGCGCCCTTGATCAAGGAATGCCTGGCGAACGTCGAATGCAAGGTCGTCGACATCGTCCGGCGGCACGACATCATCGTGCTGGAAGTCGTGGCCGCGCATGTGACCACGGGCCGGAAAGAAACCCGCACCCTCCACGCGGTTGGCGACGGCACGTTCATCGTCGATGGCCGCCGGCTCGACCGCCGGAAGGCCATGGCCTCCAAGCTTCCGCCCGGAGTTTAGCCGCGCACCTTTCCCCTTCCGGCCCTGACGGCCCGGGCGCCGCATGATTGACAGCGTCGGGGCCGGCGGCCTATCGTCCTGCCCATGAACCGCGAACGCGCGCATTGGGTTTCCATGGGCTGGGCGCTGCTCGCGTTCGCGCTCGCCTTGCTCGTCCGCCTGCCGTTGCTGGGCCGGACGGAGCTGTGGGGCGACGAAATTCTCCTCGTCCGCTACATGGCCGACGCGGCGCTCTCGCCGTGGCAGGCGTTCCTCGGGTACTGGCAAAACTGCATCGATTTCGGCCAGTTGCCGCTGGGCGGAGTCGTCTTGAACGCTTGGATGCACGTCGCCGGCCGCTTCGTGCCGGACGTGGCGCACCACGTGCTGGCGCTGCGAATCCCGGGCGCGCTGGCGGGCGCGTTCGCGGTCGTCGGCGGATTTCGGCTCGGGCGGCGCCTGGTGCGGCCCGAGATCAACCTGGCGGCCACGGCCATGGCTGCGTTTTTCTTCTTCCCGGTCTACTATTCCCGCGAAGTCTACTGCTACCCCTACGTCCTGCTCTGCGCCGCCTTCGCGTTTTTGCATTTCCACCAGTCGCTCTTCGACGAACGCCGTTCGCACGCGGTCGCCGTGGCTTTGTTCCTGTGGTCGGCCGCGCTGGGGCTGACGCATTTCGGCTGCAGCGTGGCGCTGGCGGCCATGGACGCCGCGGCCATCCTCCTGTGGATCGGACACGCGCGGGCCGGGCGCGCGGCGGCCGCGCGCCGCGCCGCCGAAACGGCCGTCGCCTGCGCCTTGGCGGGGCTGGCGGCGGCGCCGTACTGGGCGCGCATCCTGCTCGGCGACAGCCCGCACGTCGCCATGGAGTCGCCCTACTCCCTGTTCCGCATCCTGAACGACATGGTCGCCAAGTTCTTCCTCGGCGATCGCCTGGTTCCGAACGCGTTGGCGTGGGGGCTGTTCGCGGTCGGGCTGATCGCGCTGGCGCGACGGCGGGAAGATCCCGTTCCCGGCCGCGTCTGCGTCGGCGTGACGGTGGCGACGGCGCTCGCGCTGGCGATTCTGGCGAAGAAATCCCAGTACACGTCCGTCCGGTATTTCGCGATGCTGGCGCCGCTGGTCTATCTCGTCTTCGCGCAGGGCCTCTGGTCCGTCGCGCACGCGGCCGGGCGGCTTTTCCGGCGGGAACGCGCCGGGCGCGTCGTTTTCCGGGCCGCCGTCGTCGCGCTGGTGGCCGTCCACGCCGGCCTGTTCCTGCCGGAGCTGTATCGCCTGACGGAAAAAGGCGGACCCTTTGCCACCACGGCCCGCTGGCTCAACGAAAACCTGCCGCCCGGATCGCCCTACCTGTTCGATTGCGGCGGCTTCGACCTGCGCTACGTGCCGGGCTACCACGCGACGCCCGGCCTGTACCCGGCGGTCCGGATCGCGGGCAACGGCCCCGGCTTCATGGACGACGTCCGCGCCCGCCAGCGCCAGGTGCTGGCGCGCTTTCCCGTTTCGGCGTTCATCCGCGATCCCGCCAGCACATGGGACGAAGCGGATGGCTTCTATCGCAACGTGGTCGGCTTCCAGAATCCGCCGCTGCGGAAGCTTCGCGAACGCGGCATCTTCCCCGACGTCGAAACCCGCCATTTCGAAGCCGACGGTTTCGACATCCTCTACAACGAGCCGGCCGACGCACTGGCCATGGCCCGCGCGGCCGGCCAGCCCATCTACGTCGAATATCCGCGCTTCCGCTATGCGGAAATCGGCGACGCCGTCTGCGGGCGCGTCATCGACGGCGGCGAGGCGGAACTGGTCGTCCACAACCTGCGGGACGCGCCGCGCCGCGGCGTCTTCCGGATCGCGGGCGCGATTTCCGCGACAAACGCCGACGCCGCGGTCCACCTGACGCGGCCCTCGGGCGCGACGTTCGCCACCAACCTGCCCTGCGCGGAACCATGGACGCTGGCGACGCCGCCGGACGAATTGCCGCCGGGCATTTCGCGCATCCGGTGGACAACGTCCGGCGCCGCGGCGGAAAAACTGCTCGTCATGGACGTCCAGTTCGTCGAGCCCTGACGCGCCGGCTGCGAGCCGCGCCGGAACCGCTTCAACGCCGGTGCAGGATCAACGGACTCGGCACGACGCTCATGCCGGTCTCCGCCGACGGCGGAATAACAGGCACCAGCTTCAACCGGTCGCCGTCCAGGAGCTCGAATTGCATCTGGGAACCGGCGAACGGGATCGACAGTCCCAACATGCTGACGTCCCCGCTCTCGCGCATCACCTCGTTGCCGTTCACGATCAGGTTGTCGATCGCGACGGAGCTGACGTCGGGCGCGAAGCCGAAATCGAGCAAGGTGCCGTCGCGGCTGATGGAATAGGCGGATTGGAACGAAATATTCAGCCCAAACGAGATTTGATCGGCGGGGCCGTTGAGGCGGCCTTTTTCCAGATGCACGACGGGACCGTAGCCGACGATGGTCATCGTCGGGTTTTCGCCGCCGGTGAACGCGTAGACCAAATGGCCTTCGAACCGGGAACATTGCGCCGACGCCGGCAGCAGGATGGAAGACAGGTATTCCGCCACGTTGGCTTCGTCCGTCGTCCATTGGCCGAGGATGCGCCCGGCGGGCTGCACCGGAACCTCGCCGGCCGCCGCCGGAATCGAAAATCCCCAAGCAAACAGGAACAACGCGCCGGCCATCGCGGGAACGAGGATTTTTTTCATGCCTCCAGCCTACCGATTCCGGAACGTTCCCGTCAATTCCCGGCCGGCCGCAAGTCGCGCCGGGCCGCATGGGAACTTCGGCGGTTCAGCCCCGGACGGGACAGCGGGCGGCGCGTTCGAGCGCCGCGCGGTCGATGGGGCCGGGACGCAGGATTTCGACGGCGCCGGCCGCGACCTTGACCACGGTGCTGGCCGCGCCGACCGCGACGGGGCCCGCATCCAGCGCCAGCGCCACGTGCGGCGCGAGCGCGTCCCAGGCTTCCGCGGCGGTTTTCGCGGCGGGCGCGCCGCTGCGGTTCGCGCTGGTCACCGCCGGGACGATGCCATCCAAGGCGCGCAGCCACGCCAGCGCCACGGGATGATCCGGGCAGCGGAATCCGATCCATTCCCCCGCGGCGGCGGGCAGCACCAGCGTCAGGGGTCCGGGCCAGAACGCGGCGGCCAGGCGTTCGGCGATTTCATCCGCCTGCGCGCCCGCGGCGCGCGCGGCGGCGAGGCCGGCGGCGAAGAGCGCGCTGCTCATGGCGGCGTCGCTCCCCTTGGCGGCGTAGAGCCGCGCCATGGCGTCCGGCGCATCCGCGCGCGCGGCGACGCCGTAGACCGTCTCGGTCGGCACGACGACCAATTCCCCCCGTTTCAGGCATTCCGCCGCGCGCCGGACGTTTTCCGGCGTGGCCGGCACGACGCCGGGGCGGTCAGGGCTGCGCGTCATAGCCGAGCGCCTTGAGGCCCAGCAGGACGTCCGTGGCGCGCCGCAGATAGGTGTCGTTGCGCGTGCGCTCGCGCAGCGCCTTGTCTTCCTTCTCCTCGTCGGACATCGTCTTGCCCTTGCGCAGCACGGGCGCCTCGGGTTCGTAGACCGTCTCGTCCAGCGCGGCGTCGCCGATGGCGACGTCGGGCGCCACGCCGCCGGCGCCGGAATAGGTCGCGCCGTCGGCCGTGCGCAGCTGGCGCGTGGCCAGCAGGGCGTAGCGGCCCGTGGACAGCGGCTTGGGTTCGCGGATCATGGGATCGCCGGCGGTTTCGCGGCCGATGACCATCGCGCCCTGCACGGAGCCGCCGAGCACGGCGGCGAGCAGTTCCGCCGCGCCGCAGGTTTCTTCGTCCACCAGCACCATCAGCGGCAGGGCCTTGTCCGGCGCCGGGCCGGCCGGCACGGAGGCGATTTGGTTGCCTTGCCGGTCGTCCATTTCGTAGAGCGTCGCGCCGACGGGCGCGAATTTCGCGGCCACGGCGGGGATTTCCGCTTCCGCGGTGCCGTCCGCGCCGCGCAGATCGAGAATCGCCCCGAGCTTGCCGGCGGTCCGCCATTGGTCCAGCGCCGCAGCGATTTCCGCGCCGGCGCCCTCGAAAATTCCCGCCGCGCGCAGATAGCCCATGCCCGCCGGCAGATCTTCGACGTCGGTCAGCGAGCTTTCCGCGCGGCGCACGCGTTCCACGGCGACCTTGCGGCTCTTCGCGTCGGCGGCGCGCACGCCGACTTCCAGCGCGGCGGTTTCGCCTTCGAGCATCCAGCCGCGGACGAGTTTCAGCGCGGTGCCGGTCGAGACCTCGTGTCCGCCGACCTTTTCGATCAACTCGCCCGGCAGGATGCCCGCGGCGGCGGCCGGCGAATCCGCCCGCACCGCCGCCACCTTGGGCAGGCTGTCCGCCGCCGCCACCAGCGTCAGGCCGATATCCCATTCGCGATCGGCCAGCCGCCGCGAACGCGCGGCCAGCTCATCTTCGCCCAAGAACACGACCGACGGCTCGCTGGCGCGGATCAACGCCTCCAGCAAGGCCGATTTGGCATCCGCGCCGGCGGGCACCAGATGGTTCTCGACCAGCAGCCGCGCGCCCTCCGCGACGGCCTCGCAGAGATCCCGCTCGACGTCCGCCGCGAGGGCCGGCGCCGCAACGGCGGCGTCCCCCGCCGGCATCTGGGCCGGCGCCGGGACCGTCCACCACGCTCCGACGGCGCACGCCGCCGCCGCGATCTTGAACATCCGCTCCATGTGCGCCGACCCTTTCTGCTCCTAGAACCGGAAACCGCCGCCCAGCAAGATGACCGTGTATTCGTTTTCGATGCCCGCGACGTCGTCGTCCCCGCCGGATTCGCCGGTTTCGGAGTTGTACACTTCCATGTCGCCGACCATCAGGTCGATCGACTGGTATTCGAGGCCGGCCGAGAGGAACACGCCGTCCATGAAGCCCTGCGTGAACTGGTAGCGGGCTTCCACGCCGAGGCCCAGCATGTCGCCGCCCTCGAACGTCTCGTGGAAATGCAGCGAACGCGCCACGTGCTCGTCCCAATCTTCCGCTTCCACGATGGGGCTCCAGGTCAGGTGGCCCGAAACCGTGAAGTCGTTCCACTGCCAATCCGCGCTGGCGCCCAGGTAGGGCATCCGGAATTCCTGTTCGTAGTTGATCATGTTTTCGCCGTAGAGGTCCTGCGGCACGTAGCCGTATTCGGGATAGAGCAGATAGACGCCGCTGTCTTCCCAGGTCCAGCCGTCCTGCTTGTAGCCGGCCAGCGCGCGCGCCGTCAGGCCGTTCCAGTCGCTGACCAGATCCCACGCCACGTTCAGGTCGAAGACGTAGCCCTCCGTCACGTCCACGTCCGACAGCGAATAGTGGGTCCAATCCGTCGAACCCGTGTCCAGCCAGTCGTAGTCGTCCATTTCGCCGCCGCCTTCCGACAGCCTCGTCCAGTAGCCGCCGTTGATCGTCAACTTGTCGAACAGGCGGACCGTGCCGTTGGCGCCGCCCATGGCGACGTTGTCCAGATCCCAGTCCAGGCGGCTCAATTGCCGCCGGCTGCCGTCAATGGTTTCATAATCGTACACGTGTTCCTTCGCCTCGCCGTTCAGCATGCCCAGCGTAAGCTGACCGGCCAGCGGCACGCCGCTGGCACTTTGCGGCGCCGCGATCACGCCCGCATGAAACGCCCACCCCGCAACGGGAACCGACATCGCCGCCAACAGAACCAAGGACAATTTCTTCATCGCTCGTTTCCTCCACGTGACCACCCCCGTTTCAACCCGGCGGCGAGGGGGCTTGCGCCGCATTCGATTGCCGGACAGTCTGATGTTCCGCCCCGGCACCGTAAAGCCAAAAATCGGCGCGGAACGCCGCCGCCGGGGCCGCGGTTTTCTTTTGCTTGTCCCCGAACGCCCTCCGAGGCAGAATCATGCATTCATGGATTCGACGTCCTACATGCCGATCCTGCTGCAACCCGTGTACAAGGAATACATTTGGGGCGGCGATCGGCTCATTCACGAATTCCACCGACGCCTCAACGCCGGCATCTACGCCGAATCGTGGGAAATCGCCGATCATCCCGACGGCCGCACGCGCATCATCAACGGCCCCGACGCCGGCGCCACCCTGTCCGAAGCCATCGCCCGCCGCGGGCCGGAAATCCTCGGCACCGGCCGCACGGACTCGTCGTTCCCCTTGTTGGTCAAGCTGATCGACGCCCGCGAGACCTTGTCGGTGCAGGTGCATCCCGACGATGCCGCCGCCGCCCGTTTCGGCGGCGAAGCCAAAAGCGAGATGTGGTACGTCTTGTCCGCGACGCCCGATGCGCACATCTACTCCGGCTTCAAGCCCGGCGTCGGCCCCGCCGAATTCGAACAAGCCCGCGCCGCCGGCGCGATTCCCTCGCTTTTGCAGCGCTTCCCCGCGCGGCCCGGCATGATCTTCAACACGCCCGGCGGCCGCGTCCACGCCATCGGCGCCGGCTGCCTGCTGCTGGAGGTCCAGCAAGACGCCAACACCACCTACCGCCTCTTCGACTGGGACCGCCTCGACAAAAACGGCAAGCCCCGTTCGCTGCACGTCGAAAAGGCCTTGCAGGTCGTCGATTGGAAGCTCACCGGCAGCCCCGTCGCGCCCATCTTGCCCGAAATCCAGCAGCCCGGCGGCCATGCCGTCCGCCTCCTGCTCGACGATCCCCATTTCCACGTCGAGGAATGGACCTTTTCCGCGCCGTGCCGAATCGAACACGATTCCCGCAGTTTCCTGATCCTCTTCCCCGTCAACGGCGACGTGCGCATCCGGACGCCCGGCCAGCCCGCCATGATCCTGCAGCACGGCACCACCTGCCTGCTGCCGGCGGTGCTGAATTCCTTCACGCTGCAGCCCGCCAAGGCCGGCAACGGCGCCGTCCGGCTGCTCGTCACTCGGCGGCCATGACCCCCGTCCGCGACGTCGCGCTCGTCGGCCTCGGGGCCATCGGCATCCTCAACGCCGGCAAGATTTCCGCCCGGGAGCCCGCATGCCTGCGCATCGTCGCCGATGCCGCCCGCCTCGCCCGCTACCGGGCCGATCCGCCCGCCCTCAACGGCCGGCGCCTCGATTTGAACTACCGAACGCCCGAGAATTTCGGTCCGCCCGCCGATCTCGTGCTCGGCGCCGTCAAATCCACGGGGCTTGCCGCCGCGCTGCCGATCTTGGCGCCGCTGCTGGGGCCGCACACGCAAATCCTGCCGCTGCTCAACGGCATCACCGCCCAAGACGTCCTCGCCGAAGCCTTCGGCTGGCCGCGCGTGCTCCATGGTTTCGTCTACTGCGAGAGTTCCATGCGCACCGGCAACGCCGTCGTCCAGAACGGCACGAGCAAGATCGTCTTCGGCGAAGCGACGAACGTTCCCCCGTCCCCGCGCGTGCAGGCCGTCGCCGATTTCTTCGAACGCCTCGGTCTCGAACACCACGTGCCCGCCGACATGCGCGCCGCCCAGTGGAAGAAGTTCATCCTCAACGTCGGCATCAACCAGGCCCAGGCCGTCTTGCGCAAACCCAACGCCGAACTCCAGCAGAATCCCGAAGCCCTGCGCTTCGCCCGCACGCTGATGGACGAAGCTGCGGCCGTCGGCGTCGCCCTCGGCATCGCCGGCGCCGCCGAGGTGCCCGCCTGGGCGGAAGGCGTCATTCTCGGCGCCGCGCCCGAAAACCGCACGTCCATGCTCCAGGACGTCGAAGCCGGCCGCACGCCCGAAATCGATCTCTTCGCCGAAACCGTCTGCCGCCTCGGCCGGCAATGCGGCGTTCCCACTCCCGCCAACGAACTCGCCGCCCGGTTGCTGGCCGCCCGCTAGCCGCCCGCGGCCGCCGGATGCGCTTTTCTTTTCGCCGGCGATCCCCTATCTTCCGCCGGCATGTCCGCATCTTGCGCATTTGCGCCGGTTCTTTGGCCGGTGCATCCGATCTGGCAGCTCGACCCCGGCCATCCCATCCCGGCGGCCGAACGGCGCACGTGCTGCGCCGTCGCCACCACCCTGATGCTGGCCCGCCACTTTCGTCCGGAATTGCGCGATGCGCTGACCTTCCGGCACGTCCATGAACGGCTCTTGGCGGACGGCGGGCGCGACGCCAGCGGCCATTGGCGCCACGCGGCACAGGTCCGGTTTCTCGCGTCCGTCGGCCTGATCGCCTGGCGGCGCAACTGGGACGCGCCGCGCCAGGATTTCCAATGGCTGGCCGTCCACGAGCGCTATTCTCCGGCGCAGCTCGCCGCGGCGCGCGCGCAGGCGGACGGCGAAAACGCGGTGCCGGCCGCCGATCGGCCGTGGCACAGCCTGCGCGCCGCGCTGCTGGCGACGGGCCCCGTCATCGTCAGCGTCGCGCCCGGCTTCACCGCCAATCGCCAGAACCACCAGGTCCTGCTGCATGGTCTCCGCGCGGAGGGCGCCACGGAGGTCCTCGCCTTCGTCGATCCCCTCGCCGATTCCGATCAACCCGAATCCCCGCGCGAAACCGATCGGGAACGCTTCCTGGCCCATTTCAACCGGCGGGCGATCCATGCCCGGCCGCCGGCGGCCGAAACGCCCGCACGCTGAACGCCGCGTTTCCAAACGCTTCCGGATAGGCCGCGAACATGTCGCGAAATCCCGGTCGCTCGCGCCGGCGCACGTCCAACACCACGTAATCGATTCCGAAACGCTCGAAAAGGCCGTCGCGGCAGCGCGCGAATTCGGCCGACTCCGGATTCCGCAGCGCCTGGACGTCCGGCGGCGAGTGGCTGGCCCACTGGCCGTAGAGGACGGAGCCGCCCGCCAGGTAGGGAATCAGCAAATTCAACGAACCGCGCGGCAAAACCGCGAAGCGGCGACCGGCGGCCTGCCGCCGGATCCATTCGAGCGTCTCCCGAACTTGATCCTGCCGCGCCCGCCCTGCCCGTTCCTGCCGCAGGAACCCGCGCGCGTTCCAGACGCCGACGGCAACGGAAACCGCCAGCACCCCGACCGGCAACGCCGCGCCCAACCCCAGCGCCGCCGCCGGCAGCGCAAACGCCATCGTCAGGCACAGCAGCGGCAGCACGTGCTCGGCATAGCGTTCGGCTTCGCCCAGAAACAGGAACGGCCGCAGGGACGTCAGCGCAAACAGCGCCAACCCGGCCCACACGTAGGCGCCCGCGTCGTGCAGGCATCCGGTCGCGAAGCCGCCCGTCGGCCCGCCCGCGCAGAAACACGCCGGCACCAGCGGCATCTGCAGCAGCAAGATCAGCCAGGTGTTTCGCCGGCTGGCCAGTTCTTGCGCCCGTCGCGGATCCGTCCGGAGATACCCCGGCAAGCGCAGGAAGTCCCGCCAGCGGTTGCGCGCCTGGATGGCCGCGCAATCGAACTCGCCGCGCCGCAGCGCGCGCCGCATCGCCGCCAGCATCCGGAACTGGCTGCGCAGCAGATGCAGCGCATAGCCCCGGAACCACAGGAGCGAAAGCGCGAAACTCGCGCCCAGCAGAGCGAGCGGTTCCCACGAGCGCAGCAGCGCCGCGGCGATCAGGTTCGCGAACGCGAAGGCCTGCACGCTGAAAAAGCTCGCCACGAAAATCAGGCTGCCGGCCGCCGCCGCCGCCGCGAACCAACCCGGCGCTCCCGTTTGGCGATGCCGTAAAAAGGCGAAGATCGCCAAGGCGAACAGCAACTGGCCCAGCACCCGGGGCGTGCCGTGCAGCGCCCGCGGGCCCCAGCCGGTGCCTTGCAGCGCCGGCGTGGCCAGCAGCAGCCCCGCCGCCAACGCGCCCGTGGCCGGCGTGCCGCCCGGCAAGTGCACCGCCAGCGCCAGCAGCGCCATTCCCGCCAGCGCATCCAGGAGCCCGCCCCAAAACGGCTCCGTGCGCTCGCGAATTCGCTTCGGCAGAAACGACAGCGCCCAATGCAGCAGCGGCGGATAGGCCACGTGCGTCGACAGCAGGAACGGCCGGATGCGCCGCGGCACCCGATGGCCGTTGGCCGCGATTTCCTCCGCGTACAGCAAATGGAACCAAGTGTCGTGAAACAGCAGCGAAAGCGCGCCCCGCCCGACCCGCCAGCGCAGCGCGCTGCGGACCGCCACGAAGGCCAGTCCGAAAACCGCCGCTAACGCCCATGCTCCCATGCGCGCCGGATGCTCCTCCAAGCCGGTCCCGAATTCAAGCGGCAAAGATTCCCCATGCGGTCCGGCGCCGCGCGCGACCGGAATCCTGCTTTCCGAAACGCGCGCCTATTCGTTGACGTGCACGACGGTCGCGGGCGGGACGCCGGTGAACCAGGGGGACGAGGCGTGGCTGG
>CAYTEK010000005.1:37184-48834 GCA_964436715.1 uncultured Verrucomicrobiota bacterium | reverse complement strand
TGGTGACGGACCATCTCGACACGGGCATGGACCTCGTGAACCGGTTCGCGCCGGAGCACTTCGAGATCATGACCAAGGAACCGCGGCGCTGGCTGCAGAAGGTCAAGAACGCGGGGGCGACGTTCGTCGGCGCCTGGACGCCGGAAAGCGCCGGCGATTTCGTCGCCGGGCCCAGCCACGTTCTGCCGACGGGCGGCACCGCGGCGTTCTTTTCGGGCCTCACCGTCGAGTCCTTCCGCAAGCGCACGAGCGTGGTGGCCTTCACGCGGGCCGACCTGATCGAAACCCTGCCGCTGATCGAAGAAATGGGCCGCGTCGAAGGCCTCGACGGCCACGCCCGCGCCGGCAGCATCCGCTTCGACGCATCCGTTCCCACCTGATTTTCCGCCGTTCCGCGGCCGGTTTGGACTTCGCGGAAATCGTATGATGGTTAATTAACCATCATACGATTTGCGGAGGCGCTTTTCGCGCGGTTTTCGTTCGGCGGCAAGCGGCGCCGGGGGGGCGGGCGGGCCGGGCTCAGCCCACGGCGGCGAGCAGCCGGCGGATGCGGTCGGGGTCGAGGGGATTTTCCCAGTAGCCGTCGCGCTTGAAGTGCGAACCGACGATGAACGCGTCGGCGAGCGGCAGGTAGTCCTTCACGTTGGCGGCGGTGATGCCGGATCCGACGAGAACGGGCAGCTTCGTCGCGGCGTGGACGGCGCGCAATTCGTCGATGCTGGCGGCTTCGCCCGTGGCGGCGCCGGTGAGAATGAGCCCGTCCGACAGGAAGAACTCGGCGGCGTGCGCGGTCTGGACGACGTCGACGTCGGCGGTGACGGCGTGGGCGGAGTGCTTTTTCTTGATGTCGGTGAAGATCGCGACGCGTTCGGCGCCGATGGCCTTGCGGTGGCGCAGGAGTTCGCCGGCGCAGGAATCCATGTAGCCTTCGTCGGCGACGTGGCCGAAGACGAACGCCTCGGCGCGGATGAAATCGGCGCCGGCGGCGCGGGCGGCGGCGAGCGCTTCCCGGTTGGCGCCGGCGAGGATCTGGATGCCGAGCGGCAGCGCCGGGTGGGCGCGCTTGACTTCGCGCGCGACGACGGCCATGGCGGCGAGGATCTCCGGCCCGGGGCGCTGCACGTAGGGCACGTCGCGCATGTTTTCGACCATCAGCGCGTGGATGCCGCAGGCGCGGTAGGTTTCGGCTTCGGCGAGGGCGTGGGCGACGATCGGTTCCATGCCGCCGGCGTGCCGCGGCGTGCCGGGCAGGGCGCCCACGTGGATCATGCCGACGACGGTTTTGGCGCGGGAGCCGAAGAGACGGACGAAGGCGGGCGTGAGCATGGCGGCGCGGGCGTCAGCCCTGGGGCTTTTCGGCGGCGGCTTCTTTTTTCTCGGCCGCTGGCTTTTCGGGCCAGCCGGTGGAGATCTCGCCTTCGAGGAGGTTGCGCTGGATGTCCACGATTTCCTTCTGCAGGCGTTCGGGGATCCGGTCCGCGAAATCGTGGTAGGGGGCGAGGCCGACGCCGTGGTTGGACAGGCTGCCGACGTAGCGCGTGCCGCCCCAGAACTGGTTGTCGAGCGCGGCGGAGACGACCTGGCTGACGGCGCGGTCCATGCGCTTGAGGCAGGAGGTCAGGATGACGTCCTGCTGGTCGACGAGGGTGTTGTACTGGTCGGTGTCCACGCCGATGGCCCATTTGCCGCGTTCCTTGGCGGCGGCGATGCCGCCGTTGCCGGAGATGGAGCCCACACCGAAGATCACGTCCGCGCCTTCGTCGAGGAAACCGAGCGCGAGCTGCTTGCCGCCGGCGAAATCGTCGAAGGCGCCGACGTAGCCGCCGAGGATGCGGACGTCCTTGTTCTTGAGCTTGTTGAAATGGCGCACGCCGTTGCGGAAGCCGACGATGAACTGGTTGACGCTGGCGCAATCGACGCCGCCGATGAAGGCGACGGCGGGATCCTTGGGATCCTGCATTTCGGCCCAGGCGGCGGCGAGGTAGCCGGCGGGGAAGGCGCATTCGTCCACCTGGAAGGTCAGCGCCCAGACGTTGTGGGGCACGTCGTCGAAATCGCCGTCCACGCAGGCGAAATAGGTGCGGGGGTATTCCGCGGCGACGGCCGCGATGGCGGGCGCCATGCGGTAGCCGACGCCGAGGATGAGGCGATAGTCGCGTTCGGCGAGGGCCGCGAGCTTGCGCTCGAAATACGCGGGCACGATGGGTTCGGCGAACTGGACGAAGATCGGCGCGCCGGAATACATCAGTTCCTCGATGCCCTCGCGGCAATTCTGGTTGAAGGAGCTGTCGCTGAAGGTGCCGCCGTCGGAAAGCATCGCCACGCGCATGGGGCCGGTGCGGCTTCGGGACGGCAGTTGGGCGGCGGCGGCGGCGGCCAGGGCGGCGGCCAAGGCGAAGACGAACAGACGTTTCATGGCGGAACTTCCTGGGCAAGACGGTTTCATGTCGTCGGCCCCGCATCCTACGGCGCCGGCCGGGGGAATGCACGCCTTTTCGCGATTGGCCAAAAAAATCGAACAAGAGGGTTGCCAAGGCGCGGGCGGATTGATAGGGTGCGCGCTAATTTGCGTCAAAAAGACCGAACGAACAAGGAACGAAAAGAGCGATATGCCGACGATCAATCAACTGGTGAAACAGGGCCGCAGCCCGTTGCGCGCGAAGCGCAAGGCGCCTGCGCTGCAGAAGTGTCCGCAGCGGCGGGGCGTGTGCCTGCTGGTCAAGACGATGACCCCCAAGAAGCCGAACTCCGCGTTGCGGAAAGTGGCCCGCGTGCGCCTGACGAACGGTCAGGAAGTGACCGCCTACATCCCGGGCGAAGGACACAATCTGCAGGAGCACAGCATGGTGCTGGTGCGCGGCGGCCGCGTGAAGGATCTGCCGGGCGTGCGCTACCACATCATCCGCGGCACGTTGGATTGCCTGGGCATCGAGACGCGCCGGCGCGGCCGCTCGAAGTACGGCACGAAGACCCCGAAAGCCGCGAAATAAGGAGGGGCGAGCATGAGAAGGCGCAGAGCTGAAACGCACGAATTCGCACCGGACGCCCGCTACGGCAGCGTGCTGGTGACCCATCTGGTCAACATCATCATGAACCGCGGCAAGAAGTCCACGGCGCAGCGCACGGTCTACGGCGCGCTGGACCAGATCAAGGAACAGTCGGACGGCAAGGATCCGATCGAGGTCTTCCAGCAGGCGCTGGAAAACATCAAGCCCAAGGTCGAGGTCAAGAGCCGCCGCGTCGGCGGCGCGACCTACCAGGTGCCCGTGGAAGTGCCCCCCGCCCGCCAGACGAGCCTCGCGCTCCGCTGGGTGGTGGACTACAGCCGCGGCCGCAAGGGCGCTTCCATGCAGCGCGCGCTCGCGCTCGAGATCCTCGATGCCTTCAAGAACCAAGGCAACGCGGTCAAGAAGCGCGACGACACGCACAAGATGGCGGCGGCCAACAAGGCCTTCGCCCATTACCGCTGGTAAGCATCCGGCCCCAAGCCGCACGGAAGGACGCCCCGCGGGGCGTCCTTTTTTGTCGTCGCCCGCCCCGCGTTCGCCGCCGAAACGGCTTGCGCGCATTCCCGGGGTGGGGGAAACTGACCGACCGAACGAGAAACGACCATGAATGCCTACATCCGAAAATCCGTCCAGGACCTCCAAGCCTACGCGCCCGGCGAGCAGCCGCAGGTGGCCGGCCTCGTCAAGCTCAACACCAACGAGAATCCGTACCCGCCGAGCCCGGCGGTGGCGCGCGCCGTGCGGGAATATCCGGTCGAAACACTGCGGCTCTATCCCGATCCGGTTTGCTCGGCCTTGCGCGCGCGGCTGGCGGCGCAGGCCGGCGTCGGCGTCGAGAACGTGTTCGTGGGCAACGGCTCCGACGAAGTGCTCCGGCTGGTCGTGCGCGCGTTCACGCAGCCCGGCGGCGCGGCGGCTTCCTTTGCGCCGTCCTATTCGCTCTATCCGGTGCTGGCGGCGGCCGAGGAAGTGGGATTCCAAACCGTGCCGTTGCCGGACGATTTCGGCTGGACGGAACCGCCGGCGGATCTGAACGCCTCGCTTTTTTTCCTCGCTAATCCCAACGCGCCGACGGGCGTCTTCTATCCCTTGGATGCCATCGAAGCCTTTTGCCGGCGGTTCCAAGGCGTGGTGCTGGCGGATGAAGCCTATGTGGACTTTTCCGGCGGGCGCAGCTGCCTGGAACTGGCCAAGCGCCTGCCCAACGTGCTCGTGTGCCGCACGATGTCCAAATCGTTCTCTTTGGCCGGGTTGCGCATGGGATGGGCCATCGGTTCGGCGGAGCTGATCGGCGCCTTGTACAAGCTCAAGGATTCCTACAACGTGGACCGGCTGGCGCAGGCCGTCGCCTTGGCCGCGCTGGACGACGTGCCGTGGATGCAGGCCAACGCGGCGCGCATCGTCGCCACGCGGGAACGGACGTCCGCCGAGTTGGCCAAGCGCGGGTTCCGGGTGGTGCCGTCCGCGGCGAATTTCCTGTTCGTGGAACCGCCGGCGGGGCGGACGGCGGCGGACCTGTTCGCCGACCTGCGGCGGCAAAAAATCCTCGTGCGCTACTTCCCGGGCGAACGCACGGGACGCTATCTGCGGGTGAGCATCGGCACCGACGCCGAAATGGATGCCTTCCTGGCCGCGCTTTGAATCCGGCGGACCCGCCCCTGCGTTTGCGGCGCCGGACGGAGGCATTTTCGACGCTTCACAAGGCGCCGCAAAACGCCCTGCGCCGCAACGGCGCCGGAGATGGAAAAACGGCCGCGCGCGAGGCATTTTTTTGGTTGCCAGCAACTCCCTTTTGGAGTTTACTTTCCATAAAAGGGCATCATGCCCTTTATAAGGATTTCAGGAAGAGCGCATGAAGAGCAGGACGGGTGCGGTTTTGTTTTGGCTGGCCATGGGCCTAGTCCTGTCGGGAGTGGCGGGAGTCTGGGCGGCCGCTCCGGAAATTCCGGCCGCCCTCAAGTTGCCGCCCGCTGCGCCGCCGGCTCCCGCCGCCGTTGAACCCGCCGCGGATGTCCCCGCGGCGGAGGCTGCCGCGGCGCCAGAAGCCGCGCCGAGCCTCCCGCCGCCCGAGCAGCGGCTGGCCGCCCTGAAAGACGCCGATTTGGAAACCCTGAAAGCCGCGGAAGCCGCTTGCATGAAGGCGGCGGAAGCGTATTCCGCCAGCGTGCCGGAATTATACAAGCAGATGCGCGCGACCTACGAGGACGTCGAGCAGAACGATCCTGCGATCCAAGGGTTGAAAAAGCAGATCGCCGAGCTGAACGACAACTTGAACAAGCTTTTGCTCGACCATCCGGCGGTCGTCGAGAAACACCAAGCGATCGACAAGGCCCAGCAGGACATGCTGGCGGAATTGCGGCTGCGGACGGAATTGGAGGAGTTGATCTCCTTGAAGGAAAGCGAAAAGCCGACGACCACCGGGGCCGAAGCGGCAGAATGAACGATTTGGAACGACAGAGGTTGTGTCTCCCAGGAAAACAGAGGTTGCCATGCGAACAGCAAACACCGTGAAGAGCCGTTTTTCGAATTTCTTGATGTGGGGAGCCGCGCTGGCCTTGGCGGGCTGCCTGTGGCCGCGCGAGGCGCAGGGCCGGCTGTACACCAACTACACCGATTTCGCTCAGGCCAACGACTGGGTGACCATCGAAATCGACGACGACGATCCGACGGACATCAAGACCAATCTGGTTTGGGAAAGCGGTTACCAAAAAACCGACGACAAGGACGGCGATGGCCTGACCAATTTGCAGGAATTCCAAGGCTGGCAAGCCACCATCAACGGCTACACCGGTTGGTTCACCTGGGAAATCAAGACAAACGTGCTCGATGAATCCTCCGCACTGTTCTTCGATTACGGTCCCGACGTCGAACTGTTCGACACCGACTGCGATGGCATTTCGGACCTTTACGAATCCGCGCGCATGATCACGTATGCCGACACCAATCCTCGGCTGGAGGACACCGACAGCGACACGTTGAAAGATCCAGTCGAAATCTATGCCGGCTTGGATCCCAAGGACGACGGCTACGTTTACACGAATTTCGTCTACAAGCAGGGCATTTCCACCAATTCGGCGAAGTTGATGGATCCCCTCATCACCGACAAGCCGGTGACGACGCTGCAATGGCCCAAGGCGGACATCGACGGCGACGGCATGACGGCCATTCAGGAATTGAAGAAGGCCAACAAGATCAGTTTTGCCACGGGCTGTCCCGACTTGGGCAGCACCCGCGACGATTTCCCGACCGTTTTGTTGGATGAGAAGATTTGGACCAGCCCCTTCGACTGCGACACGGACAACGACTGGATGCTGGACTCCTTCGAGAAATTCTTTGCGAAGAACGGCTTCAACGCGGTTTCCAACGAACCCACGGGCGACAATTTCGATTACGATTCCGACCCGGAAAAGGACGGGCTTACGAATTTCCGCGAGCAGTGCCTGCATCCGCTGTTGACCTATGGATGGGGCAATCCGCTCGCACCGTGGCCGTTCCTGTCGGCTTCCTGCACGCTTAAGCAGAAGGAAGTCTTGGCCGCTGGCCTGCGTTTTCGCGAACCGACTCGCGGCGGATGTTTGCACGGAACGGCGGGATATCTGCAGCTGGCCCAGTACAGCAAGTTCGGCGATACGGCGCGTTATTTCACGATCGAATACAAAGACGGCTGGACGGCCGCCGACGTCAAGGTCGGCGGGCTGGGTCTGCCGGGCACGATCCATTGGCCGTCGGCCGCCAGCTATTGGACGGAACCCCGGCCGAATCTGGTGGTCCGGTACGACGGCTGGGATACCGACAAAGATGGCTTGACGGACGGATGGGAAGTCGAATACGGCCTCAATCCCAAGACCGACATGGCGTCGTTCGACTTGGCCGAAGACGAGGATGAAGACGACTCGGGCACCTTGCTGGGCATCGTCGATTCCGCCGTGACCATCAATCCCGGCGGCGGCCTCGGCGATCCGGATGCGGATGGATTGCTCAACGTCCAGGAATACTACGGTCAGGACGGCTACCGCATCGATTTCATCACGGGCTCCGGCGACGAAACCATTCCGTGGGTCGCCCGCGCGATGAATTATCCGAACCAGTCTTCGTTCGAAACCTACGTGCTGGCCAACTGGATCCTGCTGCGCCACGACATGCAGGCGCCGATGTACGACGAAGTCATGTTCCCGGGTCTCGAGGGATCCTATTCGATGTCCAACTATCCGGGCTTCTTCCACCCGGTCGCGTATGCCAACCTGGTGACCAACTGGGTGATGGCGGTCGATCCGCTCGACACGAACGTTCCTCCGGTTTCTTTTACAACCAATATGGTTATGCCGAACCTGGTTCCCACCGTTGGCGTACCGAGCTTTCCATACTCCGCGAACGACATGGAGACGCTGGCCCAGTATTACGGCGCGGACTTCGCGGCCACGCTGGGCGTCGGCGGGTTCCAGCCGTTTGCCACCTCCTTGAGCGGCCTTTTCTACCTCGACGTGAACGGCGACGGTCGCTACACGCCGGGCTTCGACAATCTGTGGTATTCTGTAAACGAAGCGGGCGTTTTCACCCCGTTGGCGTTGAGCGCCGTTCCGCCGCCGGATGGTCCGGCCGGGGACATCATCTTGGCCGATCCGGGTAACGTATTGTCCAACGCCGTGGCGACGACCAATTTGGTGGAGGGCGGCCGCCCGATCACGGACAATCTGTCGCTGATGGTGCCGATGCCGGGCACGGACACGGATTCCGACGGCTTGTCGGATTCGATGGAAATCCAAATGGATGTCGCGCGCGGCAAGCAGCCGACCTGTCCCGTGTTCGGCTTGAACCCGCTGACGGCGCGGTCGGCGAAGATCGTGACCGACGACGGCTCGCAGACGCTGTTCGTGGACGATCCGCGCTACTTCTCGCGCGACTTCACGGTGGAAGCGTGGGTGTATCTGGAGGGCACGGCGCCCGCGGGCGGATCCTTCGCCAAGGGCTACATGATGCTGGGCACCAAGGAACGCCGCGCCTACGATCTGGGCGTGACCAACGTCACGATCAACGGCCAGGTCGTGGACACGGTGCCCTACGCCGGCCTGCACACGCTGGGCGGAAAGTGGTACCAGGCCAGCGCGACGCGGCCGCTGCCGCGGAATCGCTGGGTCCACCTGGCGGCCACGTTCGACCATGAGAAGAACGCGCTTTCGCTGTACATGGACGGCACGCTGGTACAGTCCCGCCAGGTGGTGGAAGAAACCACCGGTGGCTACTTGGTGACGACCTTTGGCAACGGCGGCGAACTGGCCTTCGCAACCGGCACGGGCTTCGCCAACCGGCTGTGGATTGACGAACTGCGCATCTGGGGCGTGGAGCGCTCGAGCGCTGAAGTGGCGGCGAACCGCGGCATCCTGCTGGAAGGCCGCCAGATGGTCGAGCTGGACGGCCAGGATCTGAATGGTTCCCTGCTGGCCTACTACAACTTCGACGACGGCGGCGACGTGGCCGTGGACAACCGCCACCGCGCCATGTGCAGCTTGCTGAACTTCGACTTCCCCGGGGCAGACAACGTGGCCAACCGTTCGTTCCACGATTACCTCTATCCGGACCGCGCCTATGCGCTGCCCACGACCAACTTCGGCGGCGGGTTCATCTTCGACGCCGGCCGCACTGCGCCGGTGAACGGCGCGTTGGACAACCAGCGCGGCGAACTGGATTCCGATGGCGACAAGCTTCCGGACAGCTGGGAACTAATCCATGAAATGAATCCGTTCTCTTGGATGACGCCGGAGCACAAGATGCTCAGCTACGATCCCGACTGGGGCAAGCTGGGCGCCGCGGAAGTGCTGATTTCGCGCGATGGCAACACGTTCCGGTCGTCCGCCGACGGCGGCGTGACGTGGGTCAGCGCGACCTGCGCGAACGTCGTGTCCGTGGAAAACGGCGAATTGGTGACGTCGTTGTGCCCGAACACGGTGTTGATCGGCGCCTATACCGTTTCGACCAACACGACGGGCGACGGCACCAACTCGACGACGACCCTGACCACAAACGTCACGTGGGAAATCAAGTCCGGCCAAGTGATTGGCTTCATCGACGACGGCGAAACGTGGTGGGTGTCCCAGCAGGGCGTGGCTTTCGCGCAGGTGGGCATGACGGGCAAGATGATGTCCGATGCCGACGGCGATCCCGACGGCGACGGCCTGAGCAGTCTGCAGGAGTACTGGGCAAACACGAATCCGCGCAAGATCGATACGGACGAGGATGGCACGCCGGATGGCGATGAGGATTTCGACGGCGACGGTTTGTCCAACGAGCAAGAGAACCGCAAGGCGGCTCGTTCCGATCTGATGGACACCGACGACGACGGCATGACCGATTCCGACGAGGTGGGCAATGCTACCACGCCGTCCGACTCGACCTCGCCCAAGCAGGGACTGGCGGCTTATTTCAACGGCAAGCCAGGCAGCTGGCTGGAGATCCTGGACCGGTCGGCCTACGTCCAGAGCTCGTGGACGCTGGAAGCCAAGGTGCTGCCGGCACGCGTGGACTTCTTGGCGGACGGCCAAGGCGCGCCGATCTTCCGCCGCGCCGTGGAAACGGTCACCAACGGCATGTTCATCGCCAACTACGAACTGCGCGTAGTGCGTTCCAACGCCTTCCTCTATCCCGAAGCCCGCTTCGTGTACAAGACCACGAAGGGCATCGGCGTGCCGATCGCCGTGCGCGGCACCAATGCGCTGCTGGTTTCAACGGTCTACAACGCCACGTCGGTGACGCATCTGGCGGCCACCTACGATGGCGTGGGCAAACGTCTGGCGTTGTTCGTCAACGGGAACGAGGCCGGATCCGTGCAAGACATCAACCACAGCGCGCCGTTCACCGGCGAAGGTCCTGCCAGCATCATTCGCATCGGCGAGCGCTTCCATGGCTTCGTGGACGAAGTGCGGCTGTGGTCCGAGGCTCGGGACAAATCGTCCATCAACGAGGCGATGTTCCAGGTGCTGGAAGGCCGGGAAGAGGGCTTGGCTTCCTATTTCAACTTCGACGACGGCGGCTGGCCGACCCTGACCAGCAACAACTGGAACACGGCGCGAACGACCAATCTGCTGTACTCCGTGAAATACACGGCGGTACCGGACGTCCAGAACATGCTCGACGGCGACACGTGGATCGTCGGCACGCAGGTCTACGTCAACGATTCCGGCACGGTGAAGCCGCTGAGCGGCGTCGGTCCGGTCTTCGACGGCACCGGCGTCGTCGTGGGCACGGGCATCGCCCAGGTGGGCGACTTCGGCTGGAACCACGCCGAAGAAGTGCTCTATCGCTACGACGGCACCTCGTGGGTGCGGTGGGGCAAGGCGCGCCATTGGCTGGCGGATGCCCGCGCCACGGTCGTGGCGGACATCAACGCCATCGACGACATGCTGGCCTACGATCCGACGCCGGGCGACATGTTCATCTGCCCGCCGGATGGCGTGATCTACATCTACAACGGCGTTTCGGAAGACGGCACGACCGTGGACCTGACGGCCGATCCGCTGCTGGCGGGTCACCGCTTCTACCTGCGTTCCACCGAATCCATCGTGCAATGGACCGGCGCGGCTTTGACCACGGTGGCGGCGGCCGCCGCCGAAGATGGCCTGTACATCACCGTTCAGAGCGACGGCGTGACCTACAAGTCCGAAGACAAGATCTGGCGGCGCTGGGGCTATGTGCCAAGCACCGAGGACTATACCACGGCAAATGATTGGGAGAACCAGTGGGCCAACGCCGCCAAGATGTCGGGCGTGGTCGAGTTCTACACCGCGTCCGCAGCCGATGCGGGCTACGTGCCCAGCGGCGGCAAGGACACGGACGGCGACGGCTTGCCCGATTCTTGGGAAATCCGCTACGGCTTGGACTATGAAGACGGCGGCTTCGGCGATGCGTCGGCATCGAACGTGGATCTCGACGGCGACGGCAGGATCGACTACGTGTACGACCCCGCCGACTTCATCAACGGCGCCTGGGGCGATCCAGACGACGATGGCCTGAACAACCGCGCCGAATGGTTGGCCGGCACGCATCCGTTTGAAGACGACACCGACGGCGACGGCGTGGGCGACTACGACAGCCCGCAGACCGGTGCATCCTTCGGTTCCCTGCACATGGACGGCGACGACATGCCCGACAGCTGGGAATCGCTGTTCCCGACGGCCTGCAGCCCACTGCGGTTCGACGCCAACCTCGATCCGGACGGAGACGGGTGGGACAACTACTCGGAATACATGGCGTATTACTACACCCACAGCGCGACGACCTACGAGGTCACCACCAACGAAGACGGCGAAGTGTCCTCCAACATGACCAGCGGCGTGGGCTTCAAGGTGCCGTATTGCGATCCGGACGATGCGCGGTCGTATCCCAAGCCGGACATCACCTTCCGCTTCAAGACGGATTGCCCCGAGGTGGAAGGCACGCTTCGCATCTGGGCCTACATGGAACCGGAAATGAACTGCCCCGATGCGATGACCTCGGAGGAACTGGAAGCTCCGATTCGCGACGGCAACTTCCTGAACCTGACCGATTGGATGGACGGCGGCCATTTGCGCCAGGGCCAGACCTACTTCATGGCGTTCATCGACGTCGACGACGACGGCACGGTGATGATCGCCTCCACCTCCGCGGAAGGC